>DJJW01000058.1 GCA_002434335.1 Lachnoclostridium sp. UBA6558 | reverse complement strand
TAACTCCCATCTGTGCACTTTGACGCACGTACTTTATTCTCTGATATACTTTTCAAAACCAGAGCTGTATTTTAAGTCACCGTTTTTAAATACCCATAAGGCTTCAATATCAGGATGTGCTTCTACAAATTTCATGCCATCCTCATAGGACATGTTAAAGATTGCTTTGGTATAGGCATCCGCCATTCCCGAATCTTTGCAGACGATGGATACTGCCGTAAAATAAGTGGACGGCATCAGTGTTGCCGGATCTATTATATGATGGTATTTCACACCATCTACCATGTAAAAGCGCTCATAATCACCACTGGATACCAATGATGCTTCGGTTAAATTTAAGATATAAAGATTAGCCTGTTCGCTGGTCAAGTCCGGGTTCTGGATACCTACACGCCATGGATCGCCTTTACCGTCTCTGCTTCCAATTACTCTTACATTTCCGCCTACACTTACCATGCCGTTAGCAAAACCATTCTCTTCGGCATACTGGCATACCCTTTCCGTAGCATAACCCTTTCCTACTCCTCCTACGTCAAGGGACATTTCAGGATCATTCAGATATACGGTTGACTCTTCTTCATTAATAATCATATCCTCTATATTTGTATGCTGATTCTTTTCTTCCAATAATTCCATAGGAGGAACTTTAGCTTTTTCCGGATTGTCTATGCCTTCTTCCCGGTACTCATGCCATACTTTAAGCACTGCACCCAGGGCTATATTCAATTTTCCGTCTGTTTCTTTGTATGCCTCTTTGGCATAGGTGAGCATATCAATAATTTTCTTATCCACCTTAACGGGTTTTATTCCTGCATTGTCATTAATGGTCTTTATATTATTAATCCCTTCATAATCGTTATAAATATCATAAAGCTCGTGATATACCTTAAGCTCATCATAGATCATCTGGGCATATTTGTCGAAGTCTTCTTTGTTGTCTGCGTAGCCAACAATTTTTGTTACCGTATTAAATAAAACCAGAAACTCAGCCTGATATCTTTTCTGCTCGGAAGCACAGGAGGTGAGGGTAATTACATTTACCAATATTAATACAATCGCTATAAGCCTCTTTCCCACGTTGATCTCCATTCTACATTAGTATATATGTTTTGCTTATACAAGGTTTGCCTATGCATATCTGTTTGTTATAAGGTTCTTATATTATATATTAATTATTTTTCATTGTAAATTTGTTTGTTCTATATGCTACGTTTTTAGTTTTTTTGATTCTTTATAAGAACTAAATGTTTTTATTCTCTGCATTCTTTTCATTCGTTAAAATAGGGAGGTAGTAGAACTACCTCCCCAAAATATAGTCTGTTAACTAAAATTATTTAGCGTTAGTTGCAGCTTTTTCAACAATACCCATGAAAGGAGCTATGTGTACTGTAACTGAGCTTGCAAGATCTGCATCGCCAGTTTTTCCTTCTTCATTAACAGATAAACCTTTCACTTCATCAGCAGTTTTTCCAACTACATATTTAGCAAAGGAGTTAGCCTGCTCAAACCACTCTTTCCCAATAGAAGAAGCAGATTTCATACCATAANNATAAGCATCTTTTAATTCCTGCTTTGACTGAACTTCTGCATTGATATCGCTTGTAATAACACCTTCCGTGTTAAAGTTTACATCAGCGATAGAAGCGTCAATAGCACAGCTTGTAATCTTGTTAGAAGAATCTACAGTTACTGCAGAGTAGAAAGCATAAGCTTCCGCTAAACCGTCTTCTTCAGCAGATGCATCTTTGGATTTATCAGCTGTTGTTGTAGTTCCAAGACCTAATTTATCACCAGATTTAGCACCTAAATCCTGAGCGTTGGATACAGCTTTGGAAACAACTGCTACGAAATCACCAATATGTACAGTTACAGAAGAAGCAAGATCAGCATCACCAGCTTTTCCTTCTTCGTTGATAGAGATACCTTTTACTTCATCTAAAGTCTTGCCTTTAACAAACTCAGCAAAGGAATTAGCCTGCTCATACCATTCTTTACCAATGCTGGAAGCAGATTTCATACCATAANNATAAGCATCTTTTAATTCCTGTTTTGTCTGGAATCCAGCAGCTATATCTGTTGTAAGTTTTCCTTCTTTTGAGAAGTTGATGTTTGTCTGAGCTGCATCAAGTTTACAATCAATAATCTTGTTGTCTGAACCTACTGTTACAGCAGCGATGTAGGAATATGCCTGAGCTAATCCATCCTCATCTCCTGCATTTGTTGATCCTGCTATTGATGTTACAATACCAAGACCGGTTTTAATTGCTTCCCCGCCTTTTGATTCGCTCTTACCGCATGCGGTGAGTGTGGTAAATACAAGTGCTAAGCTTAGTACAAGTGCTAAACTTTTTTTCATATTTTTTGTCCTCCATAAATTTATTTTTTATTTTAATATCAGCATTGCTGATAAAAATAAACCGAAATACTACACACTTAAAATAATAAGTGAGTACCTTAGGGAAGCAGGATACTGATAAAGATCAGTATTGTCAGACTTCCCATAATAATTATATAATTTTTGATTGATAGAATAAATGTTTCACTCTTGCTCTGTTTATCTTNNATATTCTTCCCTACAGGATATACCGTCAATAAGGATAACAGGCATAAGGGTGATAATATTTTAACAATTGACATTAGAATAACCGAAAGGTAGCAGGCATAATAAAGAAAACCAAACAGGTCTAATGATCTCCTGCCAATATAATAAGGCAGCGTGTGCCGTTTTACTTTTATGTCTTTTTCTACATCACAGATATTGTTGGCCAGCATTATGTTCGCCGTACAGCAGAAGGGAATCACTGCAAACAGCAGAACTGCAAGGATTGGAATTATTTTAACACTTAAATTTATCTCTTTAAGGCTTATGCTGTAAGTCAAAAATGTACCTTCCGGAGTGTTGATATAAAACATCAGGAACGGAATAAATAATCCATAGAAAATGCCTGATAACAATTCTCCCAATGGCTGTCTTGATATTGGAACAGGTCCATAGGTATAAAAGATACCGCACAGGAAACATACTGCTCCGACCGCAAGCACTACCAAGCCATTTTTCCAAGCCAGATAAAGTCCTAATAAAGCGCCGATAAATAATAAAATGTATATTATATGCAACGCGGTCTTTCTATCGAAGGGCAGTTTCTGATCCCCTGACTTTGTATCAATATAATTATTGATGGCCGTTGTTGCAAGATCCAACAAAAACATGGAACAAAAAAACACCAGTGTGTTTATGATGCTGATTTCCTGCTCTTGATAGAGCAGGAGACCAAGAGACATCAGGAACGCAAAAAGACTGGTTATCTTGGTCCGGATTTCAACATAGTCCAAAAACCTTTTTATCATGTCTTTTCGCTCCTTTAGCTATTACGGGATGCTTTGTTTAAAAGTTCGATAAGCTTATCCTTTTTCGCTGAAGTAATCGTTAATTCCTCTATTACTTTCATAGACTTCTTATAATATTTCTCAACCATCAGCTTCGTTATCTTGAGTCCGCCGGATTTCTCCACTGCTGAGTTGATTTCCTGTCTGGTAATATCCTTATCTTTCGCCTTCTGCTTAAAGTCTGTCAGGTTTCTAAGAGCATGAATCAAAGGCAGTGTTATAACACCTTGTTCATAGTCGGATTGTACCGGCTTAAGGCTTACTTCCTTGGTAGATTCAAAATCCATACAATCATCTGTCAGCTGAAAGATCATTCCTATATAAAAACCTAATTGTCTGTAACTTCCGCATTCTTTCCTGTCATAATCACCAAAGACAGCACCTGCATAAAAGGATGCTTCAAATAACGCAGCTGTCTTACCGGATATAATCTTAAGGTACTGATACACAGATAAGTTCAGATTATAGTTGTTAATATGCTGTTCTAACTCACCGGTACATATTTTACCGGCATAATCAGGCAATGCAATTTTCAAATATTTATCTTTGTCTTCTACACTTGCCGCTAAAATCAGCGCTGCGCAGAGAAGATAATCACCGCAAATAACTGCCGTCTTCTTTCCATACTTCTTCTGCAGAGTTACTTCTCCCCTGCGCAGATCCGCATCATCAATTACGTCATCATGCACAAGTGTTGCCAGGTGGAGCACTTCAATTGCCGCTGCTATCTTAACGGCACCGGGGTGCACCAGCCCATCCTCATTCTCGCTGCAGGTAATAACCGATGCAGCTCGAATATATTTTCCTCTGGAGGAAAGAAGGTGAGTGGTATATCGCCTAACTGTCCTGGGAGCCTTCGTAATAACAGTCTCCATTTCCTTAACCACCGCTTCAAAGGCTTCAGAAGCGGGCATCAGAACAGTCTCATCCTTGCTGTTTATTTTTTCATTAGTCATTATAAATGTACAACTTTCTTATGATAGGTAACTTCTTCCACCATTTTTTAAGACCAGGCATAGCATAGTAATCTAAACCTAAGGTTCTTCCTGCACCGATTAACAGAGCAACTCCGCCGAAAATCATCCAGAAGGTATTTAAGTACAGACCAGTTGTGCATACGAACATGAACTGTAGTACTAAAGATACCAAAGCTGCAGGTCCGGTAAGCAGTCCGCCCATTAAAGCAAGACCAATTAAGACTTCAGCTACTACAATGAATATCTGCATAAACATCTGCATGCCATCAGAAGGAAGAATTAAATGGTTAACAAACCAATTCATTAAAGGTATATCTAATTTAAATGCATAATCACTTATAGTAGATTCTGCAAGACCCTTGCCGCTTACAAATATAAATCTGATAAGTCCTAAAAAGTCAAAGTTCATGATTACATGGCCTAAAGCTTCAGCCGCACCTTCACTTCCACCGGTTGCTGTTGCTGAGGAGGTTGCATCTGCTGCACCGGAAGCTGCCGCTGAGGTAACGCCGTTTAAAATACTTTCGTACCAGGAATTGGCACCGCCAAAAAATCCGGTAAGCTTAGGTGCTTTAAACCAGCCCTCAACTATCTTCATGACGCCTTCAAATACCCAAACAGCACCAAGCCATACTCTTAAAGGTACAAGCAGGAAGCTGGGGGTTCTGTTGGAGAAATGTCCTCCTACAAAGCTTCTGCAGTTTCTAACGGTAAAGAATTCATGTTTTAAGTAACTGAACACTTTATTCCAGCCAAGTACCTGAATAAAGTAAACGATATTGATAAAATGTTTTGTGAACATGGCAAAGAAGGAAGCCAGACTGAACATATGCTTCGGTGTTCCTACCTGAGCGACACCATATCTTCCTCCTATACTTACCATAACACCATGGAAAGAAGGCTTATAAACTTCCATCTCTCCCTGGCCTCTGAGGGAACATGCAACATTGTGTGCAATTACATCTGCACACTGCTCGCAGTTCTCTACCATCTGAGGAACGGGACGGTCTTCACCTTCCGGAACGAAATACATATTATCTCCGGCGATGAATACTTTCTCATCCTTGGAAGAACGTAAGTAACTGTCAACCTGGATACGGGCACCTCTGGTAAGCTCAAGATCTTTTCCTGCTTCCTGGGTAATATCGGCACTCTGAATACCAGCTGCCCAGATTACTGTTCCAGCTGTATAATGATTTACTTTATCATTCTGTTTTAATTCAATGAAATCACTGCCTACTTCAGAAACAGTAGCATTCATTATTAAAGTTACACCCATCTTCTCAAGACGTCTTGCCACCTTAGCGGAAAGCTTCTCTGTAAGATTGGGAATAACACGGCTTAAACCGTCTACATCAAAAAGTGTTACTTCACTTCTGTCAATTTCGTACTTCTCGCAAAGAATGGGAACATATTCTGCCAGTTCTCCCACCATTTCCACACCTGTAAAACCTGCACCTACTACGTAAAAGCTTAAAAGCTTCTTTCTTTCTTCGATATTTGTTTCACAAGCAGCCTGGCGAAAAAGGTTATGAATACGGTCTTTAAGTATTACTGCATCCTCATAAGACCATAATTTAAAGGAGTGCTCCTCTGCTCCGGGAACTCCGTAAAAGGTAGGTTTGGAACCAGCTGCAAGAACTAGGATATCATATTGATAATCGCCTGCATTTCCTACAACTTTCTTACTTTCAAAGTTGATTGAAGTAACGGTATCATGAACTACCTTAACTTTTCTTCCGGCAAAAACCTTCTTAAGACTAATCTTGATACTATCTTCATCCACGCGGCTTGCCGCTACTTCATGGAGTTCAGTAAGCATTGTATGAAAAGGATTTTTGTCTATAATTGTAATGGTTACTTCTGGATTTTTTTTGAATTTCTTGGCTAATTTTTTGGCTGTCAGAATACCTGAATATCCGGCACCGACGATAACAATATTTTTCTCCATTTTGTTCTCCTTTGCTAATTTACAGATGCATTGTATCAAATAAAAATTGATTCGTCAACTATATTTGTCAGTTTGTTAATTTCTTAATAAAGATTATCAGAATGCAGCTGTTTTTCTTCCAATACATAACAATTCTGTGAATTTTACTTAATTAAATCATATTAAATTATATCATACCTATAAGAAAAATCAATTATATATATCTACCTATCTATACTAATTATGAAAAAAGCCCTTCTGTTGTAAGAAGAGCTTTCCTTATGGGGAATTATAGTTTTTTCTAATTAATAGACTGCTACTCATTAGTATGCTTGACTATATTTCGTTTTATGTAAATACTTTTCTTTTGTGGCTAAACCGCCTCTGATATGCCTTTCAGATTTGTTTAAATCCAGCACGATTCTTGCCCGATCTGCAAGCGTAGGATTAAGCTGCCCTAATCGTTCCGTAACATCTTTATGTACAGGTGTAACAATTATGAATGTAAAACGTATTTATGTGGCATACTGATAAAGCAACAATGGATTTCTAATTTTTTGTCGAGCGATTTGCTCTATAAGCAAGATATTCGCATTTACATCTTTTATAATCAAATTGTTGCTATATTTTAGAAAAACGGAGTGATACATATGAAAAATCTTATCGGCGATCGGGTTAGAGAAGCAAGATATAAGAAAAACCCGAAAATAACACAAGTTGACTTGCTTGCCAGACTGGCTATACGAGGTGTCTATATGGAGAGCACCTCCATATCTAAGATCGAATCTTATAAGCGGCCGGTAACAGACATCGAACTGGTAGCATTGGCAGACTCTCTAAATGTAAGTATTCTGTGGCTCTTAAATAAAGAGTGATGTAAAATCCAAACCAAAACTGCACATACCTTAAATACCGAGTATGTGCAGCTTGGTTAAAAAAGATTCCTTTTGAGATAAATATCAACATTTCCTTCGTCATCAGCTTCAAGTCTGTCTAGAATACGCCGCAGATTCACATTATCAGAAAAAACTTCTTTTACATAGAATTCAGGTTTGCATTTTGGTGGTGAAGGATTATCCTTTCCCTCTGTCTCTAGTAATTGGTTTTTTAATTTTTGAATCTCATCAGCAAGATTATATGTCCTCTCCTGTAATTCTTCCATTGAGATAATTTCTTTCGCATAAAGCTCTATGTACTTTTGACGCTGTTTCTCTTTTTTACTGATTTCACTTTTAAGCTTTTCCTTATTATAGTAATCAGATGAATCAGCTGCATTATAACAGCAATCTGACAAAGTACGCAGAGCATTAGGACTTTGCCTGATTATATCCGTTAAACCATTTATAAGTGCATCTAGCAGCTCTTCTTCCTGAATTGTTATATTATTACAACAGCTTTGTGTTCCACTCTTATTACGGGTACTGCATACCCAGGTTATCACAGGTGTTTTGTAATTCCTGGTAAGTCTTCTGAAATAACCTCCGCAATGATTACATTTGATTAGCTGGCTGAAGGGGTGTTTATTAGACTCTCTGCTCTTCTTAAGCTCTTTATCTGCATTTCTCTTATTCTTTATTTCCTGTGCTTTCTGAAACACCTCATCTTCTACGATTCGAAATTCCGGCTTATAGGTAATCTGCCATTGCTCCTTATCTAATACCCTTCTTTTACCTGTCAGAAAGTCTTCTATCTCCTCTTTTCCATTTATTATCTTTCCGGTGTATATCTCATTGCCCAGTAAACGGCATATCCCAATCTGACTCCAGGAACAGCCCCTTTTTGTTTTTATATCTTCTGCATTAAGGATGTCCGCAATTTTACCTGCCCCTTTTTTCTGTTGAGTATACAGGGTAAAAATACGTTTGACTACTTCCGCTTCTCTTTCGTTGATCTTAAGCTCGAAGTAATCTCCAGGGATTTTATCATAGCCATAAATGAGATTTGGAACTCTTCCAAGCCTTGCATTCTGCTTTTTCCCAAATCTGACCCGCTTAGAGGTATTGGCACTTTCCTCCTGTGCTATGGCACTTAGCATGGTCAGCATAAACTCTGAGCTTTCCGAGGAGGTCTGATCATAATTAACAAAGATTACTTTTATTCCCTTTGATTTTAATCTGCGGATACTGGTAAGGAAGTCAACGGTATTTCTAGCCAGTCTTGAGATGTCCTTTATCAGAACCAGGTCAAAGGCATTTTGAGATGCATCCGCCAGTAATCGAAGCAGTTGCGTGCGGTTTTTCATCTTGGTACCGCTCTTTCCCTCATGCGCATAGATGTTCACCAGTTCATAACCGTTCCTTTCCGCATAATCCTGGAAAAATTTCTGTTGGCTTTCCAGACTGTCAAGCTGCTCTTCTCTTTTTGTTGATACTCTGCAGTATGCCGCTGCCCTCAAAAAAAGTCATCCCTTTCTGTCCCCTGTTTATGTTTATTCGCAATTACTTCTTTTATAATTTCAACCAGGTATTTAGCAGTTCGTGCCTTAGGGTCAGTATTATGGAAAGTAACTTTTATTTTTTTTCTCCCAGCCAGTTGTTTCTCTTGTTTTAATTGTTTCATTTTTCCAGCCAATTGTTTTTATTTAATCTTATGACAACTCTTTCTGCGATATGTTTATTTTATGGACAAATTTGCACCAGCAAAAATATCTCAGGCAAAAGAGCAGCCAGAACGAAGAAAACTGATAATACTTGGTAATCTTTTATTTATATGTATTAATTCCACGTTATAATATAGTAAAATTCCACAATTTTTTCTTGCAAAAACTCTTTACAAAGTACAGATTGTATGTCAAAATATAAAAAATTCCAGGAGGTATGATGTAATGTCAACAAACAAACAGCCAATCGGCTATCTACCCGATGAGCGTCCCCCATTTTTAGAACTTATCCTTTTTGCACTTCAACAAATTGTAGTAATGTTCCCAGCAACAGTATTAGTAGCACTGCTAACCGGATTTCATGTATCAACTACCATTTTTGCCAGCGGCTTATCAACTCTATTCTTTATCTTGATTACAGGAAAGAAAATTCCTCTCTATTATGGTTCCAGTTTTTCTTATATCGCTGCTATTACTTCTATCATGAGTGCAGAAGCATTCGCAAACTATTCCCTTAATGATAAAATTTCAATTGCACAGTTTGGTATTGTAATGTCCGGTTTCGTTTCTATTATTGCCGGTGTCATTATAAAGAAAAGCGGTAAGGCTCTCATAGATAAAGTACTTCCCCCAACCGTTACCGGCAGCATAGCTATTATAATTGGATTATCTCTGGCTGCTAATGCCATGGGTAATGCCTCCGGTATTTCCTCCGCTGTTCCGGATAACCTTAAAGTTCTTGCCGGTAATATGGCCTGGGTAATCGCTCTTGTAACCCTTCTTTCAACTATTATTTATTCTGTCTATCTAAAAGGCAAGCTAAGTCAGCTTCCTATTCTTTTCGGCTTATTAACAGGCTACATAACCGCTCTTATTATCGACGGTGTGACCGGCCTTGCATTCATCAATTTTAACACGATCAATGCCAGTATCTTCAATCTTCCAACCTTCACCTTCCCGAAACCATCTCTGGCAGCTGTTGCAGCTATTATGCCAATTGCTATTGCAACCATCCCGGAATCCACTGCTCATATCTACCAGCTTGATATTTATGTAAATAACCTGGCCAAGAAACGCGGAGCCAAACATTATGATATAGAGGATAAATTAGGCCTTAATCTCATCGGTGATGGTGTTGGGGATATTGTATCCGGTTTGGTCGGTGGTCCTGCCGGAACAAATTACGGTGAAAATATCAGCGCTATGGCAATTTCTAAAATCTTCTCTGTACCCGTATTAATAGCAGCCTCTGTTATTACAATGATAATTTCCTGCTTCACCCCATTGATCAATGCAGTTTACTCCATTCCTACTCCGGTTATCGGCGGGTTATCCATCTACCTCTTCGGTATTATTGCTGCCCAGGGTATTACCATTATGATGGACCGCAAGGTAGACATGTTTAAATCAAAGAATCTTGCTATTATTGCTACAATCCTTATTATCGGTCTGGGCGGAAGCTTTGGTTATGCAAACGGAATGATACCGATTTTCGGGATTGAGTTTCCCGCAATTGCTACAGCTGCTGTATTTGGTATCGTGTTAAACCTGCTGCTGTCCATTGGAGAAAAGCCTGAGAAAGCAAATGAAGATTAATATAATATAAAAAATATACCAATTAAAAAGAAGGTCAGCACTCATGTGCGACCTTCTTTTATAGGATATTTATTTAATATCAGGTTTAATATCGTTCCCTGAATTTATTACTGAATTACAGCTAATACAATAAAATTTAATATAAATAAACCTGTTACCACCCAAAGGATAGGATGAATCTTCTTTGCTTCTCCCTTGCAGATTTTTACGATGCAATAGAAGATAAAACCGGCAGCGATACCATAAGATATACTGTAGCAGAAAGCCATGAAAATGGATGCAAAGAAAGCAGGTATTGCTTCATCTAAATCTGCCCAGTTAATTTCCTTAAAGGAGGACATCATCATGATACCAACAGCTATAAGCGCAGGTGCAGTTGCCTGAGGAGGTACAATGTTAACAATAGGTCCAAGGAAGATACTTAAAAGGAATAATAAAGAGGTAACTACGCTTGCAAGACCAGTACGTCCACCGGCTACGATTCCTGCAGCACTTTCAACATAAGTAGTGGTATTAGAGGTTCCGAAGATGGCACCAATTGAGGTTGCAACAGAATCTGCAAACAAAGCCTTGTCCATCTTAGATTTAAATCCGGTTCCCTCCTGAAGAGCTTTCTCATCAGCTGCATCAAAGATACCGGTTCTCTTACCTGTTCCAACAAAAGTTCCAATTGTATCAAAAGTATCGGATAAACTGAAAGCAAAAATTGTCATTAATACCAGAGGAATTCTTGAAGCATCGCTGAAAAGTGAACCAAGACCCTCTGCACCAAGTGCAGCACCAAAGGTTGTACCCAGCTGTGAGAAAGATTCTCCCAGACCTGTAGTACCACTTAAGTCAGAAACATTAACAACTCCTAAAGGAATTCCAATAATGGTAGTTGCCGCTATACCTATAAGAATAGCTCCCTTTACCTTTAATACCAGAAGTATGACAAACAGAGCAATTGCAATGATGGAAAGAATAACTGCTTTGTTGTCAAAATCTACAAGAGCAGGTACAGCACTGCTTCCGCCGATAACAGTTCCGCTTTCCAATGCAGTATAAGTACCCGGATCTAATGTAAATTTCAGTAATCCGGCATTTTTGATACCCAAATATGCTATGAAAATACCAATTCCGCCGCCGATAGCGCTCTGAAGGCTGGAAGGAATCGCTTTGATGATTAACTTACGAACTTTGGTTACAGTGATTAAAATATTAATAAGGCCACACAGGAAAACCATTGCCAATGCTTCTTTCCAGGAAAAACCAAGAAGGAATACAACGGTATACGTAAAAAATGCATTTAGTCCCATACCAGGTGCCTGAGCATAAGGCACGTTTGCAAAAAGTGCCATTACCAGGGTGCCGGCTACAGAAGCTATAATGGTTGCCAGAAATACCGCCCCAAAAGGTATACCTGTCTGACTAAGCATCTGTGGATTTACGAAGATAATATAAGCCATCGCAAAAAAAGTTGTGATACCAGCTACAATTTCTGTGGAAACCGTGGTGCCGTTTTCTTTCAGTTTGAAAAACTTTTCCATAACTTTCTCCTTTAATTGTAAAATATATAAACTGCCCCTTTGCAGGCGAACATTGTCTATTATAAAGGATTGGGACAGTTTTTAAAAGTTCTATGAGCATAGGTTTTTTATTAAATATAATAATGCTATTTATATGTTTTTCTAATATATGATTTATTTTCCATAATCAAGCATAAATAATACCAGGACTCCCATAAACTGTATTTCTTATGATATCATTATGCTCTTACTTCCATTATTTTAATTTTCTTATATTTAGTTATTTTAACCATTGTATTTATATGGTATACTCTTGAAAAAGAAATCAGAAAGGGAATTTTCTATGTTCTATCAGCTTCAGGACAGTCTCAGACCTATTGACTTAAAAGATTATAATCCCTCCATCCTTACTCTTGGCATAATAAACCTCAAGGAACTCTCAGAACTCTATAGCTCCTTTGGTTTTGCTGAGGCCACTGTATTGGAATGCCAGGATGTTACCAGGAAGCTCCATGGCGGAATGGGAATTTATGATGATTACCATTTTGGAATCATCAGAGCTATTGATACAAAGTATTTTATTCATCTGGAGGACAGGATTGGCATCTATATTAAGGAAAACCTTTTTCTGATTGTAATTATAGAAGACCAGGATAACAGTATTCATAAGGATTTGATGGATTCCTTAAGCCAGATTAATTTTACGAAGATATCGCTGGAACGTTTGATATATGGATTTTTAGAAAGATTTTTAACGAATAATTTTATTATTCTTGAGGAAATAGAAGACAGCATCAGCAGCTTTGAAGACAGCATAGATGAAAACAGATTTCCCAAGGATTTCTATCACCAAATAACAAAGACTAGAAAAAGACTGCTTCTTCTGGGTAATTATTACGAGCAGCTTATTTCCATCGGAGATGAGCTGATGGACAATTCCATCGGACTGTTTGAAGAGGACAAGCTACGTTACTTTAAGCTGTTTACTGACAGAGTCACTCGCTTAAGCAACAATGTAAGAAAGCTGGAGGATTACAGTATCCATGTAAGGGATTCCTACCATTCACAGATGGATTATAATCTTAATAGCATTATGAAGCTCTTTACCGTTGTAACGACGATATTTCTGCCGCTGACTCTGATTGTAGGCTGGTACGGAATGAATTTTAACATGCCTGAATTCGGCTGGAAATACGGTTATCTTGGAGTAATTATATTAAGTGTTTCGGTTATAATCATTTGTATCTTATACTTTAAAAAGAAAAAGTTCTTATAAGGGATTCTCTCTGAAATATTCATCTGTTATGAACTCTGCGCTCTCTACCCACATTAGTGAGCCTGTTTTTTGCAACATTTCATAAACTTTTGAGCGATAGAACTCATAGAGGCAGTCATCAAAGGGTTTACCGGTTTCTCTGGCGATCAATCGTACAACATGTTCAATTTTAATTATAACATCCAGGGTAACATCTTCGTCCCTGTATATATAACGATTCTGCATATTTATCCCACTGTATATCCCAGGGCAGCCTGGAATACTGCCACAAATAGAAAAGGTTGAAAAGCGTGGCATGACATCCTTTCTATATTTTTATTTCCAACCTAATATGCTTACCGCAAGCAGCCTTGCGGATAATAAGAAGTGCAAATGTTCTTTATCTCATTCTGGCTTCCTACTTATGAGTATCCCAGGCTTGTCTGGGGTACTGATTACTTAGTAACTTATAATTCAGTACATTTTTTAATTTATACTTAACCATATCTTACTAATAGTACTGTTATACCGCTTCCAACTCAGAAATTCTTAAAGGCGGTAATTCTTTCCTTCCCGTATATTTCAGATTTTCAAGTGCTTTCGCCGTATGCAGCGAGACCTGGTCATGAGCCTTATAAGGTCTCAGCCTGTCAAGGGCTGTTTCCTCAGAATATATTCCGGCTACATAAAGAGCTATTATTCTCATTATGTTATCATCGGCTACCGGCCCGATTACTATATCGTATGTATGCTGAATTCCGCCGTACAGTCTGTTGCTTTTAATCATCTCAAGCCATTCTCTGGTTAGCCCCGGATACAGCTTAACAGAAAGCTCCTCTGTCACTGCCAGTTTAAATTCCATGACATACTTGCCTTCTCCTCCATACCGGATATACATATTTTCAGCCCAGCCTTCGGCCTGTTCCCTAAACGTGGTAGTATAAAATCCTCGTCCAAAATCCCTTTTATCCTTTGAATAGCTTAAATCCACCTTGTCAAACATAACGTTGGTACCATGGTATAAAGTAAAATCATTTTTCATTCTGCCTTCTCCTTAAAATGTCCTCCACAAAGTATATGCTTTCTTCCAGACTTTGTGTATGCAATAGCCTGTATTGCGTACGCAAAAGCTCTAATATACCATTGTGCCTGAAGAGCAGAAAGACTTCCCAGGGTTTCATATTGTGATTCCAGGCATATCCTTCTATTGCCTCCACCACCATAAGATTCTTGTCATTTTCCGAGTCCTCCAATTAATTCCCTCCTTTCAAGTTCCTACGTTCACTTTTGTAACGGCTTTATGTACAGTTGATTTTGAAATGCCAAACTGCTTCGCTGTCTGCCTCACTGTCGCATTGTTGTCGATTATGTAGTTGGCTATTTCTACTGCACGTTCTTCTATATAGCCTTTCAAAAGGATATCCCCCTATTGTACTTGTTTCTATATTGTATGCAAGGTAATTACAAATTATATCATTATCCTTCCATGCAAATAAGGCAAATAAAGAAAGCCCCGGAACTCTTGGCTGCAGAAGCAATCATAAGTCCCGGGGCTCTCATTATTCTTAGTAATCTTCTCGTACTCCAAACTCGGCAGATTCCACCCACTCCTCTGGTCTTGTAGTAAGTTTAACAAGTTCCTCTAAGAGGATGCAATGGATATCTTCCTGTTTAATAAGGTATTCATAAGTAGTCTTTTCTTCTTTCGATTCAGCTTTATCCCTTAAAGAAGTATAAAACTTAAGGCTTTTATGCTCCATCTCCAGTGCCATACGATAAGAATCCAATTGACTTGGTAATTCTGTAAAGTCACTTTCAAAATCTTTCAGGTGGCGGAACAGCTTTTCTGCTTCCTTTAGAATATTGCTTTCACTAACAGGAAGGGTTAATAAATCTGCTTTACTCATTAATATTTCTGCATGTTTATCTTCTTCCTTAGCAAGCATATTAAATACAACCTTTAAACTGTTGTTCTCATTCTTTTCAGCCTGCTCCCTGTAGTATTTTCCCAGATCTAATTCCAGGGATAAGGCAAGTTCTAAAGTATCCATATTCAGCACTCCTTTTCATCCTATGTTTTTAGTTTGTAGAACCATCTACCTCCGAAACGGTATTTCCTTCTATCTTAACCACTACCTTATGGGGAAGGCAGATGATACTTTCTCCTGTTTTACTGATTTTTCTGGAATCTACACATATTTTATCCGGGCAGTCAGCATCCGTCATATCTGCATAACCGTCTTTAATAACCAGATGGTTTGTTCCGCCATTAATACCGGGTATGTCTACTTCTATATCATTGTTCAATGGATATTCATTATAGAGAACTCCGTCAATTGTGACTATAACGGTATCCCCACTTTTTTGCGTTAAATAGAACACCAGAAAACCCGCAATTGCCACAACCAGTACAATGGCAATGAGGATAATATCTTTTTTCTTCACCTGTATGCTTTTCTCCAAAATGTAACTCCTTAAACTTTAATCATTTGCTGCTTTATATTCTTTGATTATTATAGCTGTCTGCTATTATTATACCCTTTAAGGGCTGATGATGCAAGAAAGGAAATATGAAGTATGGCTTTTTATACATGGAATCTCATACTCCTGCACTGCTTAATGTCTTTCTGTACTTCTTTCTCGTAGCCAGTCCACCTCTTATGTGCCGTTCTGCTTTGTTAAACATCANNGAATTTCATTGACCGCATTATAAAGCTGTCCGTTAATTCCAGGCAGTCTATCCTGCAGATCCTTATGTACAGTTGATTTACTAATGCCATAGCGGTTGGCAGTCTCTCTTACTGTTGCCTTGTTTTCAATAGTATAATTGGCTAGCTCAATGATTCTCTCTTCCATATACGGATGCATATCAGGGCCCCCAAGCTTGTTTTTTCTAATATATGCCTGTTTGTCCCCTTATATGCCAGTATAAAATCCGTTAAAAACCTTCTATCCTGCGTTGCTTGCGAAGCTCATTTCTTTTCAATGCACCTTCCCATTCTGCTTTTTGTGCTTCTGTCTCAACCTTAAGCTTTGGTACCTTAACAGGCCTGCCTTCGCTGTCTATAGCAACGTAAACCAGATATGCTCTGTTAATGGGTTTTCTTAATCCGGATAGTTCCTCAACATAGGTATCTACCCTTACCTCCATTGAGGTATTTCCTGCATAAGTTATTCTTCCCAAAAGTACAATTGTGTTATTTATATAAGCCCCCGCCTTAAATTGCAGATTATCTATTGCCGCTGTTGTAATATGGGATTCCGCATGTCTTTTGGCAGTAACACCGCCAACAATATCAATCCATTCCAAAAGCTGTCCTCCAAAGAGTCTTCCGCTGCCATTGATATGTCCCGGCATCAACAGATGAACCTGCTCCGTAAGTGATTCCGCTACTGTCTTTTCATCCTTCATGTATAATTCCTTCCTTTGTAACTGAACTTACTTATTCCTATACTTATTTTGCGCTACACCCTTCCCTCTTGTCAAGGGGCGACGACATTTGCTGCGATATAACTTGAGCAACAGGACAAAAAACCGGACCTTATGAAAAGGTCCGGCCGGTTAGGGAAGATTATATAAAATGAAATTATTCAGCGAATAATGGAGTAGACAGATATCTTTCACCTGTATCAGGAAGCAATACCACGATAGTCTTGCCTTCATTCTCAGGACGTTTAGCAACCTGTGTTGCAGCCCACGCAGCAGCACCGGATGAAATACCTACTAAGAGGCCTTCTGTTTTAGCAATGAGCTTACCGGTAGCAAAAGCTGCCTCGTTATCTACGGTAATAATCTCATCATAAATCTCAGTATTTAAAATTTTAGGCACGAAACCTGCTCCGATACCCTGAATCTTGTGAGGTCCGGGTGTACCCTTTGATAATACAGGAGATGCACTGGGCTCAACTGCAATAATCTTAACATCTGGATTCTTGCTCTTTAAATATTCACCTACACCTGTAATCGTTCCGCCGGTACCGATACCTGCAACGAAAATATCAACCTTACCTTCTGTGTCGTCCCAGATTTCAGGACCTGTAGTATTTCTGTGAACCTCGGGATTAGCACTGTTAACGAACTGTCCGGGAATAAAGGAATCAGGAGTCTCTTTGGCAAGCTCTTCTGCTTTGGCAATTGCTCCATTCATACCCTTAGCACCTTCTGTCAATACAAGTTCAGCACCATAGGCTTTTAAAAGGTTTCTTCTTTCAACAGACATTGTCTCAGGCATTGTAAGAACAATCTTATAACCCCTTGCTGCTGCTACGGAAGCCAAACCGATTCCTGTATTACCACTGGTAGGCTCTATGATTGTTGCACCGGGTTTTAATAATCCTTTCGCTTCTGCATCATCAATCATAGCTTTTGCAATTCTGTCCTTTACACTGCCGGCGGGATTAAAGTATTCAAGTTTTCCGATCAATTTCGCCTTAACTTCATTGGTCTCACTAAACTTAGCCAGTTCCAGAAGAGGAGTTTTTCCGATTAAATCTGTAAGGTTCTTTGCTATCTTTGCCATAACTTATTCTCCTTTTTATATTTTATATAATAAATAATATTTTGCACTTGCTAACTATCTATAATCTACCACAGGTATTTCTATTTGTCAATGATTATATTATAATTTCATATATGATTACTATGAATTATTTGTGACTACTACAACGAAAGAAAAAGTTTCTTTCATCCCATAAAAAAAACTGCTATCAGCAGCCGTTATTATCTGTTATTCATTTGTATATTACTTTACTTCCTGGGTTATTCCTATATTTATCTATCCTAAAGTTAGTATATCAGGTTTCGTTCTTTCTAATCATTACATATTTTAATATGGGTTATAAGCGTAAGTTTTATTTTTATGCGGGATGTATTCTTATCAGCATTTTCTCCCTCAGACACCAGGGGTATATCCATCTCATAGTTTGCTTTAAGCTCAAGGGTACTTATACCATTATCTGATGCAACGAATTCTCTTAATTCTTTGGGAAGCATGCTTCTGTTAATTTGGTTAGAGGTATACAAGCCAGTATCATTTTTTAGACTCATATGTACCTGCAAGGTGTTATTCCACTGTCTGACAGTATAGAATTCTGCTTTTATGCCCTCCAGGACGGATGGCAGAAGTTCTCTTAACTTCTCAGGCTGCACCAGTTCTACATTACCTATCCCATATACTTTTCCGCTTGTATCCAACCTCCAGTATACAGGGTCCCCGGAAAGAGTAAATTCCGTCTGATACCCTTTGATAGCATCAGATTCATTTACACTGCCAGGTTCTGTGTTCATTAACCTGAAATCTACCGTTAAAAATTCGCCACTAAGTTCATTAAACTCTATTTCATCGGTGCCTTCAATGGTAAGAGCTTTGTCCTCCTGCCGTTCAAAGGCAGAAATCTGCCTGTCCACTGTTCGAATAACCGCTTCTTCCTGGTCTTGTGNNTACCTTACTAGTATTATTTAAAACGGCCTTACTATAAGCAGTTTCGCTTAAGGCTGGGGCTCTAAAAGAAAAAGGAGTAAAAGACAGGAGTATTACAGCAAGGAAGACAATCGTTCTATTATGTTTTCTTAAATTTATTATGGTTCCTCCTTNNCCTCCTTCCGGATTAATTGTTATGAATACTGCGTATAGGTTCTGAACAAGCAGAAGACAACCAGTATTTTACATTTCAATTATATCGGACAGTGAAGGGCATTACAAGATAAATACAGAAAATCGTTCGACTACTCTTCTTATATAAAGCGAAAACTGCTAATATCCCAACATTTCTTTCTCTAATACTACAGTAAACGGCCCATCCCCCAGTAATTCAACTTTCATATCTGCTCCAAATATTCCAGCCTCAACCTTTCCGTATTTCTCCTTGCAGGCTGTTAGAAAGTATTGATACAGTTCCTCTGCTTTCTTTGGCGCAGCTGCCTGCAGAAAATTAGGGCGGTTTCCTTTCTTACAATCAGCATACAAGGTAAACTGTGATATTGCCAGAATCTCTCCCTCTATATCACTTACTGAGAGATTTGTTTTACCTTGTTCATCTTCAAATATCCGCAGCTTTAATATCTTGTCCAGATATTTATCTACTGTTTCCCTGGTATCTTCACCACCTATTCCTATAAGCAGTACCAAGCCTTTCTTAATGCTTCCTGTAATCTTGCCTTCCACAGTAACAGATGCCTGTTTTACTCTTTGAATCACAACTTTCATTTGATTAAACTCCTTTAATGTACCCATACTATATAAGATAAAATTTTAGTCTTATATCTTCTGAGTTTACTAAGTCTTAAATATACGGATTTAAGTAAAATTGCAAGAGATAGAAACCTTTAAAATTATTTTATATATTAACAATAGCTATTTATGGTTTTGATATAGATAATTCAATGAGTACAACTTTCTTACGTTTTCCTTAACAAAACTAAATTATCCTTGAACATTGTTGTTATCTTGTCCTTGCTATGCTATAATTCCAATGAATAACAGAATGAATAAAACGGAGGCCTTGCTATTGAAAACATTAATCCATAAATACAGGCACGCATGGGTTCTATCCTATTTTGTCATATATATGNNAAGAATTATTATTCTATTCATATTAAATTAGATGATTTGATTCCTTTTAATGAATGGTTTGTCATTCCTTATATGCTCTGGTTCCTATATATCTTTTTAACAGTAGTATATTTTTTCTTTGCTTCAAGGGATGAATTTTACAGAGTAACTGCTTTTCTATTCATCGGTATGACAATATGCCTGATAATTTACACGATATGGCCTAATGGCCAGGATTTAAGACCCAATCTGGATGCGTTGGGAAGAGATAATATATTTATCCGTATTGTAAGAAGACTTTACTCAACGGATACCTCCACCAATGTATGCCCAAGTATTCACGTCTTTAACTCTATCGGTGCTGCGATTGCCATTTGTAAGAGTGAATCCTTAAAGAAGAAACGATGGTTAACCTACGGTTCCATAATCTTAACCATATTTATCAGCCTTTCCACTGTATTTCTGAAACAGCACTCTGCTTTTGATGTAATTATGGGTGTACTTCTTGCTTTTGTAATGTATTTGGTAGTTTATGTATGGATGGCCGCCAGACAGACAGATAAAGCAAGAGAAAAGAAACTTTACGCTGAAATTTAATACTCTTATGTAAGTTAGCGGATACCTTCCCATCAGCTTATGTAAAACCTTCAAAAATCTATGGGTTTATGAAAACCCATAGATTTTTCTTGATATTCTGTACCCTAATTCTACAATCTTTCTCCCGGCTTTACCTGGCAGGGTCATGGATCTGCCAAGTACCTTATTGTGAATTCTGTTATACAGTCTTTTATTATTCTTCTCTAAATAGTCCCATAATTCCTTTTTCTTCTCAAGACTCTCCGGTGTGTTTTCCTTAATTAGAAAGACTGAGGAAATAGCCATCATCATAGTCAGGTATTTTATCATATAATTCTTAAGCTTCCGATTCTTTATGGTCGTAATATCTTTATAATCAATCATTATCTTGGTAATACGAATCTGCTGATCAATACGTTTAATCATATTCTTCTCGTTAACCGACTGGTCGTCCCGCCCTATAAAATAGCGGTATAGATTCACATCCAGATAATACATGGTCTTTACGTAGGGGAGGGGTTGGTAAACAAAAATATTATCCACATAGAAGGTATGACTTGGAAGCTTTAGTCCACAATCCTTTAACAACTTTGTTCTGTAGATTGCAGCATGCATGATAATTTGCTGACTCTGTTTGAAGAACATGATATCATTCCAGGTGAATACCCTGTCCTGAGGCAGAGCTGTTTTGTAATCCATTACTTTATGCTTATTAATACTTGGCTTTTCGTAAACATAGTTGGCTATAAATAAATCAACCATCTTACCGTCAGATACCAAGTTCCTTAATGTGGCAAGAACCTTGGCAAATGCCGCCTCATTTACCCAGTCATCACTGTCAACAACTTTAAAATACAATCCCGTGGCTGCCAGAAGTCCTGTATTTACCGCTTCTCCATGACCTCCATTTTCCTGGCGGATGGCTTTAACGATATCCGGATAACGTTTTTCATATTTAGCAGCAATGGCAGAAGTATTATCAATAGAACCGTCGTCTACGATAATAATCTCCACCTCCTCCTTCCCTGTTAAGAGTGTTTTTATGGCATGCTCCATATATGCTGCAGAATTGTAACAAGGAATTGCTACACTTAGTAACTTCATTCTAACCTCTTTTCTGACTATCCGCTTTCTAATCGGATAGTCCTTCTTCCACTTAACCGATACTTTCGTCAAAATAGGTGTAAAACATATTTCCAGCCTTATCAAACATCTCGCCTGCATCTTTTAAACCAATTTTCATGGTTCTGCCCAAGGAAGGATCGATAACCGTTATATTATACATATCAAAGCCGACAATTAAAACTGCTTCTTTTTTGTTCTTCATGGCTATAACTGGCTGATTTTTATTAACATAATACAGAACTTGTTCTAAGTTGGCTCCGGATACATTCAGATAAGAATCACCCAGCTTTTCCTTAAGCATGGAAACCAGGGAATCTGCTGAAGGAGAAGAATCATCATATCCCTTCTTAAAGCTGCTTATCATTGCAACACATGATTTCTTACTGTCCTGTCCGCTATAGATCGGTGTCACACCAGATATATTAACCATAGGCTTCCTTATGATTCTTTCCCAGATTATCTGCTGTCTGCTGTTCATTACTGTACCGATAACATTAAATGCCTTCTCAATTGCTTCTCCGGCACTTTCCCCGGAGGCAACGGCCTCACCTTTTGCGTATACTGTATAAGCAGGTAATTCAAAGATGGAATCCTTAAGCCTTAGGGTCGTATCTTCAGTTATAATGGTATTCTTCGTCTTAACGAGCAACGGCAGTTTCTCCATTGTGAATCCACTGGGAAGAGAGATATAGTACTCCGTTAGCATCTTTTCCGTTACGCGTTCTGTTATATGGAATACTTTATGGTTTTCAGCCACGCTATTTAAGATATAGTCATCGTCAGCTTCTTCGTATTCCCCGTTATCTCCTTTAACCGCTCTCTTTAATGTAATAATATTACCTTCAGCATATGCGCCGGTTATGAAATACCCATCCTTTTGATAACTCTTTAGTATTTTCTTATTTTTGTCCGTTATCTCAATTTCATACATCAAAGTTAAAAGAGTACCATCCGGTGCTGCCATGTTAGCATTCGTTTTTCCATATCCATATATTATATTATCATCAATTTTACCAAGAAGATTTATGATTTCATTACTTGATGCTTTTAAGCTGTCCTTTACACCGGATTCCAGGTCAAGTATATATATTTCTGTTACCTTACTTTTATCGGTTGTATTCTCCCAGGCGATGTAATGATTGTCTGCATCCACAATATAGCTGTCTTTGTCTACATCCTCTGCTATAACAGACAGATTATCGGTTATCAGATTATAGGAATAGATCCGGCTGTTTAAGATGAAGTAGAATACTTCATTAGAATTCACATAACTGAAACCATCCAGTTCTTCCTTTAATAACTGATAGGTTATATTCATTGGAATATACAACAGCTCTTCAATTCTGTTATCACCACTGTAATATCGGTAAAATACCATACCCACGTAGCCTTCATAGGCTCCTCGGTTCATATAGCCATAGACCATAAAATCGATATTGCCGTCCTCATCCATTTTCAGTACCTGAACATTATGCTCATTATAGGTATCTCTTATATAATCTGTCTCCTCCTGACGGAAGGAAAACACTCTGGTCATCTTATTCTCTGACAGACTGTAATACCAGAGTTCACCCTGCCTTACAAATGCCAGCTTTTTATTCTCACCGGCAGTAACGAAATCAATATCCGTATCCCCCGTTATGCCAAGCTTAAACTCACTTTTTGCAAGGCTGGTAAGGTTTAAGTCAAAGTAAGCTTCCATGGTCCTTTCATAATTTAACAGATACATTCTGGTACTGGTATAGCGAACCCTGTAAAACTCCTTCACCCGGTAATATTCCTCACCGGACTCTGTTTCTGCTTTGACGGTATAGTTAAGGCTCACTGATGCCGTATCTGTATTTATCTCATTTATTGTAGGTATAATCTCTCCTGCTACCTGGGGTTTTAGATTCCCAAAGGTAATCAAATCCAGACTGGAATGTATGTCCACATATGCCAGGGAGGTATTATCGGCACTGCTCTGGGGTTCCAGATAAGCAGTTATTCCATCCGTTTTCCTGGTCAAAATGGAATTATGGAAATCCATGATAAAATCAAGTTTTTCTTTGCTATAAGATTTTTCTATCTTTTTTACCCTGGTATAGTAGTTCATCTTTCTGCTCTTACTGGTTACAAGGGTCAATTTCACAGCATATTCCTTATCCTGCGTAAGACCTGCCTTGAATTTAAGATGAGCTATTTTATAATCTCCTTCTTTTTCAAGCGCATTTATCGTATCTGTATCCAATAAGCTGTTATCCTTAATACTCCTGAGTTCATAGATAACACGCTTTACATCATTTTCTTTTCCGTTTATTACGATATCAAGACTCTGCGTCGTATCGACAGGAGTAATAGACTCCCTTACAAGATTAGCCTCCAGATTATTGCTGTATCCATGGAGCAGATTTATTTCGTCACCATTCTGCCGGATAGTAATTATGGGTAATGACACTTTTCCCATACTGACAGTTCCCTGCACCTCATTCACTTCCTCTGAAATGTCCCTGGAGAAATAATAAAAGGCACCGGCAAATATAAATAACAATATTAATACCCGATATACGTGCTTTAACATTCCTTCACATCCTTACTGGCCTTAAGCGGCAGATAATCCTTAAGCAGTTCATATAATGCAGGTTGTACCTCCAGAAAAGATACTAAATTCTCATATTCGTTTAATCTTTCCCTTATCTTACTGTCAGATCGTTTTCCGCTTCTTTTAACTCCCCTTATGAGGATATTCTTAGGCGTATGTTCCATATCAATAAACTCCAGCACCTGGGTTTTGTAGCCTGCTATTTCCAGTAATTCAGCACGGAGTCCATCTGTTGCCAGAGCAGACACTCTCTCCTTAATCAATCCATATTGTAATATAGGGTTCAGGATATCATTTTTAAGCTGTTTATTCAATTCATGCTGGCAACAGGGTACTGAAAGTATAACCTCTGCTCCCCAGCGTACTGCCTTGGAAAGTGCATAGTCTGTTGCCGTATCACAGGCATGAAGGGTAACTACCATGTCAACCTTGCTGACTCCTTCATAGTCAGCTATGTCTCCTACCAGAAAGTTCAGCCGGTCATAACCATACTTTTTGGCAAGCTCATTACAATGTGCAATGACCTCCTTCTTAAGGTCCAGACCGATAATTCTTACGGCATATCCTTTTACCACCTTCAGGTAATAGTACATAGCAAAGGTAAGATAAGACTTGCCGCAGCCAAAATCCAGAACTGTCAGTTCTCTGTCCTTCTTTAAGGCCGGCAGTATATCTTCTATAAATTCCAAAAAACGATTTATCTGTTTCAATTTATCATACTTTCCTCTAACGACTTTACCCTCATTTGTAATGACCCCAAGGTCATACAGAAAAGGCACAAAAGTTCCTTCTTGAATAATATAGGTCTTTTCTCTGTTATGGGAAGTATTCTTAACAAGAGGTTTATTTTCGTTGGTCTGCTGTAACTTCTTTATTTTCAATGTTTCTTTACCCTTGCTGCTTATCAGCATGGTTAACTCATTTTTCGTATTTCTTAGCAATAACTGTTTCATGACCTTCCCCATATAAAGGTCTAAAAGTTCTGATAAGTCCTTGGAATCAATATTTCTATGGAACACCTGATTATTTCTGTATTCACAGACCTGGTAAAGCTCTTTGCCTTTAAGACTTACAGGTCTTACGGTTATTTTATTTAATTCACTGCCTTTCACCGGGTTACTGATGATAATATCTATCAAATCTATATTCAAATTCTCCCTGATAAGGGATAAATGCTTTTCTTCCATTGTAGTACTGACCTTTCTATTTTAGGATGTGCTTTTAAACCCAATAAGGTGTAAACGATTCTCAAACACACTCCAGATAGTTACTGGATACATTTTATCATAACGTGCAAAATATTCCTACTACATTATTCAATTTTGGCGTTGGTCTCAAAATGAAATACGTTTTTTTTTTAAGGAATCGTGAACGGCTCAGCTTTCGCTGCATATATTAGTTATAAAATGATATAGCAAATCTAAGGAGGATCGAATGAAATATTCTCGTTCAGAATATTCACCCTCTAACAATCCTTTCGGAAAGCCCGGTATTCCCAATTATACCACTTCTCCGGTAAATAATACCGATAAAGGTAAACCCGGTTTCATTAATTCTGTATACTCGGACCTTTTAGGTACTAAGCAGAGCAACACTTTAAGTTATACGGGAATTTCCCCTGATTATGGAAAAAAGGTTAATTCCATGCAGGATCCCCTTACCACTCCCACCGTACCCGCAACCCCCATTGTTCCAGGTACGCCTACCATGCCAATGGCTCCAACAATGCCCGGAAGACCTATGACTCCTCAGCCTGGGACTACCTCTCCAGTACCTCCGGCTACCATTCCCATTATGCCTCAAAGGCCCCTAACCCCTGGCCCCACACCTTCAGCCACTATGCCAGGTCCTGGCAGTCCCATGACCCCAGGAACACGACCTGGTCTTTTAACTCAGCCAGCAATTCCAATATCCCCCACCAGGCCTACAGCCCCTTTTATGCCGGGTGCAACAACTCCTTCAACCACCCCAACAGCACCAGGAACAACGACTCCCCCGCCCTTCCCTACTGCTCCTGGCATTTCCACTATCCCCGGAATGAATGTTACACCTATTAGACCTACACTTCCTCTTCCTACTGTAACACCTACAACACCTGGAATTAACACTTTGCCGGTCATGCCCACAACACCTGCTATTCCAGGCGCAATAACAACTCCAGGCATGAGTACTTTACCGCTTAGGCCAGCTATGCCCTTTATGCCGACTGCTCCTGCAAGGCCGACTGCCCCTGCTGTTCCCGGAACACCAGGCACCACCCCTGGAGCGCCGACTATACCGACCGCTCCAAGTACTATACCCTCTTCGCCTGCTCTGCCGGGCTTCACTTCACCTATAAGGCCCGGTGTTCCGTTTACCCCTACAGCAACCCAGCCATCTCTGCCTACGTTGCCATCCTTACCTAATATACCTACCGCACCTACACCTACACCTCCGGGTAACAGGCTTCCAAACCAGATGCCAAATACTTTTCCCGGAACCTTAATCCCTTCCTCACCGGAGGTTCCCGGTTATTTACCAAGAATGCAGAATTATTCTGAGTATGCCAGCAAGCACAGTTCTGAATACGATTATGATTATAACCAGGGGTACGGGGCAAATAATATCTATATGACCGATGTATCTCCCTATCATGTACCTCTTGCAGTTCCCATGATGCCTTTATACGGTTATGATAATTGTGAAGATGCCTCTAAGGACTTTGGTTATATGAAACATTTGTATCCGGAGAAAGCAAAGAGAATGATGGTATTAATCGAAGAAGAGTGTGATAAGCTGGAATATGACGGCAGTTGTATGTTCGATGAATACCCTGACAGAGTGTACCTTAGCAAACTCGTGGATAAGATTTATAACAATCTGAATTCAGTGAAGGAATCCAGTTTATCCGATAGCTCCTCCCATGACAATTCTGCCTCCGGTTACGATAACTGGATGCGGGATATGACGGAAGTATTGCTTTATAACGAAATGTTAGAACGCCGCAAACGTTACAGAGGAAGAAAACGCTGGTTTTAAATTATGATTTAAAAAACGCTGTCTCACTTCCGTTCCGCTGTGAAGCGGAGTAAGAAGTGAACAGCGGTTTAATACCCACCATTGATTACCGGTGTTCCCAGGTAGACTATGGTTGAATCTGTATCTTCATCATATTGAATAGCAATATGAATATTAATCTTAGTTCCCATGGAGGTTACATATTCTTTTAACAGTCCACTGTAGGCGTATACTGTATAAAGACTTTCCTCTCTGTAGGCATATGCCTCTTTACCGCCCAGACTTCTAATCATGGCATCGGTTATCTGGTTTTTGCTATCCATGCCTAACTGTCCCTTATATTTGCTGGAAAGCTGCATGGTTGTCTGAATATTCTCAGCACCTAATTCTTTCAAGGTATTTTCAAGAATCTTACGGTAAGAGAGCAGACTTTCCGTATTATCATATAGTTTTAGGCGTATTAGGATATAATTGTGATAGTTTCCGGTTCCATCCATATCCTGCTGCTTCAGAGTTACTATCTTAACCGAAGTATCCGCATTTTTTCCGGTTTTTTCAACGACAACTTCTGATTCTTCACCATTCGTGGTAACAGAAGGCGTCTGCTCTATCTTAAGACCGATATTCTCGGCAATATAATAGATATAAGCATTTTTCTCCTCTTCACTTAAGATGCCCTTACCACAGCTTGCATACATCTCAAGTTCATAGGAAGATATATTGGTGTTAGTACCTACAAATGCCTCCAATAGACTTACTTTTGGAATCAGCAGACGATTAACGCCTATCTGGACAATAACTGCAATCCACAAGATGCCGACTATATATATCCAGGTCTTCTGTTTTCCGGTAAACAAAGCCTTTTTCAGTTGTCTGTAAACACTTCCTGATGTATTCATTTTAAGCCTCCACACTGGGTAAACATTCTAAATTATATAAAAGTTATATAATATTCTTACCCAATAAATGGAGATTATACGGATTGCCTCGATTAATCTTCGATCAGATTGATTCTTCTTATATGTCTCTCATCCTGAGAGAAAGGGGTCTCAAGGAAGGTATCAACTACCTTTAACGCATGTCCGGGACCAATAACCCTTGCACCCATAGCAAGAATATTGGCATCATTATGAGATCTGGTCGCTTCTGCGCTAAAGCAGTCATGACAGAGTGCCGCACGTATACCTTTTACTTTATTTGCAGCTATAGATATACCAATTCCGGTTCCGCAGATCAGTATTCCAAGTTCACATTCTTTGTTTAATACAGCATCCGTTACTTTTCTGGCATAAACCGGATAATCACAAGATTCCTCTGAATAAGTACCGCAGTCCTTATAGGAAATTTTCTTTCCTTCAAGGTGCTTTATAATTTCCTGTTTTAATTCAAAACCGCCATGGTCACAACCTAACGCTATCATGTGTTTTCCTCCTCGTTGAGTTTATATACTGTCTTTTTCACAAGCCTTGCAAGCTCTACATAGCAATCTTCATAATCTATAAGTGTTCCGCCATAAGGATCTGTAACATCTCCGCTTTCACCGACGAACTCTTTAATAGTATATACATTTCCGGTATCCTTAAAATCTTCCGTCACTATTTGCTTCTGCTTTTCAGTCATTGTCAGTATCAAAGTATTTTCGTCAATGTCTGAGTTTTTAAGAGGCTTGGAAAAATGCCCCTCCAGTTCAAGATTATGATTTTTTAGCACAGTATCTGCTTTTGGGTTAAAGGGTTCCGAAAATAAAACCACTATCCCCCTGGAGGTTACGGTGATATCACTGTTTGTTTCCATACTGCGATAAATAGTTTCTGCCATGGGACTTCTACAGGTATTTCCGGTGCAGACAAATATAATCTTTTCATATTTTATCATTATTAACTCCCATCTGTGGAATTAGCCACAAAATGCTTTTTTTATCTGTTTTATACTTTCTCAATATGATAACCGGCTGCTTTTAACAGACGGTTCATAATAGCCTGTCCTAAATGATTATCATAAAAGCTTTCGGAATAGATATAATCTGCTTGTTCTCCGTCAAAGTCTCTTAGTATCTTAAATAATCCGGCTGCAATAGTCTTCTCGTCTTTTCTGGTTCCTATGGTTTTTATCAGACCTTTTCGATAGCTGGAAAGCGTTTCATCTGTCGCTATAATCCCAACTCTATAGCCTTCCTTCAGCTTTTCCTCTGCAGCCTGGTTTATTGCTCTGACTACTGCTTTGCTCTCACCTTCATAGATGGTAAGCTGACCTCTGGGTGCATAATGCTTGTATTTCATACCCGGTGCTTTGGGTTTAAAATCCTCGGATTCCGGTTTTTGAAACAGCCCCTTATCATATTCTGCCTCACCGGTAATTCCTATAATATCCTCCAGGGTTATATAACCAGGTCTTAAGATAACAGGTATTTCTGCCGATACATCTACTATGGTGGATTCCAGCCCGATATCAGCGCTGCCTCCATCAAGTATCATATCTATACGTCCATCCATATCCTCAAGTACATGTACTGCAGTGGTAGGACTTGGTCTTCCGGATGCATTGGCACTGGGTGCAGCTATATATAAGCCTGCCTGCCGTATCAATTCATAGGCAATAGGATGAGCAGGCATCCTGATAGCCACAGTATCCAGCCCTCCCGTGGTAGTTAAGGGTACCAGGCTGCTCTTTTTAAATATTAAGGTTAGCGGACCGGGCCAAAAAGCTTCTGCAAGCTTTCTGCCCAAGGTACAGTCCCCTGCTGTTAAAGCATCCAATGCTTTCATGGAACTGATATGAAGAATCAAAGGATTATCAGAAGGCCTTCCCTTGGCTGCATAAATTTTACCGGAAGCTTCTTCATTTAATCCATCAGCTCCCAGCCCATAGACTGTCTCAGTGGGAAAAGCTACTAATCCTCCCTGTTTTAGTATTTCTGCTGCTTCTATAATTCTTAAATTATCGATGTTGTTACAATCTAATTGAATAAATTTTGTTTTCATATTGGTTTCCCAAACCCAGTATTCTGGGTAGCTTCTGTTAATTTATTATAGCAGTATCTTATTAAACTTGTGATAGACAATTTCCATCCTTGACTGTAGTGCGCATGGCATAAACTGTGGCTAAATCTTATTGTGCCGTACAGAAGGTTTGGCTTGCTGTATATATGGGCAGCATAATTCACACACCGAACTTATGACGGTGTCTTATCTTCCACATAAGCTCATAATTCATTGAGAGCAGTGTTGAATCACAAGTCAGCATGTAGTATGAAATAAATTTCATACCAATAACAGGTACATTATAACACCATCCCTGATAGAATACCATGTTTTCTTTGTACCTTATTTATTCATAGAATTTAGATAACGGAAAATTCCTAAGTGTATTGCCCAAGCCATCTTTTCCTGGTAGTCTTCGGTTAAGAGAAGCGTGGCTTCCCCCGTATTGGATAAATAACCGCATTCCACTATAACGATAGGGCATTCTGTCTTTCTTAACATATAATAAGAATCATTGGATTTTGCCTCCCTCTTGTTGCCATCCATAAGGGTAGCCTTGAGCTGACTTTGCATTACACCAGCAAATTGCTTACCCTCAGGAGATTTGGTGTAATAGAATACCTGAGCACCTTTAATCTCTTCACTGGTATAGCTGTTCTGATGGATGCTGACCGCTAATACAGCTTTGCTGTTATTAATAATATCCACACGATTTCTCATATCTACTGCTTTTTTGTTATTATCGCTCTCTTTATACAAGCCATCATCCGTGTCCCTTGTCATGATGACCCGAATATCATTTTGCTCCAATAAACTTTTCAGTTTCAGGGCTACCTTTAAATTGATATCCTTTTCTAACGCACCGTTTATCCCTACTTTTCCCGGGTCTCTGCCACCATGTCCGGGATCCAATACAATCGTTATCTGCCCGTCAGTGTTCTCCGTTTTCGAGTCCCTCTGCATAACTAATACAGAAGGATCGTTTAAGGTATAAACTGCCAGGCAGACAAAGCACAGGAAAAGGAGGTGGAAATAATTTTTGTAAAGCCTTCTTTTATTCACAATAAAATATCCAATCAGGTTGTTTTATTATATTGTATGAGCTAAATCCGAGCCCTATGAATCACTTTACAGGTTCCACTCCTTTAATTTATATATTTTACGATTACATTCCAGACACTGTCCTTTTCAAGTCCAAGCTTCCAGCCGGCAACTCCGGCTACATCAGCACCTGAAATTGCTTTTAATTTTGCCTCCAGAGACTCTTCTTCCTCCAGCCACATTCTATTTAGAATACCATCCTTTTCAAACTCCCCGTAATACTGACCGGTTGCGTTATTCCATTCTGCTGTAACGTTATTATCTTTTAAGAAATTCTCAGCTGCTCTCATTCCATATGCTTCTGAGGTTACCTTAACTGTTCCATCCTCCTGCTTTTCTTCTTTCCAGAGTCTGGTATAGAAAGGGATTCCCATTACTACTCGTTCTTTGGGAACGTATTTCGTGATTTCAGAAACTGCGTTTTCAACAAAGCTGATGGAGGACACAGAGCCGCTCACCTCTGACCCGCTGTGATGCTCGTCATATGCCATAATGATTACATAATCTGCTACGACTCCCTGCTCCTCCCAGTTGTAATGGGAATTGTAACTGGCAGGTACATAGTTGTCAATAGAAAGAACGATACCATTACTGCGGCATTTAACAGAAAGCTCTCTTATAAACTGTATATAATCTTCTCCTGCTTCACTGGGAATGTTCTCAAAATCTATATTAATTCCATCTATCCCATATTTTATTGTCTCTGCAACAAGTTCATTTACAAGTTTCTTTCTCTTAGAGGTATGGGATAATACTTCTTTCTTATCAACCTCCGGGTTAAAATCATCCACCAGGGCCCAAACCTGCAGCCCTAAGTTATGAGCACGTTCCACATAATTTTCACTGGCAAGGGAGGTGATACCGCCGTTATTATCAGCCAGTTTAAACCAGGTAGGAGAAACACTGTTAACTCCTTTGGTATTAGCCAGCAGATCCGTAAGGCTCTTATTTGCATCTTGATTTGTAACCTGATGCCAGACAAGATTTACTTTACCTTGAAGGGATATGTGTGAATATTCAGGAGGAGTATAGCTACTCTCTAATGTATTATAATACGGTTTTACCATCTGCTTTGCTTTTACATAACCGATAATACCGTCCTTTGATATTACTTTGTAGAACTTTCCTGCTGAAGCTTCGTCGGTATCCAGTAATATCAGCTCATCTTCAGGGGTTAAATCCTTTAAGATATCACTTTTGATATTACCTTCTAAACGTAATTGTGCTTCCTTCTTTGCTTTGGTGACAAGTGTATCACCCCATTTATAATCAACAACTACTCTGGAGGGATCTTTATAATATTTGTAACGCATATCAGAATACTGTTTCACAAAATCTATTGCTACATAAACGGTCTGTCCTTCCAGGATTACCGGCTGATAATCTGTTTCTATGGCTCCGTTATTTTCATTATAATATTTATTTCCGATTTCTGCTCTGATAATCTCATTAGGCGTGGTATAACTTAAGATATTCTCATTCTCATCCCAATAAAATCTGTGATTGAAAGTATCCTTCACTGTTTCATAATCAAGATATACCTGACCATCTTGCAGGATTCCCTTCTTCTCATATAATGTATCCTGCAGGATAACCTGAACTTCCTTCCCCTTAACGGGATAGTAGTCTGTCAGCTTCATGTGCTCATCACTGGGAGTAAACTTTTTTACAACAGCAGTTATGATTAAGATCAGTAATATTAGCAGTGCTACAGAGATCCCTGCCACTGTCATATTCCTTTGTTTCCTCATATTAATAACCATGCCTTTCTCACAGCCTGCAAACTTTGGGCCACAGGCATAATTTTGTATCCTCTTAACAGTGCGTTTCAACTGATACTATTATAGCATTGATTCTAATTACCGTCATTATGAAATTCGACTTTTTTCCAAAATCCTATTGTTTTTCATGGAAATAAAGAGGGGGTATAGTCATTATTTGGTATTTTATCCCTATTAAGAGACAATTATACATTATAATGCTATACCCCCAAGTGTCTGCTGTATTGAGGATACGGATGCAGACCTGTTTTTGTTTGTAAATGAGAAAGCCCGGGACCAAGTAGTTGGATACTTCAACCTTTACTTGTTTTTATTGTTTTTGGATAAGTCGGTCATTTGTGATATGTTATACTTAACCTTTATCAGCTCTTTCATAATTTATAATACTTTTTGTAATGTTCATTGCTTCCAATGACAGATAAAAGGGATCTTCCAGATATGGAATTACGAATAATTTCTTCTGCAGCTGTTTCGCTTCTTTTGCCACAGTCTTTGAGTCTGTGTGCGTAACCGCATAAATCCATTCTGCACTGCCGGTTACGTTCTCTGATTTTCTTATAAACTCCTCCAGATAATATCTCTTCCAGGGAAGGAGGCTGCCAACAGTAATCTTCTTATCACAACGAAGAAACTCTTCCTTATATTCAGAATAGTCTTTGCCGAAATCCAGAACAACGCTATCATATCCTCTTGCCAGAATATGAGCGATCATCTCACTGCTGACATAAGGGTAGAAGGTTGCATTCGCTACCGTAAAGGCTTCCCCCCTCCCCCTTTCATTCAGACTATGAAAATAATTATATAAATATGCAATATCCTTACTATTCTGGCAGTGAAGATATGCGGTCTTCAGACCCAGACCTTCACTCATACAGGCCGTAAGCATAAGCCCCAGATGAGTTGCACCGGCTCCCTTATATGCAGAAGTTATTCCTATTGATAATTTGCCCAGATTTTTATTCCCATTCCTGTTAAGGCAGCTGTATTTTTTAAGAAAATTCATGTTCTCACCTCTTTCATTTTATAATTCTTCTATTAGCTCGTCCAGAAAATCCTTCATTTCATCGGTTAACGAGGAATTAAAGGGATCAGGCTCATAGGGAATACGTATAAAATTACCTTCGCCAAAGCTTTTTATGAAATCCTGGAATTGCTTTCCATTTAAATAATTAAGAAGTACTTTCACAGAAGGTCTCCCCAGTTCCGGAAGAATTTGCTTGATGTTTTCTGTCTCCCAAACCTTGCCTCCAGCCGTAATAAGCTTTAAGCCAGCCTCCCACAATTCAGCTTTATCCAATTCTATTACCCCATAATCACGGATAATCACTTTATAATTGTTAACTTCCGGAATTGTGGCAAGTCCCGCACCTGTCAGATAGCTATTTCCCTTAAGCTGCCAGATGCCATCCGACTGCAATTTGGCTCCCTGTCTGTTTAGAAACTCAGATAAATGCCCTGAAGTATTTCTTTCTATATAAATACTTTTTACGCCTATACTGTTTAGGTAACTGTTTAAAAGGAAGGCAAGATGGGTTGTCCCTGTCCTGTTATGTACGCCTCCTACTGCCACGGTAAAGGATTCCCTTGATATTATTTTGCCGCTTTTATATCTCCGATTTTGCTCCGTTAATTTCTTTTTTAGCATAGCAACCGTAGGATAACGTAATAGAGACTGGTGTCTCAGAGATTTCTGAAGGATACGAAGAAGCTCCTTGGAGTATAGTTTCTCTGCTGTTTTATCTCCTTTGCTCTCTTTGCGATTATAGCCAGCTCCCATAAGCATCGCCTTTAAGAGGGCACCAATGGCATAAACATCACTTCTTTCATCCGGAGCAGCTTTGGTGTTCAATTCCGGGGCAGCGAACCCCCTGGCACCCAAAGAGAACTTTCTGGCCTCAGCGTTGTTTTTATACACACAGGCTCCGAAATCAATTAATTTAACCGTATTGTCTTTTAGAATAATATTGCCGGGATTCAAATCCAGATAAAGTACGGGATTATTAAGAGAGTATAGATAAAGAAACAGATCGCAGATGGAAATTACAATAGATAGAATAAAGGCTTCCTTTAGACGGCCTTCTTTCTTTAAGTAATCTTTTAAAAGTATTCCCTCCATATATTGTTCAATAATGTAGGAATATTCTTCATCTTCTTCAAAATCATAAATTACAGGAATGCAAGGATGTGACAGATTCTTTAAGATAACAGCTTCATGAAGGAGCTGTTCGTGAAGGGTGTGCCTCTTACGGATACGTTTAATCGCACACAGAGAAGATAACTTTATATGTCTGGCCAGATAAACTTCTCCGCTGCCGCCTTTTCCAAGGTCTTTTATTATCTGATATTTGCCAAACCAAATCGGATCTTTCATTGTCTCCTTTCTTTTCGGCTTAAGCGGAATATATCAAGGATTCCACTCTTATTATATCTTTCCTGGAAAGTATTCTCAACCATTTTTTAACAATATAAATTCACAAATATTTCGTGTATTCTCCGTCACTTTTACCAAGATATAAATATTACTTTCAAAGGAAAGGGAAAAACGGGTTATTCACGTTATTCTACAAATCACCCGTCAAACATATGTGTAGTTTTTCTAATAGAATCAATATCTCTGAATTTTTGTAAATTTATATGTTATAATTTAACTTTCTTACAAGACAACCTAAATCTTCCTGGTATAAAATAGTGTAATCTTTAGAACTTCAGGGCATATATTAAAGTTATAAGCAGGTTCTTTTATGAAACAAATAATCTGCTAAATCACATTTGATAAATTTCCCCATATGTTTGAAAATCCAAGAAATTGGCGGAAAAAATCACTTGACTAAGTAAAACTTATAAATTATACTTTGAATACAACATCACTATAGATATCTTTCTACCTAGTACTATATCAATGTTGCAGCACTTATTGTCTGTTTCAGCAATAGAATGCCTGCGCGGCATGCTTGAACCTCGATGCACGCCAGCACATAGAAAAGGATGTGATTCTATGAAGATAGAGAAAATTAGCGAACGTCAGATTCGCTGTACTTTGAGCAGAGATGATTTAGTGGATCGGGAGTTACGTATTAGTGAGCTAGCTTATGGCAGTGAGAAAGCAAAAGCCTTGTTCCGTGATATGATGCAGCAGGCGAATTACGAATTTGGATTTGAAGCTGAAGATATACCACTTATGATAGAAGCAATACCAGTTTCACCGGAATGCCTTATTTTGGTTATAACTAAGGTAGAAGATCCTGATGAACTTGATACCAGGTTCTCCAAATTTTCGCCAGACGATCACGACAGTGATAATATATATGAGGATGACAATGACGATTCCTATGCCGATGAAATCATTAGTTCCTTTGGACAGATTGATGATCTGCTTTCTGATAACACCTCAGAGGATTCAGAAGAATTTGTTCCCTTAGCGGAAGCCCTATCCATTAACAAAGAAGAACCTTCTGAAAAACTAACAGAAGCCAAATCCGTATCTTATCAGACCAATCTTATGAAAGTATATTCTTTTAAGTCGTTAGATGAAGTCGAAAAACTTGCCAGCGTTATTTCACATTGCTACTTTGGAGTTAATACACTCTATAAGAATCCTTTAAATTCCGTTTATTATCTGGTAATTTCCAAGTCAGAACATACTCCGGAAGAATTCAATAAAATCTGCAATATCGTTTCTGAATACGGCAGACTTGAGCCTACAACTTATGCAAGCACTTATTTTTACGATGAGCATTTTGAGCAGATTATAAAGGGTAAGGCAATACAGGTATTATCTGAACTATAATCCATACTTCCGATACAGAAAATCAAAATAAAAAGATTCTGTAATACACCTTATAAGGTGTCACAGAATCTTTTTTTGTATCTTATCATTATTTCGTTTCTAAATACTCGTTGATTGTGCTTAATAATTCATCAGCGTCCATTCCGTGTACCATAGCTGCTTCTTCTAAGGATTCTCCCTGTGATGAAGGGCATCCGATACAATGCATTCCGGAAGCTAAAAGAATCGGTACAACACCCTGATCAACCATGATAATTTCACCGATTGTCATATCTTTTGATACCTGTGCCATGTGAATTCCTCCTTGTTTATCTAAAGATGTGCTTATTTTGCTCTGTTAACTCTTACATTATAATCTAAGTAAGGAAGTACGTCAAGGGTTACTGTTCAGAGCCACTAAGCAACGTGTTTCTTGTGCGTGTAGCGAAGCGAAAGTCACAGATAACCGGAGAATTGCAGCATCAAAACGCCGCCGCTTTTGCATTTTGTGTACATCGCGAAGCGTGTTACTGGTCACGAAACTGCTATATTTTGCAGTGGAGTGAACAGTAATCGTCAAGGTATCTTTACCCAGAAAGATATTGTATATTTTACTTGTATTATAGGCTTGTTTATATTAAAATAATAGATGAAAAAAATATAAAGGAGGTACATAATTATGGCATATAAAATAAGTGATGAATGTATTAGCTGCGGCGCTTGCGCTGGCGAATGTCCCGTTTCTGCAATTTCTGAAGGTGCTAGTCATTATGAAATTGATGCTGATGCCTGTCTTGATTGCGGAGCTTGTGCAGCTACATGTCCTACAGGTGCTATTGAAGCTTAATATATTCAATAAAAAGACTGTTGCCTTAGTAAATTAGTAAGCAGCGGTCTTTTTTTATTGTCTTTTTTCGTTAACCTATTCCAATCCGGCTAATTACCAACAGGGTCAGTTCGCCAGCACTGCTTTGCGTATATTCTCTGAATCCTCTGTGCCTGATATTTGGCTGAGAAAAGGCGGAGGAATTTATCTTGACTTTCCTCTGCCAAAGGAGGTTTTTTTCTTTTTCTTTAGAAATCCTGCGGCAGCTTCTGCCCGTCCAAGCTGAATCTCCCGCAAGGTACGGTCAAATTGTTTAAATCTTTCTTCTTCTCTTTCCTCTTTTACACGCAGCAGATAATCCATTTGTTTGATTACTCGGTCCGTTACATTTTCACTGACAGTCTCTGCCATTAATTCGTTATTATCCTTTAAGGCGTCTATAAAGAGACTTTGCATTATAACCTTAAACTGCCCCAGCTTTTGTTCAGGTTTTCCAAGGATACTCTCGACTTCCTTCTCAGAACTCCTTGCCGGCAGACTCTTTTCTGTTGAAGGACTGGAATGGGTGTCCTCTTCTGACAGCTCGTCCACATATTTTCTGTCCCATTCTTCCTTAATCCTGCCAACCTCTTCCTCATCCAGGTTCTTTAATTTCTTTAGTTCCGGTAATAACATTTTTATTGCTCGCAGCTGGTAACCCTTCTCTTTAAATATTTTGACAGCTTTAAACATTTCAATATCTTCTTCTTTATAATATCTGTGACCCATCTCATTCCGATGAATATGTATATCGAGTTCTTCTTCCCAATAGCGCAAGGTATGCTGCTCTACATCCACTTTTTTTGAGGCCTCCGATATCATATATCGCATCTCCTGCATTCCTCATCCTCCTCTGATTTGTCATTTATTTACATTAATTCTATTATAACATAGAGGTTGTCCAATGCAATAAAAAGCGGGTATTTTCTTGAGTTTCTCATCGACAGCAGACCCAAAAAGACCTTATCCCCAAACAAAAAAAGACTTCTAAAAGATAATTTTTCTTTTAAAAAGTCTTCTTTTTACAGCATATTTCATTTTCTTTCAGCCTGACACAATTAGTATCACTGCCTTATCCTCTTTCCAGATTGGCAAACTTGGTAAACTGTGACTGCCAGGCAAGCTTTACCGTTCCTACCGGACCATTTCTTTGTTTACCGATAATAATCTCAGAGATACCGGCTTCTTCAGAATCATGGTTATAATAATCATCACGGTAAATGAACATTACGATATCCGCATCCTGCTCAATAGCTCCTGATTCACGAAGATCCGAGAGCATAGGCCGTTTATCCGGACGCTGCTCTACGGCACGGCTAAGCTGTGACAGTGCAACCACCGGTACATTTAATTCTCTGGCAAGCCCTTTTAGGGATCTTGAGATTTCTGATATTTCCTGCTGTCTGGACTCATTCTTCTTACTGCCTGTCATAAGCTGAAGGTAATCGATGATTACAAGCCCCAGATTAAATTCCAGCTTGTATTTTCTGCACTTTGACCGAAGCTCACCGATGGAGATACTGGAGGTATCGTCTATTATTAGATTGGAATTACCAATCTCCTTGGCACTTTCCACCAGCTTAATCCAGTCATCATCCGATAATTCACCGGTTCTGATTGACTGGGAATTAACCTTTGAATGCATGGACATAATACGTTTTACCAGCTGGTCTTTTGACATTTCCAAACTGAAAATGGCAGTTGTTACATTTCCTCTTAATACCGCATACTCAGCGATATTAAGAACGAAAGCTGTCTTACCCATTGAGGGTCTGGCCGCTATCAGGATAAGATCTGAGGGTTGAAGCCCGGCAGTTTTGTAATCCAGGTCATAAAAACCTGTAGAAACTCCGGTTACGCTGCGTTTATTTCTGGCTGCCGCTTCTATGCTCTCAAGAGATTTAAATACAATATCCCTGATGCTTACAAAATCTCCGGTATTCCTCTTCTGAAGGATATCGAACATTTTCTTTTCCGAATCCTCCATAATGGTTTCTAACTTTTCTTTGTCCATATAGCAATCATTGGTAATAGATTCCGTAACCTTGATCATTTGTCTTAAGGTGGATTTTTCTTTTACAATGTTCGCATAATATCTGACATTGGCCGAGGTAGGCACGGATGCTATAATATCCCTGAAAAACTCCAGGCTGTTCAACTCTTCTGGTGCTTCCTTTTCCTTTAATTTATTCTGAAGGGTAATCAGGTCGACCGGCTTACCCTCATTGTATAATTCCAAAATAGCTTCAAACAGCACACCAAAACGCTGCTGATAAAAGTCATCTCCTGTAAGCAGCTCGGCAGCCCCCGCTATGGCATCCTTATCCATTATCATAGAGCCAATTACCGACTGCTCTGCTTCCCCATTATGAGGAAGTACTTTTTTTATAAATGCCTCATCCACCGTATTTCCTCCCTAAATTCCTGGCGATTCTTCTATCCCGGCGGTTTTATATACCGGATAATAATTATCCTATATAAGATGAATTTTAGCTTTTACTTTATCCATGTAAATCTTCACAGCTTATATATTATAGTTCACTTACCTTAACCTTTAATTCGGCTGTTACCTGAGGATGCAGCTTAACAGGTACTGTATGTGTTCCGATTGTTTTAATTGGATCGTTAATCTGTAGTTTCTTCTTATCAATATCCAGACTGTACTGTGTCTTTAACTCCTGGGCTATTTCTTTTGAGGAGATGGAACCGAAGGTTCTTCCGCCTTCTCCTGTCTTTAGCTTAAGTTCCAGGGTCTTGCTTTCAAGATCTTTGGCCAGGACTTTTGCTTCTTCCAGGATTTCTTTCTGCTTTTTCTCTTCCGCTGCTTTCTGAAGCTTTAAGTCATTCAGATTCTTGGCATTGGCCTCAAGACCTACCTTTTTGGGGAGTATGAAATTTCTGGCATAGCCATCACTGACATTAACCAGTTCCCCTTTCTTTCCTAATGCTTTTACATCCTGTAATAATATAATCTGCATAATTAAGCCTCCTTCATACATTCACATCGTGTTGCTTTATAATTCGCCTTCCTTTTTCATACCTGAAAGTGTTGTCTTAAGATTATATACTGCCTCTGATAAAGTACAACCTGTAAACTGGGCCCCGGCAACACTCATATGACCGCCTCCGCCAAGTCTTTCCATAATCAGCTGTACATTCACTTCATCTATGGATCTGGCACTTAAATATATCTTATCATTAAATTCCGTAAAAACAAAAGAAGCACGGATATTCGTTATATTTAGCAGTTCATTGGCAACCTGAGCCGCCAGAACCGTGGGACTGCTAAGTCCAGCTCCGTTACATACCGTCAAGGCATAATGCTCCATATAAACTTCTGTTCCACTGATGGCTTCTGCCTTTGCTTTATATTCATCCATATCACTGCGGAAAGCTTTTCTGATACGGGTTACATCCGCACCGCTTCTTCTTAAGAAAGCAGCTGCCTCAAAGGTTCTTACACCCGTTTTGGTCAGAAAGTTGTTCGTATCTATCATAACTCCGGCATACATGGAATCCGCTTCCACCTGTTTCAGCCTTAATCCGTCTCCGATATATTGAAGAATTTCGGCAACCATCTCACAGGAAGAAGAGGCATAGGGCTCAATATAAGAAAGTACGGCATTTTCTATTGCTTCGCCGGTCTGTCTATGGTGATCCAGGATTACGATTGTTCTGGTTAACCCCAGTAATTCCTTACATTCCGTGTAACTTGGCCTGTTGACATCCACAACCACAAGAAGGGTATTGTTATCTACAATGCCAATGGCCTGCTCACTTTTTAAGAACATATCATCTTCATAATCCGGATTGTTGATGAATCTGGTCATTAGCGGCCTTACGGAGGTGGTAACCTCATTGATTACAATGTGGGCTTTCTTATTTAAGGTCTTGGCAATACGATAGATACCGATGGCTGCACCGAAAGAGTCCACATCACCTATTGCATGCCCCATTATTACTACCTTGTCCTTGGCCTCCACAAATTCCTTTAACGCATGGGCTTTTACCCTGGCTTTTACCCTGGTGCTCTTCTCAAGCTGGATACTCTTACCGCCGTAATAAGATATTTTGTCACCATCTTTGACAACCGCCTGGTCACCTCCGCGGCCAAGTGCCAAATCAATAGCCGCTCTGGCATATTCGTAACCAGCCTGGTAGGATTCTGTATTGACACCCAATCCGATACTGATGGTTACAGACATTTCATTTCCGATGTTGATGGTTCTTACTTCCTCTAACAGATTGAACTTGTTGTTTTGGAGCTGTGCCAGATACTTGAATTTAAATACAAAGATATATTTATCCTTTTCCATCTTTTTTACAATGGCATCTATACTTTGCATATACTTATTAATCTTACGGTCTACTAATGCTACCAGCAGTGATCTTCTTACTTCATCAATACTTTCAAGAGCTTCTTCATAATTGTCAATATACAAAAGTCCGGTTATCATCTTTTGATCCTGATTTAAACGGGCCAGGGATTTAATCTCTGTCTCATCGTATATATACATTCCTATCAGGCTGTTGGAATCGTCTCCATTTCCCTCTTCTGCAATATCCCAGCCCTGGTCATCAAAAAAGCTGTTAGCTGTTATCTTACGCAGAAGTATCCGATAGGAGAAATTACCTTTCGTCAGATGAATAACCTGATCCTGGACATCCACCGGCAATACTGCATCCGTTATCTCCGGAAAAATCTTTGAAATGTTCTTTTTCGCCAGCTTTTCATCTCCAACCACTTCAAGAAACTCATTGTTTCCCCACAAAAGCTTTCCCTGACAATCCAGTACTCCATAAGGCAACGCCATATCCTTTAACAGTTGCTTCTGCACCTGTCCGTAGTCTGCGGCAAAACGTACAATGTCACCAAGGATACCGGGCCTTTTAAAAAAGTATAATGCCATGGCTATAATGATATACACAACAACAAAGCCGTTCATCATCATGCCGGCTTTTTTATCTGCTAGGTTTATTCCGATATCCATGACTATTAAAAGCAAAGACAGAAAAAGCGGCCATCTTAGATAGGACTGCAGCGCACCTTTTACTTTAACTTTCTTTTTCATTTTCCTTCATCCTTTTTATTGATGCACAATGGCACAATTGGCTATAAACGTAGATCGTTTGAGTATCCTAGTTTATTTAGTATTGTACATTATACCATTTCTATTATAATAATAAAAGAGTTTTTTGAATTTGGGTGGTGGATGGCAGACGGAAGGTTGGTTGTGGTGTCGAACGGGAGGTTGTGGCTGTGGACGATGATTTGTGCTTCTGTTTATGCGTTTTGCTGTTCGAGAACCCCTATTCCACTAAAGTGCCAGTAACTGTTCCTGGCAGGTAAGTCCGTGCCAAACTCACTGGAAAGCTTTGGTAGCGGCAGGTTGTGCTGCTCAAACAGTGGCACTGGCTTACCTAGTCACAGTTTCTGCCACTTAAGTGTCCTATGGGACCTCTCAATGCAAAACTCCTAAACAGAAGCACAAATCATCTGGTTACAGAATACTGTTTGCCTGACAGATTTAGCTTGCAATACCTTTTTACTTTATTCGGTAATATGCATATTTCAAATGGCAGCCCTTAGTTAGGTTGCCTTCTGTATTTTGGTGCAAAAACCAAATGATACTTGCCTTCCCATTTGTGTGGCTAAACTATTCATATCCATTTTGGGTAACTCCTATGTATTTTATGGTTTGCAACCCGTAAATATTATATCATAGGAGTTTTTTGCTTGAAGCTATAGCTAACTGGGAACCCACCGGTCAATCTGATCTAACCGGTGGTTTATTTTTATGGTGATACAATTAATACCGGTTAACTTTTATAATTTCATAAAAATAACCGGTATTCGGTATTCATAAAAATAATGATGATAAATCTAAAATGGAAAATATTAAAGTAGGGTTCTGTTGCTTCTTGCGGTAATATAACCCCTAGAATGAGAACATTTAAAAACCCTTTTTCAATCAGTATCAGGCTATTTGCAGAAAGCAGAAAGGACGAATACGCCTATGGAAAGGTATAAGAAGTCCTTTTCTCTGAAAATTTTGTGCTATATTTTAAACAGATTGTTTGAGCGCAACGAGTTATCTGTTTTAAAATATGTCCAGCACAAAATATTCAGAGAAATTAGGACTTCTTATACCTTGGAATTGAAGTATGAGCCTTTCTGTTTTCTGCGAATTGCCGTCCCCTTGTGACCCCCCAGCCTTTTGCCACCAATCCTTCCATTACCTACCGTAAACTACCTATCTTTTGACAAACGCAGCACTACAATTGAATGCCCGGGAAGAGTAATCTCTCCTGTTCCCTTTGACAGTACAGCCGCTTCTTGTACAGGGCTTATTTTTTTAGGTTCTTCAAAGCTGTTCATGTCATCCAGTCCATAACCGGACATCATATAACGGCTGCCTTTGAAATTAGTGTTTTCCTGACCTTCAAGGGTTAGTGTGAAGGTAATAGGATTTTCCTTTACATTGACCATTTTAACGATATAGTCACCGTTATTTTCTATGCTGGCGGTGTAATAGAGGTCCTTAAGATTTGGCAGCTTATCTTCTGTTTCGTTCATTAAGACACCGTCTATATAGGTTCTTATCTTTCTGCCCTCTACTTCTAATTCCAGCTGGTATTCTCTGTTATTCTCTACTACGAAAAAGGATTGTGTCAGACAGGAGCCTCTTCCCTTTACCACTGAGCTGACCAAGCAATCCTGATTCTGCCAGCCTCCCAGTTCCCAGATAGCTCTGTTTTCTCTGTTCTCGCAGCCGAAGCTGATCTCAAAGCCTCTGGTTCCGCTCTTTTTCTCTCCGATGAATTTTAATCGGTAGTGGCTTGATTTTGTGTCAAATAGCTCCAGCTGTTCTCCTTCTTTTAAGGTAGCTTCTTGGGCTTTTTTGATTTCTCCGGTGGTTATATCTTCAAAGATTATTTCGCGGCAGAATACTTCCGTATTTACTGCGGCAGAGATTATTAGCTTTCCGCTGAGAGGTTTATTTCCTTCTGCTGTTTCTGGCTCGGCGAAATTCTCTCCTGTGGTTTTTAGCAGATATTCTCCCTGATTCGTCATGAAGAGTTTTTGTACGTAGTAGTTAGCGGTTCCAAATACTTCATGGTTATTAAACCAGATCATATCCGGACTCCAGTTCACATAGTCTGTATTGCAAAGAAGAGGTGCATAGCAGGCAAGTCCCACTGCATGGGCATTCTTCTCAAGACCTGTCATAAACGCAGCTTCTACCAGGGCATTGTAATATGTGTTTCCCCAGCTTGCATATTCTCCCAGGAATACTTTGGGATCTTCTGCTTTAAAGGTATCATATCTGTGATAATTGGCCAGAAACCATTCCGGAGACTGATAGTAGTGCTCATCTACAAGATCTGACCCGTTTTCTCTGGCTGAGGTCCAGCCTTTTTCATATTCTTTTCCCGCTGCAAAAGGTCCTGAGGAATTTATTAATTTGATGTCAGGGTATTTCTCTTTTATGGCTTTGTGGAAATAGGTATAACGCTCAAAGAAGGGTTCTCCGATTTCTTCGTTTCCTATTCCCAGATATTCTAAATGGAAGGGCTCTTCATGTCCAAGTTCTGCTCTTATTTTACCCCATTCTGTATTCTTATCACCATTGGCAAATTCGATTAAGTCCAGGGCTTCCTGTATCCAGGGTCCAAGTTCTTCTATTGGTACCATTCTCTGGTGATGGGGATCATATGCACCCGGCAGTACGGGTAAGGGTTTGGCTCCGATGTCTTCACAGAACTGGAAGTATTCAAAGTATCCCAGTCCCAATGTCTGATTATATCCCCAATTATTTCTTCTGGACGGTCTTTCTTCCACAGGTCCAAGAGTATTCTTCCACCTGTAAAGGGAATCTCTGTCCTCACTGTCTAAGGACCCGTCATGAACCAGACAGCCGCCGGGAAACCTCATGAACTTTGGTTTACAATCTGCCAGAAGCTCTGCGATATCTGCTCTTAGGCCGTTCTTTCTGCCTTTATAGACATCGGTGGGGAACAGGGATATCATATCGAAATAATATTTACCGGTCTCTTGCACTTCTATCACAAGTCGTCCGGAATAATCTGTAGCTGCTGCTGTAAGCGTAAACGCATACTTCTTCCAGCCGTTGTTCTCAGGCTGCAGACTTCCTTCTGCAAGGATTTGTCCTTCTGCTCCTGTGAGTTTAATGATAACCGGTTTTTCAACTGCTGTTTCTGTCTTTATATAACAAGAGAATTGATAGGTCTTTGCTTTTTCAACGGGTATACCTGTATTAAAACCTAAATTCATAAAACCGGCACCATCTCCAATTGCATCAGCCGTAACAGTAAGGTAATGAGGATTACGTCTGTTAATAGGTGCTTTATCTTCTACCTCAAGTGTAACCTTTGCACCATTCTTCTCCAGCTTCTCCCAGGCTGTCAGCCCATGATATGCTTTGTTATCAATAGGATCAAACTCAAAGGAACGGTTCTGAATCAGCTCTGCATACAATCCGCCATCAGCAGCATGGTTTAGATCTTCAAAGAAAATACCATACAAATCCCCCAGAGGAGTAACTTTCTGATTGGTATCTATTTTTAGATGTTTCTGCATCTTAACCTCTATTCTTGCGCACGCTCTTTGCGCATACCAAGTTTGTGGTGCGCAAGCACAAACTTGCGGTTGAAAAATTTATTTTTCAACCTATCTCCCATCTGTGCGCTTTAGCACACGAATATTAACTTTTTCCCATCCAAACCCAATACCTGTATTTAACTACTCAACCTCAGCTTCCAGATGAAGCACACTGCATGCAGGTATCTTAAGTGATATTCCCTTATCAGTGATTTTATAATCCTTAAACTCTACCGGTTCTACAGCATCCGGTTTCTCAAAGGTATTATAGGTGTTAAAGTTTGCAGTTAACAGAGTAGCTTTTACAGTTCTCACTTTTGTCTCTGCAATTATGCTCTCCACGTCATAAGCATCGCTTACAGACAGGTTATTGATTGTAATATGCAGCTTATTATCCTCTCCAATTGATACGGATTCATGAAGGTTAGGAACTTTATTATTATCTTCCAAGCCAATCAATTCAGCTTCCAGACTGCTGTCAACCAGCTGTGCCTCCTGATGATGCTTATACATATTAAACACATGATAGGTAGGAGTAAGTATCAGCTTATCGCCTTCTGTTAGTATTACCGCCTGAAGTACATTTACCAACTGTGCGATATTTGCCATCTTTACGCGGTCACAGTGCTTGTTAAAGATGTTTAAGTTAATGCCTGCCACAAGAGCATCTCTCATGGTGCTCTGCTGATACAAAAAGCCCGGGTTGGTTCCGGGTTCCACATCAAACCAGGTTCCCCACTCATCTACCAGAAGTCCTACTCTTTTTTCAGGATCATATTTACTCATAACCGTATCATGATTTGTTATAAGGGTTTCCATATAGAGTGTCTTCTTAAGAGTCTGATACCATAACTGCTCATCAAATTCTGTGGAACTGCCCTTCTTGGACCAGTCACCCGTAGGCAGTGTATAATAATGTACAGAAAGTCCGTCCATATGTCTTCCTGCTATTTTCATTACTACATCGGTCCAGTTGTAATCATCGGCATTGGCACCGCAGGCTATCTTATATAGTTTGTTATCTCCATAATTTCTGCAATAGGTCTGATATCTGCGGTATTCATTGGCATAGTGTTCCGGTGTCATATTTCCGCCGCAGCCCCAGCTTTCATTTCCTACTCCAAGATATTTTACCTTCCAGGGCTCTTTCCTGCCGTTCTCTGTTCTTAATCCAGCCATAGGAGAGATTCCGTCAAAAGTCATGTACTCTACCCATTCAGACATTTCCTGCACGGTTCCGCTGCCTAAGTTAGCATTGATGTATGGTTCACAGCCTATCTGATCACAGAGTTCCATGAACTCGTGTGTACCGAAGCTGTTATCTTCTACTAAGCCGCCCCAGTGAGTATTAACCATTTTCTTTCTGTTTTCCTTAGGTCCGATACCATCCTTCCAATGGTATTCATCTGCAAAGCAGCCACCGGGCCAGCGAAGTACGGGTATATTAAGTTCCTTAAGGGCTGCAACAACATCCTTACGCATTCCGTTTACATTTGGTATCTCGGAATTCTCCCCTACATAAATTCCCTCATAGATACATCTTCCGAGATGCTCAGAAAAATGTCCGTAAATCTCTTTGTTGATCTTACCTTTTTTAACCTTTGGATTAATGTAAAGCTTAGCCACAATATTCTCCTTTTCTGTAAATTATTTTAACATAGGCCATTTAGCAGGTTATTATAATGGATACTATACGGTACTTTCTCCTGCTATATAGATACTTTCTTCATGTTTCCCAGACTAAATCTAAATTATTTTACATAATCATAAATATATCATATTTCACTAAAAAACTCAATTATATTTATAGTTTTTTTGCTGATCTTTTTTACATCCTATTGATACTGTTTCAGATAAGCTGCACCTGCCGAAATCCTGGTTTTTCTTAAAAGCTTTCAATTATGTCTATTTTTTCACAATAAAGTTGACAAATCAATTTTCCCAGAGTTATAATTACTCAAATTACTAAATAATTTATAGAATAAGGGTAAACTATGAATGTAAATAATTCTTTGAGTAAGCGTGTAAGTCATATATCAAAATGTACCCAGCAGCATATGGATAGCAGGTTAAAGCCCCTGGAGTTAAGCAGCGGCTCCTACCCTTTTCTCATGCTGCTAAGTGAAGAAGAGGGCATTAACCTGGAGAAGCTTAGCAGGCTGGCACATGTGGACAAGGCTATGACTACCAGGACGGTTCAAAAATTGATAGGCCTTGGTTTTATTGAAAGAATACAGGACAATAAAGACCAGAGAGCCTGTAAGTTATACCTGACAGCAAAAGCAAAAGCAGTTATACCAATTATCAAAGAAGCTTTAAACAGCTGGATCAATCAGATTACTCTTGATATACCTGCAGATAAGCTAGAAGAATTATACAGCATGTTAGACATTATTCTGGAAAAAGCTGAAGAAAAATAGGTGATGAAGATTATGGAAAATCAGACCGTTATGCCCCCAAAAGTAAGGTGGGGCATTTTATTTGTTATTGTTATGTCAATTTTTATGTCTACACTGGACGGAAGTATTGTAAATGTTGCTTTACCCACCTTGTCAAAGAGCCTTAAGGTTACCTCCGGTGCAGTTGCCTGGGTAGTTAGTATTTATCTTATAGCAGTTTCCGCTACTATGCTGTTGTTTGGAAGACTTGGGGATATCTATGGCAAAACACGCGTATTCCAGGTAGGCCTGGCAGTATTCACACTGGGTTCTCTTCTATGTGGAATCTCAAGCACCCTCATTATGTTATTAGTATCAAGAGTAATACAGGCAATTGGTGCTGCCGGATTAATGTCCAACAGCCAGGGCATCATTACTCAGGTCTTTCCTGCCAATGAACGAGGCAGAGCACTTGGCATCAATGGTACTTTTGTTGCTTTAGGTTCTCTTGTCGGTCCTTCTTTGGGTGGATTTATTGTTGATTATACCAAGTGGGAATACATCTTCTGGATTAATATCCCTGTTGGAATCCTGGTTATTATTCTATCCGTAAAGCTTCTGCCAAAGGCCGGTAAGGTTGTAAAAGAGAAAGTAGATTTTCCGGGTTCCGTACTGTTTATGGCCTTTATCGTATTGCTGTTTGGTGCTCTTGGACAAGTTCAGGAACTGGGTTTTGGTTCACCGGTTATTATTATATGTCTGGTTGCTTCCCTTCCTTTCTTCCTCCTGTTCCTTCGAAGAGAGAAACGGTTGGAAATGCCTTTACTGGAATTATCTTTATTTAAGAGCAAATGGTTTACAATCAGTTTGATCTGCAGCTTTATAAGCTTTATTGCCATCTTCTGCTCCAATATCATAATGCCTTTTTACCTGCAGGATGCTTTACAGATGTCTCCTGGAAGAGCCGGTGCTTTCCTGTCCATTTATCCCCTTGTGCTAGCACTGACAGCACCCATTAGCGGACATCTTTCCGATAAGATTGGCTCGGAAATCCTGACACTGGTTGGTCTAGGACTTACCAGTACAGGTCTTCTGCTCCTGTCAACCCTGGACGCTGCTCCCAATTACGTGGTAATGGGAGTGTATATCGCTATTATGTCCTTTGGTAATGCACTGTTCCAGTCACCTAATACCTCTCTTGTTATGTCCACACTTCCAAGGAACAAGCTTGGTATCGGAGGCAGCATCAGCGCTCTGGTCCGTAACCTGGGAATGATTGTTGGTATTACCCTTGCTACTACTCTGTTATATCAGTCCATGAGCGGAAAGTTAGGTTACCATGTAAGCGATATTGCTGCTGCCGGAACTCCAGCCTTTATCTTTGCCATGAGAATCGTATACCTGACAGCTTTTCTAATATGCCTTGCAGGTGTATCAATTACTGCTTTCAGACTTATATCAAGGAAAAAGGAAAAGAACAGGGCAGAAGCTTAAACATCTCATGAGATAAGGTTTTATAGAAGATTTATTCCATTAAAATTTCTTATAATTTTTATGCTATATAAGCAAAACAAGCTGTAAAATCTGCATCTTACATGGATTGCAGATTTTACAGCTTGCCTTCTCTTCTTCTTAATTTAATCTCATATTACCAAAGAACGTATCTTTGACAACTCCAAAGAATTCCCTTACATAGTAATGGATGGTCAGCACATCATCATTTGGAGCACCGAATCCGCTGACCTGCTCAAACCCCTGCTGTTTTGCCAGTCTTACAGCACGGTAAACGTGAAATTGGTTGGTAACTACAACAATTTTTTTCGTTCTCTCAATGGCTTGACCTGTTTCTCTGTCCATTATAATATTTTTACTGTTACGCAGATTCTCATAAGTATTAACCGAAGTATCTTCAAGTATTATCTTGCTACTATCTGCCCCTGCAGCAATAAGATATTCCTTCATTGCCAAAGCTTCCGTAATGTCTTCTCCTTTTCCTTGTCCGCCTGCTGCAATGACACAGGCCTCGGGATTATCCTTCAGATACGCAAGAGCGGTATCCAACCGATTCTTTAGCGCACGGGATACCGTGCTTCCTTTGACCTGTGCTCCTAATACGATTACATAATCCGCCGCAGGTGAAGCCGCCTTCTTCCCTTCAATCAGTATGCTCCCCTCAATAAAGGTAAAACTTCCGACGACGGCAATAAACGCCAGCAGAAAACCATATCGGATAAGCTTTGGAACAGGAATATGATTAAGATGCAGGAAAAAGAAAAAAACGCTTAGCAGAAAGCAGAATCCGCCCAGTGCCGGCCAGAACCATAAAAAAGCTGTACCCAGTCCCGAATAAGCTATAATCACCAAAAAATAAATTCCGCAGAGAAGAAATATTAACAGAAAAAACAAGGCAAATGCAAGCATGGCATGGCCACCTTTCCCACCGGATGAGCCGGCTTCTTTTCAATTAATCTATTTAAACTTAATATATAAAACTTATTTATTACTTTATCATGAAACAATATAGATAAACCACTCTTTTTCTATTAATATTCATTAAGATTTTCTTGTGAAAATATTCCATCCCACCAGAGATTCACGACATTCCCGCGTACGGAAATATTATCTCGATCAGTCCACTTCCCTACTCTTCTTGTAAATATACTATATAAAATAGCTTTGTATGTAATCCAACAAAAAGACACTACTTCAAAAAAGTAGTGCCTTAAATATCCTATAGTCAGCTTGCTTTAATTACGGATAATGTAGTCAAAAGCACTCAGTGCTGCATTGGCTCCGGAACCCATTGCAATTACAATCTGTTTATATGGACTATTCGTACAGTCGCCGGCTGCAAATACACCCGGGATATTCGTGTTATTATGAAGGTCCACTTCGATTTCACCAGTACGGGAACGGGTAACTGTATCACCAAGCCAGTCAGTGTTTGGAACAAGTCCTATCTGTACGAACACACCCTGTAGTTCTATGTGCTGTTCCTCTCCGGTGGTTCTGTCGGTAAAAGTTATTCCGTTTACTTTCTCTGTACCCGTTATTTCTTTCGTCTGTACATTCTTATATACGGTTACATTCTTTAAGCTGTTCAGCTTTTCCTGCAGTACTGCATCTGCCTTCAATTCCGGCATAAATTCCAGTACAATAACCTTCTCTGCTATACCTGCAAGGTCAATGGCTGCTTCAATACCGGAGTTACCGCCTCCGATAACGGCTACTGCTTTGCCCTTGAATAAAGGTCCGTCACAATGAGGGCAATAAGCAACACCTTTGTTCTTAAATTCTGCCTCTCCGGGAACGCCTACATTTCTCCATCTGGCACCTGTGCTTAAGATGACTGCCTTGCTTTTCAGCACGCCACCGTTTTCCAGCTCTACTTCAATGAGTTCGTTTTTCTTTAGACCTTTCGCACGAAGGGATTTTATAATATCTACCTCGTAGTTCTTTACATGCTCCTCAAGACTCTGCGCCAGCTTAGGACCTTCTGTATATTGGATTCCAATCAGATTCTCTATACCCATGGTCTCCAGTACCTGACCGCCGAAGCGTTCCGCTACGATCCCTGTCCTTATACCTTTTCTTGCTGCATAGATAGCAGCACTGGCACCTGCAGGGCCGCCGCCAACTATCAGCACATCAAAAGGTTCTTTCTCCTCAAGCTCCGAAGCTTCCGGAAGACTGCCAAGCTTCGCAAGGATATCTTCTACTGTCATTCTTCCGCCTGCCAGAAATTCACCATTCAGATAAAGCGCCGGAACAGCCAGAATATTCTTAGACTCAACTTCCTCCTTAAATACTCCTCCATCAATCGTGGTATGAGTTATATTAGGATTCAGCACACTCATAATACCGGCGGCCTGCACCACCTCCGGGCAATTATGACAGCTTAAGCTGATATAAGTCTCAAAATGATATTCACCCTTTAAGTTCTTGATCTGCTCCTTTACTTTTTCTTCTATTTTAGGAGGCCTGCCGCTGACCTGAAGAAGTGCCAGTACAAAGGAGTTAAATTCATGCCCTAAGGGAATCCCTGCAAAGGTAAGACCCTTTTCTTCTCCTTTACGGCAGATTTGAAAGCTGGGAGTTCTTGCAAGGCTTACTGGTTCTATATCTATTCTTTCGGAAAGAGAGGCCACTTCCTTCACAAAGTCCTCCAGCTCTTTTGAGATATTATCAGAACCGACACTTAACCTAATTAGCAGGTCACTTTCCAGGAGCTTTAAATATTCACTTAGCTGATTTCTAATATCTGTATCCAGCATTATTTATACCCATTGCATATCGCAGGCCTGCCTGCGATACTGCCACAAATAAAAAAGTGTGAAAGAATCTATACGTGGCATCCTTTCAATTTATNNGGCTGGGCTTTAAGGTTGAGCCTCCCTCTTTCCACTTGGCGGGGCACACTTCGCCGGGGTTGTTTCTTACATACTGGGCCGCCTTAATCTTATCTACCAGCACATCCGCATTACGGCCAATGCTGCCTGCATTGATCTCAACTGCTACAATAATTCCGTCAGGGTCAACTAAGAAGGTACCTCTGTCTGCCAGTCCGTCAGCTTCGATTAAAACATCAAAATTTCTGGAAATGGTATGGGAAGGATCACCGATCATGGTGTAGGTAATCTTCTTGATAGCCTCAGAGGTATCATGCCAAGCTTTATGGGTGAAATGAGTNNGCTTTGTGCGTAAAGTGGGTATCTGTTGATACAGAGTATACTTCCGCACCCAGTTTCTTGAAAGTGTCATAATTGCTCTGTAAATCTTCCAGCTCTGTGGGGCACACAAAAGTGAAATCCGCAGGGTAAAAACAGATGATACTCCAATTCCCCTTAAAATCCTTTTCTGAAACCTCCACAAATTTACCGTTGCGAAATGCCTGTGCTACAAATGATTTTACTTCTGTTCCGATTAATGACATAATTATTTCCTCCTAAGATTTTTATTTTATTGATAAATTATTATTAATAACTAATATTAGTAATCATTACTGTTATTATAGTATAACAAACTATGTTTTATGTCAAGCATAAAATTACTAAATTTTGTGATTTTTTCATATTCAGATATTGTATTTGGATTGCCAAAGAAATTCTTTTTTCGCGTGTGCTGTAACACAGCTTTTAAACAGGTATGCTCTTTTTTTGTAATAATCTTAACTCCATGCAGCAGTAATTACTTGGAGCAGCTGATAAAGGAAAGCCATACATATTGCGGATATAAAATAAAATCGATTTTTTAATACATTACCATTATACGTGGATAGATTGTCCTTTTATATGTAATGATATTCAATCTATGCAAATTCTGCACCAAGTTGTAGGACTATATTTTTTTTTAATCTATAGTAGTCATATCATAGTCATATATAGTTGCCATATAGTACTTGTCAGTAGTACCTGTTAGTAGTGGTAATCATATTTTAAATTACAGCAAATTGCTTCATCATAATATATCCTCATATTGTTATCGTCATATTGTAATACTCAAATTTTTATCCTTATATTGTTATCCTATATTTAAGGTAAAACATCTATACAAACACCAAATAGTTTATTATGGCAATAAAAAACCGGTGAAATTTCTGTTAAGAAATTTCACCGGTATGTATGGGAAGTCAGGGATTAAAAATCAATACGCAATTGGGAAGTTATAATTAAAGCTTTGACATTAACCAGGTCATAGCTTCTTCTTCATTTAAGAAAGCCTGCTGAGGGAACTTAGATGAAATAGCTCTGTTGATCTGCATCTTTACAATTGCACTGTCTACGATGGAGGCTGTAGCGGCAAGATTATTTTCTGCAAGCCAGTCAGCATGTTTAGCCATAACTTCTCCAAGGTCTGACATTTTGTATTTTCTTAAGTCAGCAGCACTTACCCAGGGTTTATTACCCATTGCAGGTCCGATAACCTTTTCATACTGACTATGATATTCAATATAGTCTTCCTTTGTCCAAGAACCTACGGGTGTTTCAAATACTAGTCTTTTTTCAACATCGTAATTAATAGTATACAGCCCCTTTGGGTGTGTAATCATCATAATAATTTTCCTCCTGAGTAAAATATTATATTTTTGAAACAGAGAAAATCTCTGTGACAAGCGATGAAAAAATTACTGATAGTTATTGATCAAATTCTACTAACTGCTGCTTTAATGTCTCTGCAATGTTATACATTTCTTTAGAGCATTCTGCAACTAACTGTATCAGGCTATTCTGCTCTTCAACGGAAGAAGATACCTCTTCTGTTCCGGCAGCTGTTTCTTCGGATATACTTGCAACCGTTGCAATCATATCTTCTGCTTCTTTTGCATCTTCTGTTAAAGTGGCAGTTGCATTATATGCAGCTTTTACTTTTACACCGATAGAATATACTTTATCGGATATATCAGATATGGAAGACACTGTCTTCTCAAAGTCCTTTTCCTGTTCCTGAGAAAGATCATTGGCTTTGGTAATCTGCATTACTGTATTTTCAATTCCCTGTTGTACATCGTTTATAATTTCTGTAATCTGCTTTCCGGATTCCGCCGACTGTTCTGCAAGTTTACGGATTTCTTCCGATACAACTGCAAAACCTCTTCCGTGCTCACCTGCTCTTGCTGCTTCAATTGCAGCATTCAAAGCTAACAGATTCGTCTGCTGTGCTACGCCTTTTATTACCTCTAAAATTTTACCGATTTCTTTAGACTTATCCATTAAGTCCGTAATTGCTCCCCGCATATTCTCAGTTAGAATCTTGTTCTCAGCCATTTTTTCTTCCTGGAATTTGATAGAACCTTTCACTTCCTCCATGGCATTGATTGCTCCGTCAGCTACTTTATCGGACTGCGCCATATCTTCACCGATACAAAGTATCATCTCGGTAATATTATTAATGCGTACACTTCCTTTTTCAGTTGATTCAGCCTGCTGTGTTGCGCCTTCTGCTAACTGTGTTATAGATAGTGTGACTCTGCTTGAAATATCACTCATTTCAGCTGATGATTGTTTTAACTCACTGGTCGAATAGGTTATGATATCGACAGAATCCTTTACACTGCCAATAAATTCTTTTATACCTGCAGGAAGATGACCTTGTGTTCTTGTGGATTCAGCGGCTGCCGCGACTTCCTGGTATGCCGTCTCTGTCACATTACCCAAATCAATTTCTCTCAATTTCTGGTTCAGTAAAATTGCAAGGCAAAAGGTAGCTGCTGCCCCTATTACTACTGCAAAGATAACCATAAAAAGCAGAAGGCTTAAGGTACTGCCTCCTTTATTTAACAATGACTGGGCTTTAAAAAATCCGCCTGCGGTTACAAGAACAATGCTGCCTGATAAAACGGCTAAACTAGTGATAAAAACATTTTTTTTCAAGCCTTTTTCTCTGAAAATTTCCACTTTCAAGTCCTCCTGCAATTATAAGCTGTTTCTATAGCATTAAAAAAGCCATTTGTAGTTGATACCCCACAAATGGCTAATATTAACTACGGCAACCCGACTATCATAGTTTTCACCTTAGACTCGTGGCTTTGCGTCCCCATCTTTAGAAGAGTTTGCTATTTTCAATTAAGTTGAATATAGAAATAAATTGCATAATTTGTAATTCTACACTATATTTCTAAATATCTTGCTATATTATGTCATATCATGTCTATTCGCATAATAAGATTATACACCAATTTGCTCAAAAGTCAAATTATTAATACACAATTTTACAGAATAGTTAATTTTTATTTAACCGCAGTCTTATAAAGACAGACCGCCGTCAATTACAATTGTCTGGCCTACGATATACCTGGAGATGTCCTGACACAGGAAGTATGCAAGCTCTGCCACCTCTTCTGCTTCGCAGAATCTCTTTGCAGGTACCTGCTGCTTGTAAGCTTCTGCTGCATCTCCTAAGGTATCCAGCATATCTGTTATAATAATTCCAGGCGCTATTGCATTGACACTGATGTTGTTTGCAATAAGTTCTGTACCAAGTACTTTGGTAAAGGCCGCAACTCCTGCTTTTGAAGCCGTATAGCTATAGGAGGCAGGAAGCATCTTAACGGCTGCAAGTGAACTGATATTCACGATTTTACCGGAATTCTGTTTGATCATATGGGGAGCTACCAGCTGGCACAGATTGAACATGCCGGTAAGGTTGGTATTTAATACATCACTCCATTCACTGTCAGTCATTCCGGTTATGGTATTATGACGTACAATTCCTGCATTATTTACCAGAATATCAATTTTTCCAAGCTTTTCGATTGTAAAGTCTACCAGAGCCTCAAGTTCTTCTCTCTTTGCCACATCACAACGGAAAATATATGCCTTTCTTCCAAAGCTCTTGATTTCTTCCTGTACTTTAAGGGCGGATTCTTCATTGCTTACGTAATTGATAACTACATCTGCACCTTCTTTTGCAAGCTTTACTGCTATTGCCCTGCCGATACCTCTGGATGCTCCTGTTACTAATGCTACCTTTCCTTCTAACATATCATGTCCTCCTTAAGCATATTATTCTATTTATATTAATTGTGTTTCTGTAATGCTTTCAGTCTGTCTCCGTTCGGTGCTGGCTCACTGCCGTCTGTAATAATTTCTACCACTACAGGACCTTTCGCTTCTTGTAAGAATCCCGGAAGCTCTGTTATCTGACTGTTCTCGCTTATAACCATTGTCTTTAGACCGCAGGCTGCCATCATATCAGCTATACTGATTCTCTTCTGGCAAAAGCCGTCAACTACTCTTTCAAACAGGAACTTATGACCATGTTCTACAAAACCTAACATTGCATTATTTATAATAAAATAAACGATGGGTAATTGATATTCTGCTGCAGTCAGTACTTCCATTCCATTCATAAAAAAGTCTCCGTCACCAGCAAATACCGCTACGCTTCTCTCAGGATAAGCTGCCTGTACACCGATTGCACCACCGATTGCAGATCCCATGGCAGCATAATTTAAGTTCGTCTCAAAGTCTCCGCCTTCCGGTATAGAAAGATATTTAAAGGCATAATTCATGAATTCGCCCATATCTGCCAAATAATAAGTATCCGTTGGCATAAACTCCGGCAGCTGTTCCATGAACTCCTTAAGACTTACTCCCGTATTTACCTTTTCCACCGGATTATTGATTGCTGCTCTTGCAAAGTCTGTCTGCTCAGCTGCTTTTGTATTTTGTATAAGATAAGGTAGCGCCACCTCTAAATCAGTACAAAGCTTAACATCCGTCTCATAGACTTTTCCAAGCTCTTTCTTATCCCAGTCAATGTGAATAACCTTCTTACCCTCAGTTAATGCTTTACTGAAGTTATTGGTTGCATTCTCACCCAAACTGGTTCCAAGGATAAGCAGGCAGTCAACAGAAGGATCATTTACGTAAGCTGAGGCAGCATCTGTACTTGCAAAACCATAATTGCCAAGATTCAGAGGGAAATCCTTTGATACCACGCCTTTACCCTCCGGTGTTGTAATAACCGGCCATTGCAGGTGCTCACTTATTTCTTTTACAAGTTCTGATTTTCCTCTTGCACCTTTACCTGCCAGGATGAGTCCTTTCCCTGATTCCTCTATTACCTTGCAGGCTTCTTCTAAATTCTTATTTTCATCAGCCGCTGAAACATATGCCGGCGCTGTAAAATCCGGAACTTCCCCGGGCAGGCTGGCAAGCTGAATATCAATGGGAACAGATAAAAATACAGGACCCATGGGAACTGTCAAGGCTGTCTTAACCGCCAGCTCCAGCTCCTTCATTACATCCTCTTCTTTTAATACAGTCTTACTGTATTTTGTAATTGGTCTGAGGATCTCTTCAGTATTAAGTTCCTGAATGGCACCTTTCCCTATCTGCCATCTGTGAACATAACCGGTAAGAAACAGAACAGGCGCTTTGGCCCTGAATGCATCTCCCACACCGTTCATCATATTGTTCGCTCCAACACCGCCGGCACCCATACAAACCGCAAGCTTTCCGCTGACACTGGCATATCTGGCGGCCATATAAGCTGCTCCGCCTTCGTTCTTGGCAACAATAGGTTTAATTGAAACGTCGTTTAATGCATCAAAAAGCGGACTGATAGTACCTGCTGGTATTCCGAATATATAGTCCACTCCTGCTTTTTTCAAGAATTCCAAAATCCCGTTAGCAATCCTCATTTGTAACTCCCCTTATTATTAAAATTGATTTTTTAAATAGTCATCTGCCAATTTACTGCAAGTCTCCATTTCCTCTTTGGTAAACTGGTGGTATTTTCCGATAGAAGCGATACAGATAATGGCCTTCACCTCATCCTCTCTTACAACTGGAATTATCATAATACTATCAATTCCAAAAAGAAAAAAAGCATCCGCTGATCTGGTGTCATTTTTGGTGTCATAGATTTCAATCGGCTGCTTTTTGGTCGTAATCTCCCTTAATATGAAGGTATCCTTAACATATACGGGATTCTGTCCATGTACTGTTTTCCATTTTTCAATTCCAAGTATATCGGTCTGTGTCTTGTAAAAGGGCTTTAGACGGCCTTCTTCTATCCTGTGATAGCCGACATCCTCTACAGTTGTTACTTCTGAAATTTTTTGAAATAATTCCTCCAGAATTGTTACTTCCATCCTTTTCTTCCTTTCTGAATCTTTTGTTTTTGTATCATGTATTACTAAAACTAATTTATAAAACTGTATTTATAATCTGTCTTAATAGTAAAATAAATACAGATTTTACCTTTTTTATTAATTTTTATTATCAATTAATACTATTTTTTTCTATTATAACACATTATTCTAACTTTTCAAATAGTTCTTCCAACCTAAATAAAAAAAATCTCATATAGCATATTTCCTCTTATCCGGCTTACTCATAAACACGGGGGATTATGCTGCATCAGATACCTGTACCCATCTATTTATTGTAATACCAGATGGAGACTTATAATTTTCAAAGTATAGANNGTATAGAAAATTACAATTATCTATTTATACTATCTTATATACTATCATTATTATTACTGCTTAAATTCTCTGTAATTTTTACTCTAACTGTCTTTCTTTTTATTTCTTGATGCCATCACTTAATTTTAGCATCTCCTTTACTGTGAAAAGCATGCATCAGAATAAAAAATACCAAATCAGATAATTTTCAACACGAAATACTTTTTTCATAACAAAAAGAACTGCCAAAAATTATCAGCAGTCCTTTCTTTAATACTTTTTTTAATTTACACCTGTTACATTTCCATATCCATCTGTTACATATTTTCCTTTCGTCATATCCAATATGACATATTCATTCTTCCATCTGTCTTTGACGACCGCACATTTTCCTATAGGAATCTCAAAAGGTCCATGTATGACGATACCCCCTGCGTTCAGAATATTTTCAATTGCTTCTGGCACGGAATTCACTAAAAAATCGACAGACATTTCCTTTCTTTCCGTCTGAAGAACAACCTCTGTTACACCTTCCTCCATTCCTAATCCTGCCATAGTCTCAGTCTTCCACAACCGCTTTAGACCCATACTCTCACAATAGTACCTCATACCATCATCCAGATTGGAAACATATAACTCTATACAATCTATATTTCTAAATAGCGGCTTCATCTTCTCCTCCTGATATGCAGAATATGGCTGTTCATTTTACAGCCAGTTATCTGTCTATATTCGCATTATAACAAAGTGAAAATGACACCTGTATGTCTTATTCATAGAAGGAGGTACTGTAAAATGAAGCTGGTAAAGGTATAAAGAACCCTACGGTTTTCCTGCAACCGACTCACTTAGGAACATTACCGATTTTATATGCTTGGAAATCCATAGGGCTCTTTCTAATAATCATTTTTTGTAAATCTAACAGCTTCCTAAGCTTCTAAGAAATCAATTACAAGTTGTTAACAGTTGCTACTTTTTTATTTCTGCATCTCTTGCATACTGTTGTTTTGCTTCCGTCTCCAGCAATAACCGGATATAATACCTTAATCCTTGTGGTCTTACACAAGGGACAGGTCCCTCTTCCTCTGGAAGGAAGATTTCTTAATGTTTTACCTCTGTGGGGTTTTAATGCCATGTAGGTGTTCCTTTCTTTTTAACCGTTTAATATCCAGTACAGACAAATAGATAACTGGTTCCTTAGACCGGCGAATAATTGTCAATGATGTTAGCCTTACTGGTTTCTATCTTCAGATTATAAAGATTTTCACACGGGATTGCTATTACCAGAACTGTTCTGTATCAAACTTGAGCACGCCTCTTCTCCTCGCATAAGATTCGCCGGATGCTTTGTTCGGAAAGAAAGAATTCCTCTGATAATTCTTCCACTGACCGTCCTGTCAGGTACTTTTGATATATTTCTCTGTTTCTCGTCTTTAGCATTTTTTTAGAACCGCTCTTTTCACCCCAGGATTTTTTATCTCCTTCTTTACAGGGTATATATAAATAGTCTCCGCTGACATATTGTTGTATTATTTCAATGATTTCCTCAGGCAGCACTTCCTGGGCCTTAATATATTTCATAAACTTTGCTCCTCTAATCATGTTTTTAAGTTAGATGAAGCAAAGACCATAAAAAAAGCAGCAGGCTAACCTGCTGCAATAAGATTTCAAAGAAATCCTTACCTGAAATTGAAAGAAATACGATGAAAAGGTACACCAACTAAACCACCGCCAGCTGCCTGTGATTTATCCTGCTATATCTTAACATCGACTACTTAAAATTTCAGTTCTCCGAGCAAAGCATCGCCGATTCACTAATTTGTGGTCTCTGCGCGGAGATACGTTTGCGATCTACTGCCTGTAAAGATTTCATAAGGATTCCCTTCTAAGGTAATTCATACCATAAGTTTCATAATAATAGTTACATATATTATAGCAAATAAATACAAAATGGCAATATCAAAAACAATTCTGTATTGTTTATGATAAATACCCCATACACGGTAGCCGCATAAAGGAATTATTTATAAATATACAGATAAGCTTATTAAACCTTAAAGCGGCTAACTGCATTCTTCAATTTTTCAGCACTGTTACTGCTTCGCAGCATCTGCTCCTTTACTTCATCCGTCTGGGCTGCTACATTTATAATCTTCTGAGAAATATCCTCTGTTCCTGAAGCCCCCTCATTAACAGTCTTAGCTACATCCCCCATAGCCTTTACGATACCGTCTACCGTTGCCGACAGCTCTTCGGCGGTAGCACTGAAATCTGTGACAAGTTCATCCATATCAGCCGCATCACTCTGGTATTGTTCACTGATATCATAAAAGGATTGATAATCGTGCATTACTCTGGTATCTATGTACTCCATGATATTCCTTGAATTATCAGACAAACCATTAACAGAAGAGACCACTTCTGCAGTTACCTTTTGTATTTCTGTTACTGTTTTTTGGGAATCCTCTGCCAACTTTCGAATCTCATCCGCTACCACAGCAAAGCCTTTTCCGGATTCTCCCGCTCTGGCAGCTTCAATTGCCGCATTGAGAGCAAGTAGATTTGTTTGAGAAGATATCTGTAAAATTGCGTTTGATAAAATTCCAATCTGGTCTACTGCCTTGGATTGTTGCAACGCAATTTCCAGCTTCTCTTTTGAACCGGCATATATTTCTTTCGCAAGATTTTGCGATTTTATTACATCATTTTTTATTTCAACAGCCTTTTTGCTGTTTCTATTAGCCATTTCGGCACCATTTTGCGCTTTAGCCGCCATGGATTCAATGGCAGATTCCATATCAGAAGAGAAAGCATTTACCTCTTCTGCCGTAGCAGCAGTTTCCTCCATTCCTGCCGATACCTCTTCTGTAGCCGCTGAGATTTCTTCTGTACTGCTACTTAGTTCCAGTACACTTTTATTTACAGAAACTACTGCATTTTCCACATTCATAGACTCAGTTACTACTTCAATAAAAGAATTTTTGACACTGATTAGAAATTTGTTAAGGGCGGTGGACATAAACGCAACTTCATCCTTCCCCTTCACAGGGAAAACGTAGGTAAGATCATTATTTTCCTCGGCAACAATTAATCCTTTCTTTAGCAAGTTAATAGAGCCCAATATACTGACACACATATAAACAATAATAATTATGCCGAAAACAAAGGTTACACTAAATAAAATTACTACATAAGTAAGGGTTCTGTTAACCGCTTGATTTGTTTGATTGCTTGAATTATCTGCATAATCAGAATTGTAATTGATCAGGGCAAGGGTAGAATTATTCGCTGTAGTCCAGTTTGAATAAACATCCTGGAATTTCCCCCAGGCTTTTTCATTTTCATTGGACAAGCCAAGCTGAACGATTTCAGGTTCGTACTCCATAAAAGCACTCCAGTTATCCTTAAATTCCTGCAGTATCTGTCGATCTTTCTCATTGCTTACGAGAGAGGTTTCATATAGCTCGGTATGTTCATCTATCTGTACAAGCAGTTGATCTAATTCTGTTTTAATATCTTTTAATCTGCTTTCATCTGTTTCAAGTATTATCTGTTCAATCAATCTTGGCACATCGGATATGGCACCGTTCATCCATCCCATATTCTTCATGCTGGGTACCGCCATGGTGCTGACATCATTAGAATTCTTGTAGATGGTTCCCAGCCCTAAATATGTAACAATACCTGAGAGTGCAAACAAAAATAAAATCAAAGAAAATCCACCAATTAGCTTCGCCTTAATACTCATAAAGTTACCTCCGACCTATTCAATTATATTAATTCTTCGTTAACCCTCCAAAGTGTCCTCTCTCATTTGTAGTGGAATGCCTTTTTTGCCAGATTAAGAACAAAAAATTACCTCATAACAAAAAAAGGCTCATGTTAAAAAGTGGGTAACAGCATAAATGAATAATTTTAATCCAGAGAGCTTTTTCACATTTTAAACAGAACCATAAAAGCAGAATAACTACTACTACATATGAAGTTTTGATTTGCGACAATAAGTATTTTTTTGGCGTAACACGTCGAATTAGAGAATATTTTATCATTAAGCTTTTCGAAAGTCAATTCACGTTTTTGATAAAACCAGTACGATTTTTTTGATAAAACCAACAAGATTTTTTTGGTAAGACCAGCAAGAATTATTTCGCAATAAGAGCCTTTATTTGGAAACGGAGACAATGAGATAAGATATGAAAAAATAACCAAAGCGGTCTCTATGAACAGCAGCAAAAAGACACTGTCGCATAGAGACCGAAGCAGGTGCTATTAACCAGAAAGCAGTTACTGAAATCAGGCGTAGTACTGCGCCTGTGCATTGTAGAGAGAAGCATAGATACCTTCCAGCTTCAACAACTTTTCATGGTTTCCTCTCTCGGCAACCTTACCGCCATCAAGGACGATAATATCATTGCAGAACTTACAGCTGCTCATTCTATGGGATATATAGATTGCTGTCTTTCCGTTTATCATATTGTTGAAATTCTCATAAATCTCAGCTTCTGACAATGGATCAAGAGCTGCCGTAGGTTCATCCAATATTACAAAAGGCCCATCCTTATAAAGAGCTCTTGCAATTGCCAGCTTCTGCGCTTCACCGCCTGATATTTCAACTCCCACACCATTACTCTTATATAATCTTGTATTTAATCTGTCCGGCATAAGCTCCACTCTTTTCTTCATGCCTGATTGCTCTAATACCTTCCACATTCTCTCTTCCTCTATTTCGTTTCCGGAGGAGAGGTTCTCTCCTAAAGGCAAAGCCAACAGTTTAAAATCCTGAAAAACTACAGAAAAAATCTTTGTGTATTCAGCATAATCATAGTATTTTATATCAATTCCATTTAAGAGTATTCTTCCCTCTGTGGGATCATAGAGTCTGCACAGCAATTTGATTAAGGTTGTCTTCCCTGCTCCATTTCTTCCGACAATAGCAAATTTTTCTCCTACATTAAATTTAAGATTTATATTATCCAGAATTTTATCCGCCGTACCGGGATATTGAAAGCTGACATTTTCAAGGCTGAATTCATAATTACCGTCAGAACGCTTTTCAACCGGTAAGGTTCCCGTATAATGGACATTGGGTCTATTGATAAATTCCGTATAGCTGTTTAAATACTCCGCCCTGTATTTAAAATTATTGAATTCTATTATTTCTGTACTGATCGAACTGGTAAGCTCAAGTATGGCTCCCGCATACATGAAGACTGCTCCTATACTGATTATTCCATAGATTGCTTTACCTCCCACCACGATATATACCATGGCTGAGGTCAGCTGGGTAAGAAAAACGATAACCCCCGTATACTTTCCATCGGTTATACCCCATCTTAGGTAAAAGCCGTTTACGCTGGTCATGATCTTCCCGAAATAATGTCCTATCAGATCCTGCATGCTGTAGATACGGATATCCTTTCCATACTGATAATTGTTCATGATTGAGACCATATAGTTTGCCAGGGAATTAAAATGTTCATTTGCCTTTCCCATCTCGTAATACTTTTTATAGGATTTACCGGACAATTTGAGGGATATGAACATTACAACACAAAAGATAGCTATCAGCAGTACAGAGGACCAGGGTGAATTAAAGAAGTTCCTGCTGCTTGAGTCCACCTGGGCAAATAAAGATATTACAAAGGCAAAGGATAAAAGGATAGCAAATCCTTTTTCAATCAGCTTAAACGTACTTTGTATCTGTTCGTCGATACCTCCTGTACTGCTCTCACCGGTCTGAACACGTCTGATTGCATCCATGGTTTCTGTTCGTTCAAAGACTTCATATTCCATGGTATAGGCTTTATCCGCTGTTTTTAGGAATATAGTATCCGCACAGGTTTCCTGCAATACCGTAACAGACTGTCTGCAGGCTTTATTGATAAGATTCAATACGAAAGTTGAAATCAAAAGTATTGCTATATCGGTAATACTCTCTCTATATTTTCCTTCAAATACTTTGTTCAGAACTCTTCCATAGAATACCAGATGTACAAAAGGCTGAACTGCTCCGGTTAAAGCTCCGAGTATCATTATCCAGAGGATATTTGGGTGATCGGTCTGAATCAGCTTAAGAAAGCTGTAAAAATCATGCCAGATTTTCTTCAGTTTCATATTCTTCCTCCTTATAGTACTGGCTCTGTACATTAAACATTTCTGCGTATTTTCCTTTTTGGTTCATTAGAATATCATGGTTGCCTTCTTCTGCAATACGTCCGTTCTCTAAAAATAAAATATGATTGCAGAATCTGGTGGAAGCCAGCCGGTGGGAGATAAACAGAGAGGTCTTCCCTTTCAGCAGTCCCTGATATTTCTCATAGAGCTCACTCTCGGCAATCGCATCCAGTGCAGCCGTTGGTTCATCCAGCAAGAGAAGCCTGGCTTCTTTGTATAAAGCCTTGGCAAGCATCAGCTTCTGCACTTCACCGCCAGACAGCTGTATACCGCTGTCATCCATATCTTTATTCAGATAGGTATCCGTACCTTTCTCCAGCTTGTCTATTTTGGACTTTAAACCTGATAACTCCAGTGCTTTATTAAGCTTTTCCTTATTAATATACTTCGTTTCTTCTCCACTGATATTTTCCCCTATGGTAAAGGACAATGTGTTAGAGTCCTGGAACACTACTGCTATCTTTTTGAAATAGTCTTCGATATTCAGCGCCTTCATATCGACTCCATTGATGAGAATTCTTCCTTCTGTGGGCTGATAGAAACCGCACATCAGCTTAACAAGTGTGGTCTTACCCGCTCCGTTGATACCAACCAGTGCAAAGGAATCTCCTTTTTTCATATGGAAACTTACATCCTTCAGAACATAATCAGAAGCTCCTCTATAACGGAAAGATACATGGTCAAAAACAATATCAAAAGCCGTATCTTCCTCCGTAATTTCTGTGCCGCCTTTATGTCTGAACTTATCTTTCATATCGATGAATTCTCTGAAATCCGATATCAGCAGTAAATCTCTGCTTATCTTTGATACATCCTCGGTAATCTTCATGACCCAGGTAGCAAGACCGCCTACAATTCCAATGTATAATACAAAATAGGATACTTTCAGCCCATTCATCAACAGATAGATCAGGTACCCGTAACAGACAGCATCTCTGACAAACTTAAGGATTACTTCCACTACATCATTGGCATAATAAGCTCCCTGTATCTTCATTTTGATATTTCTCAGGCTGCGGTTTGTCTTGTCATATACCCTGTCTATAAGCCGGTTTAGCTGATACAGCCGGATATCTTTTCCTGCCTTTAGGTCAAAGGCCTGCTCCTGCAGATATTTCTGTGTAATATTTAATTTTGACATTTCATCTTTTTTGCTGTGCTCATAGATCTTGGCTCTGTTATATACCAATATCTGAACCAGGGATATTACCACCAGAAGCAGAAGAATTACAGGATTGATAACTCCGATAATTGCAGCGTAAGCTATCATCCCTAAGAGGTTCGTCAGAAGTTTTACATTATGATGCATAATACCTTCGATGCCCTGCTGATTTGTATACGTACTTCTGAGTGCCTTTTCCTTGTCTTCTCTGACACTTTCATTTTCATACAGCTGATAATCCATACCCATACATTTACTGAACAGTCTGTGTGAAAATAACATCATTCTGATATCAATGTACTGATTTCTGTTTCTGGAAGTCAGAAATGCCTGTATGGCTGCAACGACTCCGTAGATTGCAAATAAAATAATTATGTTTCTTATAAATACATCAATACCTGCTTTGTCTTCCAGAAGTCCGATTACTACGGAAGGAACAATTACAGCTCCCAGAGGCATCAATACCCCAAAGATGACTTCTGTAATACCATAACCGATTAGGGACTTATCATAATTCCACATACCAGAAAGCATAAAACGGTAGTTACTAAACAGGGAATAAGGCGATTTACTTTTAATCATATATACTCTCTCCATTCAGGCCTGACGGCTAATTCTTAATAACAACTGCTTGCTTGGAAGAGAAGCCCGGAATCAATGTAATCCGCATTTATACCGGACTTCTTTCGCAGGAAGAAATTCTTACCTCGCACTTACCCTGTCATATTATCATATTCTCCCGGCAGGTATGAAAAAAGTGCACGAATGGTAAAATTTCGTGCACCACTGGTATAATACCAAACTGGTTATACTAAAGCGGAAGCATTATTTCGGTTACAAAGACCCCCGGTTCATTTTTTCGATTTATATATCCTTCGTACTTCTCAACAATATTGTTGATGCGCTTCAAACCATGCCCATGATTTCCTCTCTTGGTGGTGATATAGTCTTCATCGAGTTTTCGGATAACTTCACTTGTTGAATTTGTTACGGATATATATAACTGCTTTTTAAGAACCCCGATATAAAATCGTATAAATCTGCCTTCTGTCCTGTCCTCCATTTTCTCACAGGATTCCACAGCGTTATCTATGAGGTTTCCAATCAGCACACACAGGTCAATATCCGATACGGTTAATACAGCGGGCACCTCTGCCTTATAATTAATGTCTATATCACCTTTTAAAGCAAGGGACAGCTTGGAGTTAAGAATCGCATCTACATGTATATTGCCGGACTCTATCAGGTGATTGATACTGTCAAGGTCTGACTCCAGTCTGTTAAGATAACTGTTTGCCTCCTCTGTCTGCTCTAATTTCAGAAGTGCCTTCAGGGTTTGCAAATGATTATGATAGTCATGTCTCCAGCCACGCATGGTCATATAGATATTCTGAACTTCAACCACTTGCTTTGCTAACAGCTGGTTCTGATACAGTGTAGCGCTTTCCTCATAGCTCTTCTTTAAGTAGCGGCTGTTGCTTTCTGTCAGCAGATACAGCAGTAATAGTACATATTCATTTATAACCATACTTTGTTTATAATATACAGCACCTCCCGCCACTACCGCTATGGCTAAGTAAAATAATAAATGATAGACGACAGACATTTTACGGGATCTTACATGAAATATTTCAAAGGAAAACAACAGGAGGCACACCATTACGATAAGGCTTGCAAATGCTGTATGAAATAATTTATCCAGCACAAACCATATACCACCGGTAAACAGGGGAATCACAGCGAAAGGCCACATATATCGAAGCCCCTTACCTTTGATGCATTGAAAGGAACTGTAGACAGCCATGATCACCACCGGCAGAAGCTCCAATATGATAGACATCAGACCAGTCCTCCCTTATAGAATCTAATGAACGCTTCGTTTACGGCATTATAAGAATTCCTGCTGATAGGTATTGTCTCTTTTGTGTTTATAATACAATCAGTTCTGGTTATTTTCTCTATACAGTTAAGATTAACAAGATAACTTCGATGGGTTGGAACAAAGCCTTTTGTCAGCTGTTTCTCCATCTCGCTCATATTCATTTTCACCTCATAAACCTTATCTGTTGTATGGATTCTTACGTAATGCCCCAAGGCCTCTACATAGTTTATAGCTTCAGTATTTATTTTGATCTTTTCCCTGTCCACCAGGATAATAATATAATCTGCCTCTTCTGTAAGCAGACTTTGAACCCGGTCAAGTAAAGGAAACAACTGAGTCTCTGTAAGAGGTTTTAATAAATACCTTACAGCTCCTACTTCATATCCTTCAAATACATATTCCTTGCTGTTGGAGAGAAATGCAATGGTCACATGCTTGTCTGCCTGCCGGATATTTCTTGCCAGCTCTACTCCATTCATCTTCTCCAGTTCAATATCCAGCAGTATAAAGTCAAAGGAAAAGTTCCCCTGGTTCTCAAAGAGCATTTCCTCAGCACTCTGGTATACACTGATTTCACACTTTTTCTCCTGCTTCATTTCCCACTTATCTATTAATTCCTTTAAATATACATATTGAACTTTTTCATCGTCACAATAAGCAATTCTCATATCTGACTCCCAACTGTTTTGTAGCACGGGCACCTAATCAAGTGGACCCTTGCCCTATCCTCTGCTATCTTTAATAGATGTATTTTAACATCTAGTTACCGGATTGCAAAGTACTTTTTCACCACCAGCATTGCAGGAGAAGAGATCTGCCTTTTCTGTAAGACGCAGAAAGCTCCAGTTCTTTTCTTTACCCATTGTAGCCAAATGCTTTTGTTCCTTTATGGGTTGAAAAGTTCCGGAGCCTGAAGTTTTGTCCTTTTAAATACTCAATATTATATCTTAAATCTTGAGACTGCCTGTCTCATTTCTTTTGTCCGATTTCCTAAATTAATTGCAGATGCGGCTACATCTTCCGTGGACTTTGCGATTTCTTCCGTGGAGGCAGAGATTTCTTCGGAGGAAGCAGAGGTCTCCTCTGATACGGCCGAGATTTCTTCTATTCTGCTCATAATATCATTCTTCTCTGAATTTATAGAGTTAGCAGACTGATTGACCCTATCAATCTTAGGTAGGATTTCATTTACTGCATCTATAATTGCATGGAAGGATATAAGTGTTGATTCAATAGCTGATGACTGGTTCGTGAATTCACTGCTTACAAAACCGGCAGTTTCCATCATTGTCTCGCCTTCCTTTTGAATGTCATCAATCAATACGGAAATGTTCACAGCAGAAGCTCTGGACTGTTCAGCAAGTTTTCGAATTTCTTCTGCTACTACTGCGAAGCCCTTACCCGACTCTCCTGCTCTGGCAGCTTCAATTGCCGCATTTAACGATAACAGATTGGTCTGTTCGGATATGGAATTGATTAAGTTCGTAATCTCATTTATTTTACTGATATTCTGATTAAGGTTTGCAATGCCTCCCTCAAACTTTGAGAAGGCAATATTTAAATCATTAACAGATTTTGCAAGGCTTTGCATTTTATCGTTACTTTCCTGGGAGGAGTTAAAGATTTCCCCTGCATTTCCGTCCACTTTTTTGATATCAGCGGTTATTCTGTCTATATTGGAACCAAATACACTGATACCTTCTGTAATTTCAGCTAATGCGTCTGTCTGGGAAATAGTACCTCTTGCTACTTCCTGAATCGAATTTGTCATTACATTGGTAGAGGCACTCATTTCCTGGGATACAGCGGATAAGCTTTCTGCATCTTCATCTATCTGTGTAGAGTTGACAATTACAAGTCCAAGCATTTCTTTTAAAGACTCCTGCATGGAATCAAGGCCGTTTAACATCTGCCCTACTTCATCCTTTATCTTTAAGTGCTTTTCACTGATCTTCACTGTGAAATCTCCCTGAGCAATTGGTTTCATATAATTTACTGCCAATTTAATGCCTTTGGTAATACTGCCGGAGATAATGAAAATTAGGACACTGGAGATTATCAGGAAGATAACTGCCAGTACGATGCAGACGGCTATGAGCCAGGTAAGTTCAGAGAGCAGCTCACTGCTTTCTATTGTAACCCCCAAAGACCAGCCGGTATCTCCTACCGGAGTATATGCCATGAATTTATCCACTCCCGTATAATAATAATTACCGGAACCAGCTTCACCGGCAACCATTTTCTTCTCCAGCTCTACAAGAGACTTCAGGTCAGGATTTTCTTTCACATTTTCGAAGTCACTATCCTGCTTATCCACTAATTCCTGGTTGTAGTGTGCAATCTTTACTCCGTCTTTGTTAAGCATAAATGCTTTACCGGTATTGCCAAAGTTAATTGCACTTACTATGTTACTGATTTCACTGCCATCTTTTAAGGCTGTCAATACCCCTGTTACTTGTCCGCCTTTTATGATAGGCACCGCATAGATTTCAACAATGATGCCTTCACTCTTGCTCATCAGAGGATCGGAGGCATTGGCTTCTCCTGTTGTTGCTTTGGCAAAATAATCTCTGTCAGCTACATTTGAATTGGTGCCGTTACTAAATATTGCATTTCCCTCCAAATCTACAATGCCCATTTTGAGATATCCGTTCTTCTCAATTGCTGCTGCATAACGCGCCAGCTTCTCTTCAGTGCTCAGTGCGTCATCTGTGAGGAAATCATTTTGTGCCAGAGTTTCCAGAACCGAAAGCTGCCAGTTGATCTTGCTTTCAACTACTTCTGCTCCCTGCTTGACCATTGCCTCCATGGTCTTTTCAGCTGTCTTTGTTAATGTCGTCTGCGCACTGAGAATTGATAATACACTAACTCCGGTTATTACAGCAAAGACTAACGCTACCGTAAATAAAATAAGTTTGGTTCTAATGCTCTTCATCTTTAACTCCCTTTCCCATGAAAGATTTCATCTGATGCCCTACTATCAGCATGACATTTTAATACATTATATCACATATCTCGACATTGTGAATAGAAACCTTTCAGGTATGTAAATTTTTATTTATAACTCGTATTTTTGCTTAATTTACAGGGTTTTTTGTGAATATCTCCCTGGATTTAACTGTTAACTAATTCCAGTAAATCTTGTTCTGCTAACAATTTCCATGCTATACTAATTTGGACTTTTCCTTCTATTGCTCCATAACAATAACAATAAGGATGGACAGGGAAATATCCATATATAAGTATAAGGAGAATCGTGCTGGTATTCCCAGCAGAAGCAGTTCGAAAAGATAAAAGATTGGATTCAACTTCGGGTTCAGGAATCAGTGATTCGTCTGATATCCACGAAAGGGGTTATTGTGAATTATTTCCTTTTCCTATTACTGGTCTCACGTCATACTGACTTTATTATAATACGCACATTTATCACTTATAAGTTGAAGCGAATAAAGCCTTCTGCAAGCGAAGGCAGTGAGGCATAACTGGATGCCTGCAAGCAATGGCTGTTAGCTAAAAAGAGAGTGTCCCTAATTGTAATGTTTAGGAACACTCTCTTTTTCTATTCTTATATATAATTACTTACTTATTTCATAATCCAATTACGGGAACCGCTAATACAATTTAATCTATTATAGATTATTCTGTAATATCAGCGTACTGGAAGTACCAGTATCCGTAAGGAGAATGCCAGGAACCTGTAATTTTTGAGCTCTGAAGATAGAAATCATTGTAATAAGCAACCGGAATAATACCAGCTTCTGCCATTACTAAATCTTCTGCCTCATGCAGATATCCGGAACGAGTCTTAGGATCTGTTTCAGCAGCTGCTTTCTTCATTAACTCATCATAAGCAGGATTATTGTACTTCGCATTATTGTTACCATTTGTACTAACCATAAGGTCAAGCATGTTGGAAGGATCATTGTAATCAAATAACCAACCGTCACGGCTTGCTTCATAATCTCCGGCACGACGCATAGGAGTAAAGGAAGCCCACTCAACAACGTTAACATTTACAGTAACTCCAAGCTCTTTCCATGCCTGCTGTAAATACTGAGCAACAACCTTGTGATAACCGGTATCATTAAGGGAGTAGTTGATAACAGGGAACCCTTTTCCGTCAGGATATCCGGCTTCTTTCATAAGTTCTTTTGCTTTTGCAAGGTTTCCGGCATGATCTTCAATGTTGATATAAGGAGCTCCGCCGTTAGCGTTATCCATAAAGTAGCTGCCATCCCAATCTACAACACCAGTACCGATGAAGTTAGTAGCAGGAGTATAGGTTCCCTGCATTAATGTGTTAGCTACATATTTTCTATCAATTGCAAGGCTTAAGGCCTGACGTACTTTCGGATCAGAAAACTGGTCAAGTGTGTTATTAAGATCAATATAATAGGTTCCTAAATTAGGATCAATGTGGAATTCAGGATTACCCTGTAATGAGGGAATTTCAGCTGTAGGAACATCTTTGATCATCATTGCCTCACCACTCTGGTAAGCACCATAAGAAGCATTTGCATCTTCAATCAGGAGAAGCTTAATGGAATCCAGTTTGATGGAAGCAGCATCCCAGTAATTGGGATTCTTTGTAAACAGGATGTAGGAACTGGGTACCCACTCAGTGATATAGAAAGGACCATTGCTGATATATGTTTCAGGCTTAGTAGCCCAAGCATCACCGTTCGCTTCGATTGTTGCCTTATTTACAGGGCTTAATACACCGAAAGCTGCAAGCTTATCAAAATATGCGCAAGGATTTGAAAGTTCAACTTTAAATGTTGTGTCATCAGGTGCAGATACTGCTAAAGCGTCGATGTCACCGCCAGCAGCTTCAGCATAACCTTTAACCATACCAAGTACTGTCTCGCCATAAGGAGCAGCGGTAGCAGGGTCAGCAACACGTTTCCAGCTGTATACGAAATCATTTGCTGTTAAAGGAGAGCCATCAGACCATTTTAAACCTGCACGAAGCTTAAATGTCCAGGTAAGACCGTCAGGACTTACTTCATAAGACTCAGCAGCGCCGGGGATAACCTTGTTATCCTTATCAATTGCTAACAGGGTATCAAATGCGAATAATAGCATGTTACCACCATCAACAGCACTGTTAAGAGCAGGATCAAGAGTTTCAGGGTTGGGACCAATCTGTGCTACCAGCTGTTTTGCTGATTCAGAAGGTGTGTCTGTGGTGCCGGCATCACTGCCGCTGTTAGTGCCGTTACTACCGCTGTTCTTATTAGTGTCAGCTTTGCCGCAAGCCGCAAGAACTGTTGTTGCCATCATAATAAGAATTAATAAAAGTGAAAGCTTTCTTTTCATAAATTTCCTCCTTTTAAGGTTTATATACAATTCACCGTTATCGGTGAGATTGGGCAATATCAGGGAACCGTTATTATTTTACACGGTCCAGGTGGTGGCAGGCTGCATAATGTCCGGCGGATACTTCCTTAAATACCGGTTCTTCAGCAGCACAACGCTCATCCGCATAAGGGCAGCGGGTTCGAAAGCGGCATCCGGAAGGCGGAAATACAGGACTTGGTACATCGCCTGCAAGGACTATACGCTTGGAGTTTCTTGTAGTTTTAGGATCTGCAACGGGGATTGCAGAAATCAGGCTTCGTGTATACGGATGAACACTATGAGTTGTTAATTCATAACTGTCTGCTAATTCTACCAGCTTACCCAGATACATTACGCCGATACGGTTGGAAATATGCTTTACAACGCTGAGATTATGGGAGATGAACAAATAAGTAAGTCCCATATTAGCCTGGAGTTCTTCAAACATGTTGACTACCTGAGCCTGAATGGATACATCCAAGGCAGAAATCGGTTCATCACAGACAATAAATTCAGGGTTAACTGCCAGAGCTCTGGCGATGCCTACACGCTGACGCTGTCCGCCGGAAAATTCATGGGGATAACGGTTGGCATGCTCCGTATTAAGACCAACAAGGCTTAACAGTTCAACTATACGGTCGCGGCGTTCTTTTGCATTGGCCGCCAGCTTGTGAATATCTATGGCTTCGCCTACAATATCACCTACTGTCATACGCGGGTCCAGACTGGCGTAAGGATCCTGGAATACAATCTGCATCTTTCTGCGGTAAGGAAGCATTTTTGCATGAGTAATGTCTTTACCGTCATATATTATCTTTCCTCCCGTAGGTTCATGGAGGCGAAGGAGGGTTCTGCCGGTAGTCGTCTTGCCACAACCGGATTCTCCTACCAGACCGAGGGTTTCTCCTTTGTTTACAAAAAAGGATACATCATCTACAGCCTTTACTACTCTTTTCTCTCCGAATTTTCCGCCATGTACGGGAAAATACTGTTTAAGGTGCTCTACCTCGACCAGTTTCTTATTTTCCATTG
>DJJW01000077.1:86049-97673 GCA_002434335.1 Lachnoclostridium sp. UBA6558 | reverse complement strand
GTTTCAGGTATATAATTGCCTTGGTCTCGCATCGGTTTCAGGTATATAATTACCTCGGTCTTGCATCGGTTTCAGATATGTAATTACCTCGGTCTTGCATCGGTTTCAGATATGTAATTACCTCGATCTTACGCTGGTTTCAGGTATATAATTGCCTCGGTCTCGCACTTGTTCAGGTATGCAATTGCCGCAATTGTGAGCGGGTTTCAGATATTTAATTGCCTTGATCTTACGCTGGTTTCAGATATGTAATTTACCCCGGTCTTGCGCGAGTTTCCGGTATATAATTGCCTCAATCTAACGTTACTTCAGATATAAAAAGCTTCTGCTGTGAATTAGTTTTATGTATTTATTGACTTCAGTCCATGAGTAGACTATGCGCTATGCGTACCATTGGCTAAAGCAATAAGTAGCAGTTTTTGTGTATCCCCTATATTTCATTGTATAATGAAAAAAACAGAGAACCCATATGAGTTCTCTGCTTATATTAATCATAAATTATACTTGCTTATAAACAGTGATTAATGTACCTCTTACCATCCTGTATAATAGAATGATTAGTGAGTAATAACCTGCTCTGTCTCTTTATCAAATACATGAATCTTTGTTAAGTCAAATGCTACCTTGATTGTATCGCCAGGTCTAGCAGTTGTACGAGGATTTACTCTTGCAGTTACATCGAACTGATCTACTGAGAAATACAGGTAAACTTCAGCACCTAATAACTCGTATACTCTTACAGTTGCATTAACAACACTGTCAGGTGAGCTGCTGATGAACATTTCTTCATCTTTCACATCTTCAGGACGAATTCCTAAGATAACAGTCTTGTTCTCATATCCGCCTTCAAGAACCTTCTTGCCTTTAGCTTCAGGTAATTTGATGGAGTGTGAACCAAACTTTAAGGAAACTGTGCTGCCATCTTTTACTACAGTAGCTTCGATTACGTTCATCTGAGGTGAACCAATAAAGGTTGCTACGAATAAATTGTTAGGCATGTTGTACAGGTTCTGAGGAGAATCAACCTGCTGAACAACACCGTCTTTCATAACAACGATTCTTGTTCCAAGTGTCATAGCCTCTGTCTGATCATGTGTTACGTAGATAATTGTTGTCTGAAGTCTCTGATGTAACTTGGAGATCTCAATACGCATCTGTACTCTTAGTTTAGCATCCAAGTTGGATAAAGGCTCATCCATAAGGAATACTTTAGGATTACGAACGATAGCACGACCCATGGCAACACGCTGTCTCTGTCCACCGGATAAAGCCTTAGGCTTACGGTCTAATAAGTGCTCAATGTCAAGGATTTTAGCTGCTTCACGTACTAATTTCTCGATCTGGTCTTTAGGAGTTTTTCTTAACTTAAGACCAAATGCCATATTATCATAAACAGACATGTGAGGATATAAAGCGTAGTTCTGGAAAACCATCGCGATATCTCTGTCTTTGGGTTCTACATCATTTACTAACTTATCGGCAATCCATAACTCACCGCCTGTGATTTCCTCCAGACCTGCGATCATACGTAATGTTGTGGACTTTCCACAACCTGAGGGTCCTACGAAGATGATGAATTCTTTGTCAGCGATTTCAAGATTAAAATCTTTAACAGCTACAAAACCGTTGGGGTATGTTTTGTTGATGTTCTTTAAAGATAAACTTGCCATTTTATAATTTCCTCCCTAAATTTTAATGCCATCATGTGCTCTGTCTTGTACTATTACTATATGTCTAACTATACACTATTAGCACAATGAAAGCCATATCCCAATTCCACAAATTAATTTTTGCCATTTTGTGTACTTTGTATATTCAACTTAAAAATAAGTACTTTTACCGATATTTTGTTGACTGCCCGTTAATTTTACTGTCTATATTCTCTAAAACCCTCGCCCATAACCTCTCTGGCATCACTCACAATGATGAAAGCTCTGGGGTCGACTTCCGAAACCAGTTCTTTTAATTCAACAATTTCCTTCTTGGAAACTACACAAAACAGCATTTTCTTTTCCTTATTAGAGTACATACCAGTGGCAGAAATACCGGTGACTCCCCTGTCCAGATCAGCTATAATGCGCTCAGCAATCTTTTCATAATGTTCCGATATGATATAAGCCATTTTGGCAAATTTAAGGCCTTCCAGAATGCTGTCAGATATCTTTGCAGTAATGTATACAGCAATTATTGCGTAAAGTGCTTTCGTAATACCAAAGCTTATAATACCGATAGTAACTACAATAGCATCTATAACAATAAGAATTCTTGGAACTGTATGATAAGGAATAAATTTATGAATTATCATAGCCAACATGTCCGTACCACCGGTAGAAGCATTGGCAGCAAATACAAGACCAATTCCTACTCCGCCGATTACCCCGCCAAAAACTGCTGCCAGCAGATAGTCGTGTCCCAGGAAATTAATATCAGAAGGAACGAGAGCAAGGGCTAAGGTGAAACTGATCTCCGCTAAAAAATTNNCTGCAATAAATAAAGGTACATTCAGCGCCAGGTTGGTAATCCAGATAGGTATCCCGCCTTCAATAACCAAACCGGTCAGCTTCTTTATAACAATAGCAAGACCGGACAAGCCTCCAGTTACCATTTCCATAGGTTCATATACCAGGTTCACAGACACTGCCATTAAAATTGTTCCTACTATAATAAGTATATAGTGGGTAAACTTATTTTTATAAACATGCATTTCCATATCGTATCGCCTTTTCTGTAGGTATTTTTTTAACTATTATTAAGCTTAACTTTATGCTTAACTTTAAAATTGTTTTGGCCCGGATATACATTTATCCTCACTGTATATTCTTATTTAATTTTAGCCCTTTCACGGTTCTTTATACTTTTGATTTAATCAGAGTTGTGAAGACGAAATTTACTCATGGATATTTTATCCATTATGAGCCATTTTATAGTATAACAGAAAAGCATTAGATAGACAAGACAGATTAATGTGTACCTCTTGAGGTCCAATCTTCGTTGACATTTTTATTAGCATAATAGATAATGTAGTCACCATCCTGAAAATTAAAGGTTATACCGTCGTAACTGATCTTCTGATACTGATACCCTTCTCTTTTCCACATGTTACAATAGCCGTTAGAGCTGTTCTTTTCATTTATATAGCTTAGATTTCGTGTGCCTTCTTTTACAGTTGTGATGTCAAAGTTCACGATGATATAGCCTTCTTTTAGCCAAAAGGATTCTTTATAATTCAACCCGCCATTATTTATAGCATATTGAGTAACATCAAAGCCTTTTGGTACGAAATATACTTCCGCCGGCAGATAATATTCTCCATACCATTTCTGTACGCTGGTTGCGACTTGTTTTGCTGTTATTCCTGAAGGAATCTGTGCGATGGTTCCAATATACATCCTAAGACTGGAAGGTAACATGATATTCATAAAATTATATACCTTTTTTTGACGTGCTTTGAGTTTATGCAAAGTTACTCCCTCAAATAAGGCTGTTTTTTCAAGTTCACTTTCCGGAATACCCAGGTAGGGATCTCCCGTCTTGATGGATTTATCATTCTCAAGGTCAATATTTCCGCCCATCTTAACCATGACATTTTGCTTACCACCAAAAGTTTCGGAGTAGTAGATATCAACTTCCTGACGATTGTTACCCTTCTTATCTACATAGTAGAACTTCGGCTGTATTCTTACATAATCATCATTCTCTGACATACTACCAACAGTAGTAAGTGAAAAGCGTGTCATGTATCCAGTTTTTAAGATACCCTGATTCAAATATTCCGGATGGCTGCCGTTAACCATTGTCAGTGTATATTTGGCATCCTGTCCATTACTGTTTCCGTTCTGATCTTTTGTACCAACAGTATATTTAAATCCGGTTCTTTTCAGGGAATTAGACAAACGAAATACTTTTTCCCATATAGGATAGTCTGTAACATCGTAGATATTTAATCCGTAAACTCTTCCGGATATCTGAACAATAGAGTTGTCTTCTGCCACATAATTATCAAGTCTTATATTTGCCAGATCTTCTGTTTTTTCAAATCCATCATTTGCAGCTGCATTGATGGAGGTGCTCCGGTACCGGATTTCATACCTTCCTTCAGGAACCCAGATGGGTACGTAAAACAAAGTATTTTCAGCAACGCTTGTCCAGGTATTGGCAGGAATATAAGTCCCGGCAGTTGAGCCGCCTTTGTATACATCAAATGCAAATTTAACTTGCCTGTTTGCTATGAATTTTGAATAATCACGGTATCCATAACCTTTTATATCCCGGTGACTTCCTGTTGTCGGAAGTGTTACATAAAAAGGTCTATCAAGTATCAGTGATGCATAAACCGGATCTGGTGTAATCATCTGGTTGTCTTTCCGGTTATCTTGAACCATTCCATCACATACAACCGGAGTATGAACTACCACTGGATTTATATCACTGATTTCATATTGTTCTTCAATTTCAAATGCAGTATCGTTTGCGATATTTACAATAGGTTTGTAATTAACTATTCCTTCGCTTGAGTACTCTTCATTTTCCAATGTACCAGGTATCAATAATCCAGATTTATAGAAAACATTATCTCCTACTTCCTCTTGCCCTTCCGGAATTGGAAAGGGATTCGTTGTTTCTTCTTCCATTATTTTATCTGATATGATTGTCTGTCCATTAAATACCAACTTATCATTTTTACATTTAATCTTAAGGATGGCCGCTTCAGCTTTATCTTTCCAATCCTCTGTAGGTATCGAAGATTCTGTAGATCCACCATTTATGGTTTCTCCCGGTAACCTAACGGTTTTTACTTCTCCATCACTAAGCGGGGTAACTAGATGTTCGCTTTCCTTTGTAGAATTCGTATAACTAACCATGGGCGAAGTATAACTCGCGGGATTCATTTCTACTTTACCACCTGGTAAGGCATCATTAATTACTATTGCTTTATCAAGGCCGTATACCGCTAAGGCATCAATATACCAGTAGGAATATTTCCGCTCGATGTAATATGTCTTCGTGATCGGGACGGTGGAGCTTTTATCATGCTTTTCTCCCTTTGTATCCGTTTCCGTCCAGGTAAGCGTATAATTCTTTGTTACATTTACCGGATAGACTTTTGTTCCGGATTTTTTGATAAAGTTATAAGCCGATAGATATTTACTTGTTTTTACATTGGCATAAAGGTTTTCTGTCCCTGGGATTCCCTCCAGGACATCGTAGGTTTCATTCCCCCTGGCATCTGCAGCAATAACGGCTGTTGGGTCTATCATTTCCACTTCCCTTGACATATTGTCCTCTGTTTCATTAGGGAGCTTCTCACTGAATTTACGGTACATTGCAACAATCTTAAGTCCTTTGTCTTTGACCGTGTATTCCCTATCTCTTAAATAGCTGATTGCTGCAGCATATTCACTTGCTGATAAAAAGGGATTGATATCTGTTTTACGATTCCCTACGTTCTTCTTTGGCTCTCGAAGATTAATATAATAGAGTCTGTAAAGATAGTATTTTGTACCGTCTATATGGTCTGGGATTTTGGTACTATTGGTTTTAAAGGTTGTATTTTTAGTCTGTGCTGTATAGCTTTTTGTATCATGCCGTGTGCTTGTACCATTGCTATAAATTCGTCTTTCAATTGTTATTGGTTCTTTGTTGTCAGTTCCGTAATGGAATTTTAAGGGAAGGTCAAAACGGTCATCAAAATCAGATATATCATTCCATGTTTCTGCTGTAGCAATCCCATAAGGTTTTCCGGAAAGATTATAATAGTCAAAGGTATTCTCTTTATCACCATAAACAGTATGGAATATTCCATTTAGGTAAATAGTATCTCCATTATTGATACCATCCAGTGAAGTACCAACGAAAGCTTTATTTATCTGATCAATATTAAAAGTGAAAGTAACATATACTTTACCATCTGGACCATCAACAGAGGTTTTCTGCCCGTTCTTTAGCAACAAGATTGCATAATCTTTATCTTTTCTAGGAAAGCCATATGTTTTTTCTTTACGAATAGTAAATCCAATTGTTTTCCATTTTATTTCAGATGTAGCTTTTGTATCCTTTGTTGTAAATGATATATCTCCAGTTTCATCATTCATGTATAAATCAGGTTTTTCGCTCGCATACACATCAAGTGGTGGTACAATAAAAAAGAAAAAAAATAATACCACAAAAATTAACCCTCTCATAATACGTTTGTATGTCATTTATCCCCGTTACTCTCCTTTGTAGTAGTAATCGTCTAAAGCATCTCCAAAGATTGCGTAATCACTTCCGTTACTGTATCCATTTGCCGTTGCAATCTCTATATCATAAACCCCCTCAAACCACTTATCTCTTGTTAATCCCTGAAAGTTCACATGTTTTCGTGAAAAAAATAAATCATCTTGTTTTTGTTTTTTACCAGAAAAGGAAATTTTAAATTTTACATATACTCTAACTTTATAACTCTGATCAAAATATAACGTTGATGGTTCAACTGTTATTACTGAACTTTTTATAATTACCTTATTTTTTTTCACAAAAATCAAGTATTCTTTAATATCATTTGTAGTTTTCTGATCATTTGAAGCATCATCATAGACAAAGTACGTACTTCTTAAATTATTAACCCAAGTATTGTTAATAGCCCTATAATCAACGTTTAAGCGATATTTTAAGTTGTTCTCAACTTTTTTTATCCAATCAACAGTATATTGATATTTACTTTCTGAATCTTCAGATTCTTTTTCTATTTTATTCCTTATGTAAACAGGTGAAGCAAAATCTTTTCCTTCTACTGGGTCCCAAGAATAGCTTCTTCGCTGATACATAAATTTCATTTCATAAAAAGAATTCGGAAAGGCCTCCAGGATATAAGGATAGCTCTTTGCATTTTTAGGTAAGTTAGTTGTTCTGATTAGCTGACCGTCAGGACTTAGTTTTGCTCTGCCTTTTGGATTTTTCAGCAATGCTACAACTTTTTTTGCATCTGCAGTAGTCAAATAATCATAACCGTTAAACGCTCTGTTCTGTATGTACATTCCGTTGCTTTTTCCAACAATAAGACCTTTTGCATAAACCTTTGCTACAGCTTCTCTTTTTCCTGCAGGTATTTTCTTAATATCAGAAATTCTTTTAGTTAGGATAATTTCAAGTAACTCAGCATCAACTTTATCACCATTTAAATATTCATCAGCACGATTAAGAAGTACTGCTGCATCCACCCTTGTTAGATCTGCTTTATAATCTTTGAAATCCCCTTCTTTTACAATTCCGGCAGCTAATGCTGCTTTCAAATAAGGACCTTTAGCTGTAGTATCAACTTCAAGTCCTATGGCAGGTACCAGAAGCTTAATAAAATTATAGATCTTAATTTTATTACTTGCTGCCGATGCAGGCTGCACTGGTGTTATACATGAAAAAATAATTGCTAACATTAGTAATAAGCATATTCCTTTGCTTTTTAAGATTTTCGTAGACATTATAATACGCCCTCCATCCTCTTTCTTTTGTATAAAATCATTATTAAGTTCCATTACAAAAAATTCTTATCCGAACAAACAGGATTTTTCCTTTTATTTCTTTATATTCACAGAAATATTTACTAATTTTACCACACCCAATCAGAAATGACTATAGTCATAACCAGTCAAATTTTGAGACATTGCAAATAATTCATTTAGCTGGTTATAAGATATCCTAAAGCTTCGTTTTACAGCGGAATTATAAAAAGACTAAACAATGGAGGTAGCACAAGAAAAAACATTAAAGTTAGACGTTTATTACTCAATTAGACATAGTGAAGATTATTTTTGTAAGCATTTATTTTAGCTAGTGTGTATTATTATTTGTTTACTTTCGTTCTTTTAATTAAAGAAACTCTTATAGTCACTATAACATATATTTCCACTTTAGGCAAGTATTCCAACTTGTTATTTCAGATTACCGCAAACGCCTAATCAATAAGAACATATCGTAAAATAAATTTATAATAACACGATATGTTCTTATTATAATACCCCAGCAGACCAATATAAATATTTAAGAATTCATCCAATCATCTGCTACTCAAAATCAAATTCTCCATCAAAATAATCCTTTAACTCTGTATAAGGTATCTTTACCTGCGTCATGGTATCTCTGTCTCTGATGGTTATAATTCCTGTATCAAGGGTTTTATCATCTATTGTGATTGCATAAGGTGTACCAATTGCATCACCTCTGCGGTATCGTTTTCCGATATTTCCGGCATCATCATAGGTTACCATATATTTTTTCTTCAGAGTATTGTATATCTCTATGGCTTTCTCTCCATGGCGTTTTTTGATCAATGGCAGGACATTTATTTTAACCGGTGCCAGAGCTGGTGGAATACGAAGTACCAGTCTGGTGTCTCCTTTATCCAGTTCTTCTTCTGCTAGAGCTTCCAGTAATACCGCAAGTACGACTCTATCCAGACCATAGGTGGATTCTATTATATAAGGAATGAACTTTTCCCTGGTCTCTTCCTCATAGTATTCAAGGCTTTTTCCGGAATACTCCTGATGCCTTGTCAGGTCAAAATCCGTACGGTTATGGGTTCCGTTGATTTCTCCCCAGCCAAAAGGAAAGAGATATTCGATATCACAAGCAGCCTTTGCATAGTGGGCAAGTTTATCATGGTCGTGATGCCTTAAATGTTCTCTGGCTATTCCCAAGAATTGAAAGAACTCAATACCATAGTTTTTAAAATACTCATACAATGCCTCGTCTTCTCCTTTCCTGCAAAAGGTCTGGTATTCCATCTGCTCAAATTCTATGGTACGGAAAGTGAAATTTCCGGGTGTAATTTCATTTCGAAAGGCTTTTCCGATCTGACCAATTCCAAAGGGCAGTCTGGTTCGCATGGTTCTCATAACATTCAGGAAATTCACATACTCCCCCTGGGCGTTTTCCGGTCTCAGATATATTGTTGCAGAAGTCTCTGCCGTAACTCCTCTTTGTGTGGCAAACATCAGGTTAAACTGTCTTATATCCGTATAATCGGATTTGCCGCATTTCGGACAGGGTATCTTCTTCTCCTGTATATAACGAAGCATTTCCTCCTGGGTCATGATGTCTGCATTTATTTCATCCGTGTAATCATTTATCAGGTTATCGGCCCGATATCTTGCATTACAGCTCTTACAGTCTAATAAGGGATCTGAAAAACCTACCAGATGCCCGCTGGCTTCCCATACTGTGGGATTCATCAGAATATCTGAATCCAGTTCATAGCTGTTATCTCTTGCCTGTATAAAATAATATCTCCAGGCATCCTTGATATTGTTCTTCAGTCTCGTTCCAAGAGGACCATAATCCCAGGTATTGGCAAGCCCCCCATATATTTCACTTCCCCGGAATATAAACCCATACTGGCTGCAATATGCTGATAAATCCTCCATTGTAAATTTCTTCATAGTAAAGTAAAACCTCCTTTTTTTGATTGGATTTTAATACGAACCACAAACTATGGGTGTTAAGTACCATAAGTACCCCTTATGAAAATTAAGCTTTTACCGGCAGTTATCTGATAATAAAAAATAGCAATTACCACTTAGACACATAATATAAGCTTACTACGAAAAGCATAGTCGCCCTTTCGTGGGATTCTACGCCTGCGTTGAAGGGTCAGAATTATTTTTACACTGCCATTTCTCCCAGCCCGGAATACTCTTTGCAATAGGAAATAATCTCCTATAGCAGACAAGTAGCTGGCTCGAATAACTCTGGCACTAACCTCTGTTACGATTATATATCTTATTTAAGCGAGTCATGTGTCCCCCCAACAGACTTTTTATGCAATAGGACAATTTCCTTTTACCAGGACGATTCCATCCCTATTGCATAAAAAAAGCCCTAAGCAATCAATAATTGCTTAGGGCGAACATTATATGTCCGTGGTACCACCTAAATTCAGGATAACCTGCACTCTGCTACGGTACGAGTATACACTTTATACCGCTTTCCCTGGTAACGGTGGAAGTTCCGTTGGCCTCTACTTGGGTTACCCCGTTCAATCCACAGCTTAAGGGCGCCTTCCCTGCACTTTTTCATGAAGATTCGCACCAACCATCTTCTCTCTGTTATCAAAGCAGCAGTTACTATTCCCTGTCATAGCCTTTTCGTATTGGATGTATTGTATCACAGCTCTCTTCTGGAGGCAAGAGGAAAATAGCTCTTCTCACACGTTATTAACAATCCTTTAGAATTGCAGCGATAGCTATTCAGAGCTTCAATGGGTTTGCAATCTTCGCCCTTTTCGGATATAATCTATAGCAACAAAGACAATTCGGGAGGTCCTATGAAATCCAAAACCATACTGATAACCGGCGCTTCCAGAGGTATTGGAAAATCTATTGCTCTGCGCTATGCCAAAGAAGGTTTCCGTATAGCCATAACCGGCAGAAACCATAAGAATGAACTGATGAAGACCAAAGCAGAGGTTGAGAGTCTTGGCTCCCCCTGTTTGGCTTATCTGGGTGATATGGGCAGTAATGCAGCTGTTACGGAACTCTTTGGTCTAATTAAAAAAACCTTTGGCCCAGTGCATGTACTGGTTAATAATGCCGGCATTTCTCACGTAGGGTTATTTACCGATACAGATATTGATACCTGGAATTCCATTCTCTCCTCCAATCTTACATCCGTTTATAACTGCTGTAATCAGGCCGTTCCGGATATGATACGCGCCAAACAGGGTAAGATTATCAACATCTCCTCTGTCTGGGGCATCAGCGGTGCCTCCTGCGAAGTAGCCTACTCTGCGTCAAAAGGCGGAATGAATGCTTTTACGAAAGCACTGGCAAAGGAACTTGCACCCAGTAATATTCAGGTAAACGCCATTGCCTGCGGTGCCATTGACACTTCCATGAATTCCTTTTTATCCGTTACCGATAAAGAATCCTTGGAAGAAGAAATTCCGGCAGGCCGTATGGGGCGAACAGAGGAAGTAGCTGAACTCGTATGGCAATTATCTGACGGAAACGATTATTTAAACGGACAGGTCATAGCTCTGGATGGTGCTTGGCTCTAAGGCAGAGCTGGTTAATATTTCTCACAATTCATACTGATAAATTCTATAGCAATATCATCCAGCTAATTTTGCATCAGGTTAACTGCTAATTTTTCGTTCATCTCGATAAATAAAAAAACACTTTGTGCAAGAGGAAATATCCCTTAATTAACCTCACAAAGTTAGACCTGAAAAATCTAACTTTGTGGGGTCGGTTTATCTGAGCACAAAGTTTTTTTATGTAATTCTTCTTATACGCTAAACTAAAATTATTAAAAAATACTAGCTTTACTATAACGTAAATAAAATTCCTTCTAAAATTTCAAACTCAGGAATGCTGATAATTCGAAAGGTTATTCAGTGTTTCTGCCATACCGACTATCTCGTCTACAAACTCAACAATTGTCTTCATAGCCTCTTCCTGCTGCCTGGTTATTTCCAAGGTGGAGCTGCTCATATCACTAGTCTGAGCTACGGAATTGTTAATCTGCGAAGTAAATTGCTGTATGCCATCAACTGCTTTTCTGGAATCATCAGACATACGGTTAATCTCTTTTGCAACCACTGCAAATCCACGGCCTGCTTCTCCTGCCCTGGCTGCTTCTATGGAGGCATT
>DJJW01000077.1:0-86021 GCA_002434335.1 Lachnoclostridium sp. UBA6558 | reverse complement strand
CCCATTTGGGAAATCTCACTGGTAACAATAAATAACAAATCTGCCGCAGCTCTTAGCTGTTCCTCTGAGACAATCTTTACCTTGTCAAGTGCCTTCAAATATTCATCAGGATCTACTCCGATTTCCTCCGCTATCTTTATATACTTCTCTTTCTGCGGTGCCTCCGGCAAGACCTGCCCTCCCAGAATAGAGCCAATCTGCTTACCATTTATGATTATGGGTGCTCCAAAATCCATAAGACCGCTGCCACAGTAATATACTGCCGGTTTACCGGTTCTGGCACTTTCCTTACCGCCGAAAATATCACTTTCTTTGCATCTTCTTGCACCTTCCTTGGTCTGTCTGGAAAGCTTCATACAAAAGTCCGTAAAATTTGATGGCTGTGTAACCGGTACACCATTATCATCCGTGGTCAATCCTGCTACTCCCATAGCCTTTGTAAATGCATCCTGAAACTTCTGCAAAAAATCCACACTAATAATCTCTGTTAATGAAATATTGTCCAGCTCCTGATAATTCCCTCTTCTGTCTTTACTTCTTGCCGCATCCTCTGTCATAATTGCTCCTATCCGCTTTGGGAAAATCCCTGCAATTTTATTGAATAACAATTTAAGACTGAACCAATATGCTCCATCCGCCATATTTAGGTACATTATACCAAATAATTCATTATTATTCAACTATATTACGACATTTTATACTATAATAAGACTTGTTTTTATGTCCTTTCATACAGATATTCCTTTGCTTCAAAATGTCTTTTACCGTCCATACTGTCATATGCCGTATCCTTTGTGTAGTGAAAACCTAACTTTTCCATAACTTTTCCGGAATTGGGATTCTCCTTGGCGTGGTAGGCAAATAATCTTTTCTGCTCCAAATCCTTAACAGCGAACTCCAATATCTTTGCCACTGCTTCTGTTGTATAGCCCTGGTTCCAGCAGTCTCTCATCAGGTTATAACCAACCGTGTACATGCCTCTCTCTTCCTTAAAATAGATTCCTCCGCTACCAATGAGTTTATTGTCAGATTTTCTTACAAATCCCCAGTCATATTTATCCTCTGCTGCTATGTTTGCTTGAATACTTTGAAGCCATTCCTTTGTTACCTCTATATCAGAATGGGTGCTCCAGCTCATATACTTTGCAACTTCGGGATTACTTGCCCAGTTCGTAAAGATTTCTTCTGCATCCGTTTCTTTTAAAGGGCGAAGAAGAAGTCTTTCTGTTTCCAATACCGGTGTTAGCATAAACTTACTCCTTTCTCAAAATATCCAAACTATGATGAGTTGCACCAATCAAATCCTGCCTCTCACATATGCTTAAATGGTATCTTATATAATAATCAAATAATTCATCATCCATTTCTTCAATCACTTCTCTCATATAGTTGGTAGCACCGTCTGTGGCAATGAGGTTAACTCTTTCCACTCCCAATCCTTTGGTCAGCTCCTTTATATCCTCTGTCCTTACCAGTTCAAAAAGCTCTTTGGGTGTGGATATACAATGAAAATCTTCTGTCAGCAGGTTCTTCTCCAGACATTCTCTTAATTTGTTCTGTTCAAAACAATACTGCAGCACTGTAGCATCATTCATACAATATGCTGCCAAAATATAACCGCCTGTTTTCGTAACTCGGATTGCCTCTCTTAATGCCTGTTTCTTCTCTTCTTCCTTATACAGGTGGTACATTGGCCCAAGCACTAATGTCATGTCAAAGGTTTCACCTGGATACGCAGATAGATCCAAGACATTTCCCTGCCTGGCAGTAATCTTATCTTCCTCTTTTATTTTGGACTTTAGGATATTCAGATTATATTCTATTAGCTCAATGGAATCTATCTGGTATCCTTCCCTGGCTAGTGCGACAGAGTACCTTCCGGTGCCTGCTCCAACCTCCAGAATACGACATTCTGCACGTTCTTTCTCTGGAAGATGTTTGTGAATGTAGGCCATTGTGGTCAGATACTCCACCTGTCCGTATTTTCGCAATAGCCTCCCTTCCTCATCATAACCGCTGTAGTACTGTTCCAAATAATTGACTGTTTCCATATGTACTCTCCTTTCAAGGAATACTCCGGATGAATGTATTCAGCAGACAAAAAACCGGTGTCTGCTTATACAAACACCGGTTAGATAATATACTTTGGGTCTGTTTCAGAAAATAAAAAGTTCCTCATGACCTGGACCGGTATCTGTATTATAAGATATACGAGGGGATGGCACATTAGTATAACCGGCGTTAACAGAGTAACCCCAGTTCATAAAATACACGACTTTTGATGTTGTCATATTTGCTTGTGCCATTGTGTCCTTCTTTCTGCTTATTAAGCTTTACCCGTAATCCCTTCATAAACATGTCATCTGTCAATGACAGTTAGTTACCAGACGGTCATAACATAAATTTGGTATTTAACTTCTAAGAAACCAAAATTCCATTTAATTCAGATTCTTGTTTCAAAGTTTAAAATTAATACCTCAACTTATATAAATACTTTTTTGTCATTATAATCATTTCCCTGAAAATGTCAATTCCTTTCCATGATTTATTTATATTTGCTTAAAACTTTTCAATGAAATCCCCTTCAGTTTCTACCTGTTCTCCTTCTTCCTCAACAGGCCTCATAAGTGGAAACAGAATCAGATCCTTCAGATTTTCTTCTCCTGTTAATACCTGAAGAATACGGTCAATGCCCATACCCCAGCCAGAAATAGGCGGCATACCATACTCCATGGCAGTAATATAATCTTTATCCATGACCATGGCCTCTTCATCCCCTTTACCATGGGAAGCTGCCTGCTCCAGCAAACGATTGTGCTGCTCAATTGGATCTACCAGCTCGGAGTAGCCGTTAATTACCTCTGCACCGTTAATAATAAGCTGAAAACGGTCGGTAATCTCTGCATTATCATCCTTTGCTCTTGCCAGCGGTGAAAGATCGATGGGGTGTTCCACCAGAAATACCGGGCCTGTAAGCTTTGGTCTGCTCACCTTCTTATACAGCTGGTCAATCAGATTTCCCCTTCCAAGGGTTTGCAGCTCCGCTGAGGTTTCCAGTTTGATATTCTGCCTCACAATCTCCTTCAGTAATTCTTCTGCACTCTGGAATTTATTGATATCAATACCACAGTCCCTCTCTATTAGCTCCTTAAAGGTAACTACCGGCCACTCTCCCTCAAAGCAGAGTGTCCGCCCGTTTACTTCTATCGTTTTACTGCCAAATACTTCATAAACAGCCTGTGCAAGGAGCCTTTGAGTAAACTTCATATTGTCCTTATAGTTGGCATATGCCAGATAGCATTCCAGCATGGTAAAATCCTGCAGATGCGTTGGGTCAATACCTTCATTGCGAAAACATCTGGCAAATTCAAATACTTTATTAAAGCCGCCAACTACAGCTCTCTTTAGATAAGTTTCCGGTGCAATACGAAGATATACCTCCATATCCAAGGCATTATGATGAGAAACAAAGGGCTTTGCAAGCGCTCCGGAAGGCTTGTTGATAAGTACCGGCGTTTCAATTTCAATATAAGCCTCATCTTCCAGAAATCTTCTGACTGCCTTTACAAAGCTGCTCTTTAACAGGAATCTGTCCCTGGTTTTCTGGTTCATGATAAGATCCAGATATCTCTTGCGGTAACAGCTGTCCTTGTCATTTAATCCATGAAACTTTTCCGGCAGCGGCTTAAGCGCCTTCCCCAGAAAAATGAACTTGTCTGCCCTTACTGTCTTCTCACCTGCCTGGGTAGTAAATATCTCACCGGTTACTCCTACAAAATCACCAAGATCCAGCTGCCTCTTCACAAATTGATAGACCTCTTCCCCCAGTACATCCTTCTTAAGAGCAATCTGCACTCTGCCTTCAACATCTCCTAATACTCCAAAGGTAAGCTTTCCCATACGTCTAATGGACAGCAGCCTGCCTGCTACACTAACTTCTGGGGTACCATCACTTAGATTTCCCGCTTCCTTTAAGGAATGGGAAAGCGGAAATCTCTCCGGGTAGGGATTTAGTGTTTCCCTTATCTGGCTTAACTTTTCTCTTCTTATAATTTCCTGTTCTGTTAACATATGTTCTCCTTTACCATGCTTCTTTGCACTTCTTACTAGTTGTAAATAATAATTTTTGATTACTCTCATAGTTTTGAGTTTACTGTCATTATTTGAGTTTACTGCCTTCTTTTACTGTCTTTATCTTTTACTGCCTTTATCTTTTACCGTCTTTGTTTTTACTGTCTTTGTCTTTTATCCGTCTTTGTCTTTACCGTCTTTGCCTCTATTGTCTGTTCGTTTTTTCTTTTATGTCCATGTCACCAAGATAAAATTTCTGCAATAAAAAAAGCCCTCCTCCCTGATTTTATTCAAGGACGAGAGCTTATGCTTCGTGTTACCACCCTGTTTCATTCCTTTTTCGCAAAAGGAACCTCTTCAAGTACGAACTTCAGGCTTATTTGTCATCAGTCGATACTCTGGCGCTGTAATGGGCGCTCCCATCGTAGCCTCAGGAGAATATCTCTTTCGGTACGCGGCTCCGAGGCTTTTTTCCACCATACCTTTTGCGCCTCTTCTCAGCAAACCGAGGCTCTCTGTGGCATCCATTATAGTGTACTCTTCTCTTCACTGCCTTTGATTTATAAAATTTTTGTTATGATAGCATATATTTTTTAGTCTGTCAACATTCTGATTTTGTCAAGTACTGATTTTTATGACTTTGTCAAGCTCTGACTTTTACTGCTTTAATGAGTTTATAATAGCTATAAAAATCATACCCATTTATTAATATCCGAATTCGTTCAATAGAAACCACTTCTAAGTAACCAGCTTGCATTACTCATTTCTTAATTCCTTAAGAACTTTCTCTGCGGCAGCCACTATATCTCTTTCTATATCCAGTACCTGCTTTAACAGTTGTGCCTGCTTTTTGCGAAAGTCTCTACTGAAATTACGTCCCGTATCAATTTCATTATAATGTACCTTTTCGGTGGCATTCTTTTTTGACTGTTCTCTGAAATTCATAAGGCTTTCTGCAATTTCATTATAATTTGTACTTAACAGACTAATTGACTCTTGATACTCTTCTGTAACAAAGGCGGCGGCTTCCTTTAAATAAACCCCTGCACTTCTTCTGGCATCAATAAGATTTAAGAGGGTGGTATCATTGACACCGATTCTTCTGTCAATCTCTTCGTACCTGCTATGGCCATCCCATAATTCTTCTTTTAACAGACCCTCAATCCACATCTCATATGCTTCCTCTCCCTGGTAATAACCGTTCTGCACAGATGCCCGGAAAGACTTTATCAGTAACTCCAGTGAGGCAAGCAAGCTTTCATAATCCGTAGGCTTATCTCTTCTATCTCCAATATGTGTTATCAGAAAAGGCCAGAAATCCGCCTCCAAATAATCCATCCCTTTTTCTTTTAACAGCTCTCCGTCAAAATAAGTTCTGCAAAGGAGTATTTTACCATTATCTCTGTAGCCGGTTATAACACCCCATTCCGGCGCAATCCTTAGATTAATGGCTATAACAGGTTTCCCTTCATCAATGTCGGCAACAATTCTATGCCTCTCTGCTGTCCTTTCTTCTTTTCTAAGACGTTCAGCCCAGATTTGCTCATAGCCTGCCGCTTTAAAGAGGGGGGTGGAGTAATCATAGGCCACCAGCGCATCCACAGCGCTGTAATCCCAGACCTCTGTAAAGGCAATACGGTAGCAGGCACCGGAAAGTCCCATCAGCTGTTCGTAGGTACAGGTCTCTCCCAGATATTGAAAAGCTCTGGTCAGCGCCCCTGCCCAGGTACAGTCCATACCCTGTTCCCATTCCAGAGGCGCAATACCAGCCAGCTCCGCACAGGACGTATCTTTTCTGTATAAATCCTTCCCGTCTTTGGAGTAACACAGCGCTTCACCTTCTCTGCAGCTGACGACACGAATCCCTTCCCCGTTACGATAGATCAGCGTCAGATATTCCTGTTTCTCAGTCTTTGTAGAACTCGGGAAACTCTCATGCCCTACGGGTATTTCCTTCCAGGCAAAATAGTCATAATGTTTTATCTTTACCATGCAGTCCCTGTAATCCTCCCGATTGCCATAGAATGCACCGATTATCTGCCTGTTGTCCTCCTTTTTGTACTTGCCTTCCTTAAGGTTCAGGGACAGAAAACCATCTTCCGTAACATAGTCATGAAAGATTCCTTCCGGTGTGCGGTAAGTTACTGCCAGTATCTTAAGCCGCTCACTCTCCTTTATAAAACCCATGGTCTTTGCATTTGCACTGATGTACAGAGCATTTCCGTTAATATTGCTGTTAAGTATCCGTGTAACCTCCACCTGAGTTTCTCCGTCCGTAAACACAGCTTCTAAAATAACCAGTTCCTGGGGTAATAACAGGGAATCTATCGAGGTCCCAAGAATACCTGCTATACCAGGTAGCAGATACGTTTCCGGAAGACTTTTACCGTTCTCCCATTTACTTACCGCCTGAGGTGTTACGTGAAGCAGCTCTGCAAAACGTTCACCTGTCAGATTCTTTGCCTTTCTTAATACCGCAATCCTGCTTCCGACTTTTTCATTATCTATCATAGTAGCTCCTATCTGTGTGCGTTAACACACGTTTAAATACTCACTAACATTATTTATAATTTTATTTTTACAAATTTACTCTCCATAAGGATCTTATCCTCTGGTCTTTGGAAAGATTTCTTTGCAATGTAATGCTACAGCGCTGTATTTATACTATAATAGTTAATGGAGCCTTTTTCCATATATTCAGGATTAAGTTTTGCAATTATTTCTAAACCACCGGTTGATTATCATCAATATCATCATCTGCTTATTTCCTGCGACAACTACAACTACCTGTCCGCCATACTAATCGCTTCAATAGCCACACTTCCACCTTTGATTACTTCAATGCGGTTGGGAAAGGAACTCTTAAACAGCTTGATCAGCGCATTATTTTTACTCTCCGTATGAACACATTCCAGAAGCAGATTACTGCGGTCACAGTCTATTATAGATATTCCATAAATCTGAGCAATACGGAATACCTCCTCTTTCTCTCCCGCATTCAGGCTGTTAACTTTAATAAATAATATTTCCTTCATATGAATGGGAATATCGGTAAAGTCCACTACCTTAATTACCTCAACACATCGGTTCAACTGTTTCTTAATCTGCTCAAAGGTACTCTCATCACTGGTAACACTAATGGTCATTCTGGAGATTGTCTCATCCTCCGTCTCACCAACGGTTAAACTGTCCAGATTGTAGGATTTCCCTGAAAAGAGTCCGGAGATCTTTGCAAGAACTCCTATCTCATTCTCAACATAAAGAGAAATCCATCTTTTTTTTATGATATTCTCTGCTGCTTTTCCCATATTTCTCCTGCCTTCCTCTATCTTATTATCCTGTACAACGTGATTTTCCTGGAAGCTTATTTTACAATTATCAAAGACACCTCAACTTGATTTGAGGTATTTTATTCAATCTTCCATCCGTTACATAAAACCGGTTATAAAACACTTGTCATTTATAGAATTGTAGCTCTTATCCGATACTTCCGAACTCGCCATTACTCCTATACGTAAGCAGCTTTAATCCATTACCATTTCACTTAAAGGTTTACCGGTAGGTACAATCGGGTACACATTGGCTTCGGGCTCTATGATGAATTCTATGAGAGTAGGTGCATCTGTCTTCCTAAGGGCAGCCTCCAGTGCTCCGTCAATATCCTCGGTTTTTTCTACCCGGATTCCTGCTGCATCATAGCTTTCCGCCAGTTTTACAAAATCAGGTGAGTATTTCGGACAGCATTTTTCAGGATTTTTACAATCCTTAGCACAGCTTCTTCTGGCAGTAAGACAGGTATAGGCATAACGTCCTCCATAGAACATTTCCTGCCACTGGCGTACATTTCCAAGATAAGAGTTGTTAAAGACACAGAGAATCAAGGGAAGCTCCAAAGCAACAGCTGTGGCCATCTCCTGTATGTTCATCTGCATTCCACCATCACCGGAAATACATACTACGGGAGTACCTGGGTTACCAAGCTGTGCTCCGATGGCAGCCGGCAGTCCGTACCCCATTGTGCCAAGTCCGCCGGAGGTCAGAAGCTTTCTGTTATGATCCATTTCAAGATACTGTGTGGTCCACATCTGATTCTGCCCTACATCCGTTACTACGATAAGGTCTTTAAATTTTTCATTAATTTTATGAATAATTATTTCCGGCGTCATACCTTCGTATTTCTTCATTTCCAAAGGATACTCCTGCTTCCAGCTCTTAACCTCTTCTGTCCACTCTTTAATAGGCAAAGCTTCCGCTTCCTCCAATATCTTTAAAATAGCGGTTTTGGCATCGGCTACGATGGGTATATCCACTTGAATATTTCTGGAGATGGAAGCCGCATCAATATCAATATGAATGATCGAAGCGAGCTTGGCAAATTCCGTAATTTTTCCGGTTATACGGTCATTGAATCTGGTACCGATAGAAAAGAGCACATCACATTCACTGATTGCACGATTGGCTGCATAGTTCCCATGAATTCCGATGTTGCCGATGTACAGAGGATGATTTGTGGGTATCGCGCCTTTTCCCATTATAGTAGTAATTACCGGCATACCGGTAAGTTCGGCCAGACGGGTAAACTCTCTGCCCGCATCGGCGATGTTAACGCCGCCGCCTACCAAGAATAAGGGCTTCTTCGCTTGACTTAAGATACTCAGCGCTCTCCTTACCTGTCCTACATGGACACCCGTATTGGGCTTATACCCTCTGATGGATACTTCCTTTGGATATTCGTCACTTCCCATAGCCTGCTGAATATCCTTTGGCAGATCTACTACTACCGGCCCAGGCTTACCGGACCTTGCAATAAAGAAGGCTTCTTTGATAATCCTACCCAGGTCTTTTCTGTCTCTTACTGTTATGGCATGTTTACAGATATTCCTGGAGATACCTACAATATCTACCTCCTGAAAAGCATCATTGCCGATAAGATGAGTGGGTACCTGTCCGGTAAAGCAAACCAAAGGAACGCTGTCATAGTTGGCAGTTGCAATACCGGTAACCAGATTGGTGGCACCTGGTCCGCTGGTAACCAGACAGACACCCACTTTACCTGTTGACCGGGCATAACCGTCTGCTGCATGTATCAACCCCTGTTCATGTCTTGGCAGAATTACCTCGATTCCCTCTGAATCATAAAGTGCATCAAACAAATCGATTACCTGTCCTCCCGGATAGGCAAAGAGTGTATCAACACCTTCTTCCTTCAGTGCTTTGATAAAAAGTGATGTTCCTTTCATTTCCATGGTTCTCCTCCTTCTAAACTGTCGGCACTCAAGATACCGAAAATGGGATGCTATCGTACTTCTTGCTATTCCACCTAAGTCAGACGCAAAAAAGCCCTAAGCTAAAGTTTTAGCTTAGGGCGAATAATTATCCGTGTTACCACCTAAATTCAGAGAAAGTTCTCTGCACTCATTACGATACGGACTCTTGCCATAGTGCTCAAAGATATCGATACCGCTTTCCGTGTAACGGCGGAAAATTCCGTTGAAGTCTACTAAAGAACAGCCTGTTTCCATAGGTTTACCAGGTGTTCCCGTTGGGTTCACTGCTCAAAGGCTACTTCCATACTACCTGAATGAAGACTTTCACCTGCCGTCTTCTCTCTGCAAATCGGATTAGTATGTACTCCTCCTTGTCACTGCATTTAATATATATATTTATTAACTTGTATATTTATTAGTTTACAATTTATCATATGCACCTCAATCTGTCAACGAAAATTTGAAATACTTTTTTATTATAATTTTCGTATACGATCAGTAGTAATAAATAATTCAAGGATCAAAACCATATTTGCAAATGAGTACAGGCAAATTGTACAAACCAGAAGGAACGAATGCGCCTATGGAAAGGTATTAGTAAGTCCTTTTCTCTGGATATTTTGTGCTATAATCTAAAACAGATTGTTTGAGCGCAAGCGAGTTATCTGTTTTAGAATATGTCAAGCACGAAATACCCAGAGAATTAGGACTTCTTATACCTTGAAATCGAAGCATACGTTTTTCTGGTTTGAACAATTTGCCGTCCCCTTGCGACCAACTACCTTTCGCCACCCATATTTTATTTCAGTTCCAGAAGCATAGCCTTCACATTGTCCTGGTTACCAATCTCCTGAAAGCCGTTTTCCAGATACATATTTACGCTTCCCCTGTAATGTGTTTCCGCAGGAGTATCCGCAACTACCGGAAATGCAAGTAAATGGTCAAAGCCTTTCTGCTTAAAGTCTTCCACTGCATATTGAAGCAGTAATCTTGCCACTCCCTGTCTTCGGTACTCAGGGTGTATCACATAACAGATGGTACAGCCTGTCCGCTTTCCCTCTATCAGATGGCTGACATCCTCTGACAGCCGGGGAAATCTTACGATATCATTGGCACTGCACCAGCCGATGCATTTATCTCCGTCAAAGGCAAGAAACCCTTTCATATTCCCCTTACGTATATCCTCCAGGGCTTCTGCCTTATTGGTCTCACCGCTTTTTGCCGCCCATTCTTCTATGCTGCAGTCGCTGTAATAAAATCTGCAGAAACAGGTTGCCCAATGAGGGGTAAGACTAAAGTCCAGATTCCCCAGAAAGTCTGTAAATACCTCTCCGTTGCTGCTATCCAGAGGTTTAACCGCATAATTCATCCATTCCTTCTCCTTCATGGTTATTTTCGCTCATTCTATCAATTATGCTGCCCTTCGTCAAGGAAGGGATTGTTTTATAATTATTTTCTGCCGGTAAGGTAATATACCGCTACCTGGGTGCGGTGGGACAGATTGCCTTTCTCAAGAATGGTACTGATATGATTCTTTACGGTCCCTTCACTGATAAAAAGCTTCTCTGCAATTTCACGATTGGACAAGCCTTCTGCTACAGCCCCGATAATATCCATCTCCCTGGCTGTGAAAATACTGCTGTCAAAGCTTGCATTTGCCCTGATCGCCGTGTTTTTGAATTTGGAAAAAACCTTCCCGTCCAAAATATTTACACCGTGATGAATGGATTTAATCATCTGCTTTAACTGCTCCGGCGTATGATTCTTAATGAGATAACCGTCTGCACCATTCTTAATAGCCTTTTCTACCAGTTCATCCTCATCGAAGGTGGTCAGTATCAATATCTTTCCAAGGCTTCGCTGTACGATTTCCCGTGTTGCTTCGATGCCGTCCATAACAGGCATCTGGATATCCATCAGCACCACGTCCGCTTTCTCGGTCATTGCAAGCTCCAAGGCCTCTTTCCCGTTTTTGGCACAGCCTACCACCTTAAATTCTTCATCTACACTGAGAATTATTCGCATACCGTCTCTGACAAAGTCACTGTCATCAGCAATTATCACCTTTATTTTCTCCATTCTTTACTCCTTTACTGGCACTGCAGAGAATCTCTGACCGTGGTTCTTTTACGAAAGCGGAATAATCATATTAATCAGAAAACCCGCCTTGCTGCTGATATCCATATACCCATTTACATTGCGCACCCGGTTTTTCATGCCCTGGATCCCCATTCCCTCTTTTAATAGTTCGCAGCCGTTACCATTGTCCCTGATACTGCAGCGAATCACCTTATGCAGGATGATAATCTCTATGTACAATTCCGTACAACCGGCATATTTCAAGGCATTGGTCACTGCTTCTATAGAATTGTCCAATATAACCTCCCAGATAGGCTCCGAAACCTCCCTGTCTTGACCGGTAATCGTAAATTCTGTCTTTATTCCGAACTTCTCCCTGCATTCCTCACTGAGCTGTACCAGCTTTAGATATGCCATCCGTTTCTTATCCGGCTTCTCTCTTCGTAAGATTACACGAATCTCATCCATACTGGTTCTTAAGCTGTCAATGACAGCCTGCATGATTCGCTCACTTTCCTCCGGCTCCTTCTTCATTAGTACCTTACAGGCCTCCAGCTGATAAATAGAACCATTAATACTATGTCCCAGTTTATCATGAAGTGCCTGGGACAACACAGCCTTTTCCTCCAGCATCCGATTCTCAAAGGATAGGCTGCTTCTTGCCAATTGCTCCTTATAGGCTGCATCCTGTATGCTGAGGGTGTCTTTAAGCTGATATTCCTTCTGCTCATAACCCTCCATGTATCTCTTATATTTCTCAATGATGATATTATTCTGAAAATATATAATCATGAGAAACAGGCAGTAAATGGCATACAGGTAGATATCTTCAGGCTGAAGCAGCAAGCCGGAAAAGGTAAACAAATAGGCTGTCATAGGCAATCGAAAAAATACAGTCAGATCCAGTACGACCATGGGAAACAAAAACAGACCATTATTGCTTTTCTTAAATATCACAAGGAACATTACTGTTAATAACACTTCAAAACATAGAAAAATAAATTTCTTTTCCTTCTTCTCCACCAGCTCAATACCAAGGGCCGCAATCATAACTACAGCAAGAAGAAACCACTCCACACTGATATTGTGAAGTGATTCCTTACTGTTGCTGATAAAATATCCAATCAGCATAACCATGCAAAATAATTTTACAGCAGAGAAATAATAGTGCTTTCCATTCTCACCCATAGCTGCCCCCGAATTCTCCTGCTTCTTTTGCTTACTCCCGGTTGCCGGTTCTGACCGGCTTCTTGGCTTCATTTTAACATACCCCTCCTGCCGGTGCAACTGCTGCCCAGCTGTCAAACAGCAAATCCATGTAAATATCTATTATAAATATCCAGAGGAGATTTAATCAGACTTAGGAATTTCTTAATGAAAGCTTTCTTATAATCCTTAATTGACAGCGGCGGTTATGAGCCGATGCAGCTATTCCTTTCGTTTTATCTTTGTGCCCAGATAACCAATGCAAGATATTACTATCAGGTAACTGAATACTACCAGAAGAAACATACTGTATACACCACTTTTCTCCGCCATCAGCATTTCAGCTGCTTTTACCACCCAGCGCTGTGGCATCAGCATGGATACTCTGACCCACCAGTCAGAGGCTCCGTCTAAGGGAAAATACAATCCAGCCAATATGGCTGACATACACCAGACAATAAAAGCAATGTAATTTGCTGTCAATATATTATTTGCCAATATTCCGATTACCACGCTAAAAGCATTAAAGATAAGCCCCAGACAGAAGACCAGAAAGAGATAGCTTGCAAAGGGTATCCCATAATCAGTTTTTACTAACAGCTTAATAGCAATCCCCATAATTCCCGTCTGCATCAAGACAGTTAAGAGAATCATCATAAGCTTTGCCAGACAATAGCCTCCTAAACTGGCTCTGGATAACAGGAAGCGGTTATATACTCTGTTCTGGCGTTCCTCAATAACATTAGCAGCTATAAACACTCCGCTGAATAGGAAGGCAATTGTTAGAAATGCCAGTGAATAACCAATACTGGAGCTGCTGCCCAGCTGTTTCGCGGTGAGATTTAAGGTTTCGCCAACTTCAATGCTGACTGATTCCTTAACCGGTTCTCCTTTTTCGGAAGTATTCATAAGTGAATATAGTTCTTCTTTCTGAAACCCTGTTAAAGCAGCATAACGGTAAAGCCCCTGAAGATATGAATTCAGATCATTGTAAAGTAAAGCATTCCTTCCATCCTCCATTCCCTCAAATACCCTCATACTGCTTTCCTGTCCTGCCAGTATCTCCGCTTCAAAGGAAGGCGGAATATATATGATTCCACCGATAACATTATGATTTGCAGAATAAAGTGCTCTCTCTCTTATCTCTTCTATACCCATTGCCTGTGATTTATAACGGTATATTCGATAGGAGCCGTTTTTTGCCAATTTGTGTAAAATATATTCCGAAAGCTCACTTTGACTGCTGTCGTAAACCTTAATGTTTAATTTATTATTCGATATATTTAATATCAGCTTATTCTCCTGATCCATTTCCTGTATGGTATAGGCATTGTCCTGTGAATCTGCCGTATTAATATTCTGTACATTCAGAATGATAACTGCCAGTATTGGCAGCAATATCAGAAAACAGAGATACCCCTTATTCCTTAAGAGCAATTTCATATTCATTTTTACTATTGTATTAAAACCATTCATAATTTCCCCCATTCCACCGCTGAGACAGTATAAAAGCTTAACCGGCTTCCTCCGTTTTACGATTTACCATAAGTACACCAATTAAACTAAAGACTACTATAATTCCCAAGAGCATAAGGATGCATTTAGCCGTATAATTGCTGTACCCCTTCACCGAGTGCTCAATCAGCGTTCGGTTCAAATAATAAAAGGGTGATAGTTCCATCAGAGCTTTCGGCAAATGGGCATACATGTATGTCTGAAAGCAGCCGCCAAAGAAACCTGCCACCCAGGTTATTACAAACCCCAGAACAATACCTGCCCCTACATTGCGAAACAATTGGAACAACACGATACCAAAAGCACTGGAGCCCATTGAAACCAGAAGGATTATCAAGGCAGACAGTCCCATAGCTCCCCAGTGAATGTCATAAAGCATTACCGACAATGCCCAGGCTGCACTTACTTCCAGGAAAATAGCCAGTGTACAGGGAATAAATTTTCCCAGGTAATAGCTTAGGTTTGACAGATGAGATACCTTCATTCTCTTTGGTATTGCACTTTTTCTCTCGCTGGAAATGACCGCCACCAAGGATACCATCCCGCACCAGGCGAAATAGACAATATAGACAATACCATAATAATCCGTAGAGGATGGCACCGGGTCTGTTTTTAATTTCTCACTATGTACCTTCGTAGCCTTTATTTCCGGTATTTCTGTAATACCTTGCTCCCCGCTGTAGATTGCAAGGTTCCTGGCCTCATTTACCTGGTAGAAGAAATTTGCAAATACATTCTCCGTAATTGCAGCCTCCGTATTCCTGTCATTGGATTTATAAATAACATAAGAATCTTCTGCCTGGATATCAACAAAAACTGCTACTGCCTCACTCTTAAGCAGAACCTCGATATCTCCCTCCGGAAATTCCTGAAGGAGTATACTATTTTCCTTGCAGCCAGCCTGAAAAGGCTCCAGCATCTCTTTGTAACTGCTATCCTTTTCTATCCGATACCCCACCTTGAATTCTTCCACTTTGTAAGCTGAATCAAGCATTTCCCGAAAAGCATTGGCCAGTAAAGCAATGGTGATCAGAGGAAGTATGATCATCAGGATTAAGATCCACTTGCTCCGAAGCATCAGCTTCAGATTATTTTTAATCAGAATCAACGGCATGTTACATCTCCCCCTCTGCATAATCTCTGAGCTTTTTCCCGGTAAGGGTTAGAAATACCTCCTCTAAGGTCATTTGAGAATCTTTGTCCGAAGTTACCAGTTCCACAAGTTCTTCTTTGGTCCCAATGGCCACAATCTTTCCGTTATCCATAATTGCTATTCTGGTGCAGATGGCCTCGATTTCCTCCATGTAGTGGCTGGTGTAGATAACAGTCGCTCCCTGGCTGTTAACATCTCTAATCTTCTCCAGAATAAAATTTCTGGATTGAGGATCGATTCCAACCGTGGGTTCATCAAAAATAAGCAGTTCCGGCTTGTGTCCGATGGCGCAGGCAATATTCAGCCTTCTCTTCATTCCACCGGAAAAAGTCTTGACAAACCCGTTACGCTTATCCGCCAGCCCGACAAATTCAAGAGATTCCGTTACTGCTTTACGAAGTTTATCTCCTTTTATGCCATAAAGAGAGGTGAAGAGTTCAACATTCTCCCAGGCTTTCAGATTACCATGAATCGCCAGTTCCTGGGGAATATAGCCCAATTTCTGCTTTACCTTCTTCCTATCGGTCTTCGTATCCAGGCCGAACAATTCGATACGCCCTGCCGTAGGCTTTATCAGGGAGCATACCATGTTCATGGTAGTGCTCTTGCCTGCTCCGTTGGGACCAAGAAGTCCAAATATCTCTCCTTTTTTGATATCCAGATTTATATGGTCCACCACCGGTTTATTATCATATTTCTTTGTCAGTCCTTCTAACTTTAATATAGAATCCATCACTTTTCCCTCCATCCCCTGTCACTGGTATACCAGCAATCTGTATTTTCATTCATAATACGAGCCTGCTTGCAATACTGCCAAAATGAAAAAAATAAAAATGTAACGCATTTTTCAATGTAACTCCTTGTACTTTGGCGCGCTCCAATCAAAAACTTACTTCAGTATAGCAGTTAGCTATCTATTCTTTAAGTGCCAAAAGATAGAAAAGGCTATGACAAAAGTCATAGCCCACTTTATTTTTTATTCTCAAAGTTTATAGTATCTTTCTTAATTGTTCACAATATCTTCAATTTTCCTTCAAACTCTATACACATGTGAACGTTATAATAATATCATACATTAAAGAAACAAACACACAAACAAATTTTTAAATCGGGTAAATCAAGGCTCCCCAACCTTGTTGACATAAACTTTTTTTCATAAATGGCCGGCAGAATTTCTGCCGGCCCCTCCTCTTTGTAGGGATATTTTATTTAAACTGATTAAATATCCCATGTTCTGATATTGCATAACCTACCACTATGATATTATGAAAGGCATCACTACTCCGGCAAAGGAGCCTGATGATCCGTTAATTACTGTTCTTCGTTATTTTGAAATACGATAATTATATCCCTTGTTCTAATACTTCGTATGCTAAATACTATTCATATCTATGGTACGTTCATTCTACTACTGCCTTGCATAAGTACATATTTCTAAGTTCCTTTTCTTCCTCTTTTGTCACCTTTAATGCCTTACTGATAAACTCAGAAAAAGAACCGTAATGTTTCTCAGCCGCAAGATAAGCCGCCTCCAGATATTCTGCTTTCACCGTCAGCGCTGTTTCTGCTATTTTACATTTTTCCTCTGAAAAGCCCTTCTCCTTTAATTCTTTGAGAAGTATGCTGTTTTCTTCTTTTCGTTGTTCATTGGTCTTTAGATAATCCATGCATATATCTTCCTTTGCGACACCAAGGATGGTTAAAATAATCGCAGCTGCCAGTCCGGTTCTATCCTTTCCTGCAAAACAGTGAAACAGCAAAGCCCCTTCCTTCTGCAACAGCAGCAGGTCTATCAGTTTCCGGTAGTTGTTTACAGCCTCTGTATTCAGTATCATCTGTTCATAAAGACCACGCATATAGACATCTACGGTACCTATATCCGGTATGGTCTCAAAACTGCCCATATCTGCACCTGCCTCATGTATTGCCTTTATAACATCAATATTATGATAGACTGTACCCGTAATGTTGTCATCCGGCCTCTCCCTGCATTCTCTTTCACCTCTTAAATCAACGATGGTGCGCAATTGATATTCCTTTGTAAGTATTTCTTTATCATCTTCTGATAACCTTACCAGTTCACCCGATCGGAGCAGCCTGCAGGGACGTATCTTCCTGCCTCCGACTCCTTCTAAGCCTCCAAGCTCCCTGAAATTTACCGGTCTGAAATCCATGAACGTTTCCGCCTTTCTGTGCTAAAACCCTAAGTCAGACTGTTACTGATTTTAAGTGTAACAAAACCCTCCTGTATAGTCAAATTATAAGGTTAATATTTTCTTAACTAAAATTATCTGTTGTTTTTCTGCAGCCTGGATTTCTGCAGCCTGGATTCCAGCCGCATAGTAAGGATAAGTGTGAATCAAAATAATAAATTGAAAGAAGGTCACGCCAGGATTCCTTCACTCCTTATTATCTGTGGCAGTTTGATATTAATACTTATGGAGGTGTTTCCACCCGTAAAAAGCATTCACTTGAGAAGATTCATAGTATATGCAGAGAACAAGAACAGTATGAGCGTGTTAGTAAGGACTTCTCAGTTGCTACAATAGCAAGGATATCAGCAGAACATGACGGACCATCCGAGCAAACGATTAGGAACAAAGCAAGTTCAGATTATCGTGCTCTTTTAAAGGCATGGGCTGATTACAGCGAAGGATATTCTACTAGACAGAAATCTAATCAGCAATCGACAACTGCCGATACAATTCTGTCAGGTATCAGTGACCCCACGACAACCCTGACCATTGATATGAGAGCATAGCAGAATAATTCATCCCTTCAAACATCGAGTGTAGAGCATGTACTATTAAAAATAGAAGAACTCAAAAGCATATTAGACGAAGCAAATGAACTTTATTCACCGGGTACCGGTACTATAGTAGAATACATAAGTCCAGAAAGTATTCTGGAAGGATTGAACATTCTACAAACTGCTAACGAAGTGAATTCTTAATAGAACCTAATAAAAAGCACATCCATTGTTTCTAAATATATCGAACTAATGAATGTACTTTTTTTTAAGCTCTTTTAGACAAAATATTGATATTAAGCAAAGACGTAATGTATAATATTACCATTCTGATGGTTCGCAATCGTTAGGAATGGTGAACGAAAGATATTTTTTATATTGGTGGGAGGTTACTTATATGTTAAATAATTTATTTCCATTGGAAGTATCCGTATTATCTTCAAACGCACTTTGCGATTATATTCGGCAAGAATATTTTCCTCATATAACACTGCGATGCCGACTATTTTACAGGGGGTTACATGATATATATAAAGTTATCACAGAAAATGAGACATATTTTTTTAAGGTATATCGTCAAGGAGTAAGAAGCATAGAAGAAATTCAATCTGAAATTGATTTGCTTAATCATCTAAAGTCATTGGATATCAAAGCAACATACCCTGTTTCTAAACAAGACCATACAATCATTGGACAGTTTAGGACCGCGAATGGAATAAGATATGGCGTTTTATTTACATCAGTTGGAACACAAGAGTTTGACCAAATAGAGGAAACTGCTGAATCAAATGAAAGATTAGGAAGTTATATTGCTTCAATTCATAATGCATGGGATAAATGTGATTTTATTATTAACCGTCCAGATTTAGATTCTCATACATTTATTGATGATTCTATGTGTGCTATAAAACAATTCTCAAATATCCATGATTTCGACATAAACTTTTTAGAGGAAATTGAAAAAAATGTAAAAATGAAATTAGCAAGTTTGAGTATCGAAAAACCTCAATATGGTATTTGCCATGGTGACATTTATAGCGGAAATATACGGGTTGACGCTAACAACAATCCTATACTTTTTGATTTTGATTTCTGTGGTAATGGATGGAGGGCATATGATATATCAATGTATGCATTCCCTTTTGGCATGGGAAGTGATATAACAAAATTAAAAAAGAGAGAGCAACGTAAAAATCAATTTTTAGATGGATATAACAAGGTTAGAGCTATGACAGAAAACGAAATTAAGTCAATTGAACTATTTATTCCTTTCCGAAGGATATTTAATATTGGCACTCTATACATTTCTTTTCTTTCAAATACCTGGGGAGATTCTCTTGTCATTAGAAATGTTGATGATGATATTGTAAATCTTAAAAAATGGTTAGAACTTAACCCTATATTTTGAGTGGGCATAAAATTAAACATAATTTTATTTCGCGCTCTTTCTCAAATGCGAATTTAAAGGAGGGAAAATTACATCCCTCCTTTAATCATATCCATATACCAATATTATTATCTAACAGAGCTTAATTAATATAAAGAGTGTCAGCACTTAACCTATAAAGTTTTGGTATATGTTTTAGTGTATATACCAAATCCCAACCCCTTTATACTAAAGAGATAAAACTTATTAGGTATATGATATATTACCTATAATAAGGATTCCTACTCTCTTTTTTATGGATAAGCTATAAATTAAAAGTTAAACACTGTATTCCAATCAAAATCTCCTGAATCCTCTACATTTTTTGGCCAACCGGAACACCAATCCGGCATTAACGGATTTTCTACCCTGTCCAGACTGGGTGTGTACGGTTTAATATCTAGTATCGGAGTACCATCAGCAGCATCTATATATGCTAAATGGATAATTCCGTTTTTATAATCAACAGAAGTAATATAGCAGCAAGTTAGTCCAATTGGATTTGGTCTTTCTGGTGAGCGGGTTGCAAAAGTTCCTAATAACTCAGGTGCATTTTTATAAGGACTTTTTTCCATAAGTTTTGATCTGGCTTCAACATTATCACATCTATCAAACCACCAGAACACATTAATATAACTAAAATCATTAAGATTTGTAAGTGCAGGAATAAACTCCTTCTCTATTAATAATTTCATACCATCGTCATTTACTTGTACTTTACCTATTGCTTTTAAAATGAATTGTTCCATAAATAAAATCTCCTTTTTATTATTTACGGCGCCGTTAATACCAGTATACTGGAAGAAATCAACACTACAACCCCTTTTTCAAAAACAGAATAAATAATTTTCAGTTTCGGAATATTTAGCTTTTACGTTGGATTCGTGCAAAGATTAGATGCTGCTTTTATACAGATCTTACGCAAAAACTTCTGATAGCTGGAACTTAGTTCTGTAAACTGAAAATAATCCACTACCTTACCTTTATTTTTACTTTATTTTTTACATTATCTCCCTCTTTACACCAGAACAAATGTTTGCTATAATCTTTTTCAAGGAGGCGAACGTATGTTTGATTCGATAATTTTTCATGTGGATGTTAATTCAGCTTTTTTGAGCTGGGAAGCGGTACACCGATTAAAGCACTTAAGCGGTACATTGGATTTAAGAGAAATTCCTTCTGCTGTAGGAGGAGATGTTAAGAATCGCGGCGGCATTATTCTTGCCAAGTCCATTCCTGCCAAAAAGTATGGAATAAAGACCGGTGAGACACTTCAGGAAGCTTTAAGGAAATGTCCTGATCTGAAAGTGGTCCCGCCTCATTACAACCTCTACGAAGAATGTTCTGCGGCTTTTTTTGATATTCTCAGAAGCTTTGCTCCCTCCGTAGAGGCATTTTCCGTAGATGAAGCCTACTGTGATATGACTGGAACCGCCGGTCTTTATGGACCTCCTGCCACAGTGGCAGCTCTGATAAAAGATACCATTCACAAGGAGCTTGGATTTACGGTTAACGTTGGTGTATCCAGTAACAAGCTTCTTGCCAAAATGGCGGGTGATTTTAAGAAGCCTAACCTGGTCCACACTCTCTTTCCCTCAGAAATTCCGGCAAAAATGTGGCCTTTGCCCGTTTCGGACCTGTTCTTTGTAGGCAGGGCTACCGCTGCCAAATTGTTTTCCTTAGGTATTAAAACCATTGGAGAGCTTGCCGCCACAGATATATCCATTCTGCGTTCCCATCTTAAGAAGCATGGGGAAATCCTCTACCTTTTTTCCAATGGAATGGACCCTTCACGGGTAATTGATACGCCTCCTGCCAATAAGGGTTACGGTAATTCCACTACCATTCCCTATGATATAAATGATCCTTCAGCAGCCAGGCTGATTCTCCTTTCTCTTAGTGAGACCGTGGGCACCAGGCTGCGCAAAGATTCTGTTAAGATTCAGGTAGTCGCTGTATCTATTACCTACTATGACTTTACCTATGCTTCTCATCAGGTGACACTCTTTTCCGCCTCCAATGAGACCGGTGAGATTTTTACTGCTGCCAACAGGCTTTTTACAGAGCTATGGAACGGTATGCCTGTTAGAAAGCTTGGCATCCACACCAGTCATGCAAGACCAGATGACGGTATCGACCAACTGACTTTCTATAACCTGCACACTCTGGAAAAACACAAAAGGCTTGAACAGGCTGTTGACGGAATAAGAGATAAATATGGCAGCGATGCTGTTATGCGGGCGGTTTTTTTAAATAATCCTGTCTATCATATGTCCGGGGGCGTAGCAAGAGAAAAATTATCCGTTAATTATGAGGAAGTGAATATAGAATGAATATACCCGTTGATGTCATTGCCGTATTTGATTCTGTCGGTAAGGTCACACCTGCCTATGTACGGCTGGAGAATGAAAAACACGCTTTGGTAACTTACAAAATTGAAGATATCTCTCTCTCAAACGAGGAACGGTATGCCGGATTATACCATCTGGTTTTTGTCTGTTATATACGTACCGGTGACTTAAAACAACAGCTGAAACTATCCTTTAGCGTACAGAACCACCGTTGGCTGCTTCTAACCTAAGCAATTAAGTTACACCGATATCTTAGGTTAGACGTATGTACGAAAACTGCTGTTTGTATCTAAAACGCAGAATGTTTTAATACTCAAAACAAAAAGAGTATTCTGTACCACCAAATATCCAAAGGCTCTATATCCGACTGGTTTAGCGACTTTTATATTCCTCTAAGAACATATCAAAAGTATTTATAAAACTCCGCCTTATCAGCTATTAACTGGAATCTCTGTCTTTGCGTTACACTATGGGATATGGGGAAGCTGACAGCATCAGACTTCCCTGTATCCCACATAGTAAACCGCAGGTTGGATAACAGGACATTTATCTGCCTAAGGTAATCACCTTGGTAGATACCTTTTCCCCGAACCACTCATCATGTTCTACGAATACCAGGGTAGGTTCTATTGCAAGAATTGCCTTCTCAAGCTGTTCTCTAAAATAGATATCCATATAATTGAGGGGTTCATCAAAGAGAATAAGATGATTTCCCAGAGACAGCGCCCTTGCAACTTCTATTTTCTTTAACTCTCCCCTGCTAAAGGTCTCCAGAGGCCGTTCAAACAGCGATTCCGGAAGTTCGAAGAGCCGGCATAAATCCGTAAAGAGCGCCACTCGCATCTCATCTTCCCCTGTTTCCTCTGCTAAATGTGCCTTTAGATATCCTTCCTTCCACAAGGGTTCCTGGAGCGATTCCGTAATCTGCAGATCCTCTGTTCGTTGGATTCCTCTGGTTTTTATTTCACCGGAAATTATCTTAAGAAGAGTGGATTTCCCAGTACCATTCTCTCCCTGAATCCAGATTCGTTCTCCCGTCTTAATAATAAAAGACAGGCCAAAGAACAACTCTCGGTTGTCATAGGAGAACATGATATCTTTTCCCTTTATCAGCCAGGCGGCTTCCGTCTCCAGCTGCTCGAAATTCAAATCAGCCACGGTCTCAAAGTTCTGTAACAGGGATTTCTTTTCATCTATCTTCTCCCTTATCTGCTCCTCGGAGCGCTTTGCCTGCCCCATGTAGGACTTGGCGCCATTGGTTCTGGAATGGGTGGCAAAGGCATACTTCTGGGTATTGGCTACCCCTGCCCATAAACGGCTCTCTTTCGCACGCCTTTCCAACTGGCGTACTTCCCTGGCCAACCGTTCTCCGGTACGCGCCTCGTATTCATCCTTTAGATCCTTGTTCTGTTTCCAGGTCGTAAAATTACCCTTTTCCACAATGATATCTGCTTTGTTAATAGCCATTACATGGTCTATTACGGAGTCCAGAAATTCTCTGTCATGGGAAACTACCAGAAATCCTTTCTTCTGCCTTAAATACTCTGCCACTTCTCTCTTTCCCTTAATATCCAGATGATTTGTAGGCTCATCCAGCAGTAGAAACGTGTCCTTTCGAAGGAATAGTGCTATCAGCAGAAGCTTGGTCCGTTCTCCATAGGATAATAAGGAAAATTCCCTGTCTAATAGTTCCTCGGACAGCTTCATCCGGTACATTTCCTTGCGTATCCGGCTATCCATTTCATAACCGTCCAGATCCAGATATTGCTGCAGTGCTTCCATGTCCGTAAGATTGTCTTCCAGTGTCCTTAAGTTTCCGACATACTCTTTTATTACGTCTATTGCCAGCGTATAACCTACTTCCCTTTCATAGGGAAAAAGTTCGGTTTTCGATTCCAGCTGTATCCTTCCTTTGTCTGGCTTTAACTCGCCGTGAAGCAGCTTTAAGAGAGTGGTTTTTCCTCTTCCGTTTCTTCCGATCAGCCCTAACTTCCAGTCTGTATCCAGATTTACTGTCACGCCGTTAAAGACCGGTTCGTAAAAGGTCTTATAACTAAAACTCATATCATTTATAATAATTTGTGCCATATTTTTTCTTCCTTTCCTGACTAATTTTCTCTGTCAGGACAGACACCGTAATTGGGGCGGGTCTATTCTGACTCTTTCATTATACGTAAACGTATTATCCACATGACCGCAATCCCTCCTTTGATTATTTCTGTATAAGCTTAGATTAGTTTATCTTAGTGTTGCAGCTTATGATTCTAAACACCTGGCTGTATCTAAAATTGCTATATTGAATTGGAGGCTCCACTTCAACTTATAAATCCATCTTTCTGCATTCCTCATTTACAGGCATAAAAAAACCTACCTTAAAACAGATTACCGCAGACAGATAGATTCTGCCTCAGTAACCCCGGTAAAGCGCACTTAAATAATACCCTGTATTCAGGGTCAGTCTTTCATAAGACTAGCGCAATTTACCGTTGTTTAAAAGTAGGTTAATAATCATTATTCTTGTTTCAACCTCTGCTTTCAGAAGTATTTTGTGTTTGGTTCCAGGGAAGTGGAATGACATATTTGCCACAACAATTTTACAATAACACAATTTTCCTCTTAGGGCAACATATTTTTACACCTTAATGGTAATTCCTTACACACATCGGATTTCTTTAATCATAAACTCTCTGCCGCTTAGGATTTCCGGGTTCTTACTGCCACAGGAAGGGCAGACTCCTTTTGTTTCGGTGAGATGGTATATCTTCTTACAGGCTCTGCACATGCCATTGGCAGGCAATACCTCAATAATCAGTTCCGTATCCGCCAGAATGGTTCCCTCTATAGCTGCCGGATATACTGCTTCAATGTATTTCGGCACCATGGAGGACATTTCCCCAATCTGTAACACCAGAGAATCTATGCAGCTTACATTGTTAGCCTGGGCAAATCTTTCTACGGTACTTACTACTTCGATTACAACTCCCAGTTCATGCACAACTACCACCTGCCTTTACCTGCATAAGACTATACATTGGTAAACTTTCTTCTGATATTCTTTACCGCTATCTTACCTTTGCGTTTTAACACCTGCTTGATTACTACCGGCTTTAGCTTCTCAAAGGCCACACCTTCTCCGTCATATTTTCTCTCCAGGGAAATGGCATCAAATTTGCACTTTGTTGTACATTGTCCGCAGCCTACACAGAGAAACTCATCTACTACGGTAGCTCCGCAGCCAAGACAGCGCTCTGTCTCTTTTCTGATCTGCTCCTCTGTAAGAACTCCTCTGGTATCGGAAAAGAGCTCCGCAGTAATAGCCGCTGTATTTCCGGCTGTTCTAACAGCTGTATTTGCCGCCTTCTTATGCTCCGGTCTCTGTCTGGGTATAGTATCATAGCCCTCCAGTATTACACTTTCTTTGTTCAACTCATGATAATCCCTTCTGTCACGCCCGATTACCAGGCTTTGTCCGGGCTGAACATAGCGATGAATGGAAATAGCAGCTTCTTTGCCAAGTGCTATGGCATCAATGGCAAAACGTGGTCCTGTTAAGGCATCTCCTCCTGCAAATACATCCGCTTCGTCAGTCTGAAGGGTAAAGGAATCTGCTTTCACTGTATAATTGGGATTTAACTTCACCTGACTGCCTTCTAATAAACCACCCCAAAGAATGGACTGACCTACTGACACCAGTACTCTGTCTGCCTCTACCACCAGGGTATTCTCTTCCTCGAATACCGGGCGGAAATTCTTGTTCTCATCAAAAACAGAAAGGCATTTCTTAAATTCTACTCCCACAACTTTTCCGTTCTCTGTTACAATACGTTTCGGCCCCCAGGAATTCATGATATTGATATCTTCTTCCAACGCTTCTTCGATTTCTTCCTCCAGCGCCGGCATTTCCTTTCTGCTCTCGAGGCAATACATGGTTACTTCAGCGGCACCGGAGCGGGCAGCTGTTCTCGCTACATCGATTGCTACATTTCCGCCTCCGATTACTACCGTCTTACCTTCAATCCCTGAAGGTTTTCCAAGATTAACATTATGCAGAAAATCAACTCCCGTGATAACACCCTCTGCCTCTTCACCTTCTATGGACAGTTTTCTTCCAGCCTGTGCTCCGATTGCAAGATAGAAAGCTTCATATCCCTGCTTACGCAGTTCTGCCAGAGAGATATCCTTACCAACTTCCACACCGGTCTTAAATTCCACTTTAAGTTCCTTTAAAATCTCAATTTCTCCGTTGATAACCTCCTTTTCCAGTCGGTAGGAGGGGATTCCAAGGGTCAGCATACCACCCAGCACCTGCTCTTTCTCAAATACGGTAACCTGATATCCGTCCACTGCCAGATAATAAGCACAGGAAAGACCGGAAGGACCACCTCCGACCACCGCAATCTTTCTGCCATAGTCATGCTTCTTCTTTGGAATGAACCGATAGTCTTTATTCAGATCCATTTCTGCTACGAACTTCTTGATTTCATCGATAGCTACCGGTTCATCCATATCACCTCTGGTACAGGCAGACTCGCACTTTCTGGGGCAGATACGTCCGCATACTGCCGGGAAAGGATTCTCTTCTTTGATAAGTTCCAGGGCTTCCGTGTATTTTCCCTGGGCTGCCAGCTTAATATAACCCTGTACGGCTATATGGGCAGGACAAGCGGTCTTACAGGGACTGGTTCCCGAATCCACTACATTCTTACGGTTGATTCGGTAATCCTTGTTCCATCTATCTTCTCCCCAAAGGGTATCCCTTGGTGTATCTTTTCTTAAGATGGCGTCAACTACGGGAGTCTTGGAACAGAGCTTCTGCCCCAATTGCAGGGCATTTACCGGGCAGTGCTTTACACATTCTCCACAGGCCACGCATTTATCCTTATCTACCTTGGAGATATAATTGGAACGTACCATATCTGCATTGATAAACATACTGGCAGTACGCAAGGCCAGGCAGGAACAGCCGCAGCAATTGCAGATAGCATGCGTCTTACCGGAGCCATCCAGATTGGGAATCTGATGCATCAGCCCGTTTTCCTCTGCTCTTTTTATGATTTCAAAGGCTTCCTCTCTGGTAATCTCTCTGCCTCTGCCGGTACGAATATAATACTCTGCCGCATGCCCCATCTGGATACACATATCCTCTTTCAGATGTCCGCAGCCTTCTCCCATAACCTCTCTTGCTGTACGGCAGGAGCAGTCAGATACGGAAAATATCTTATTCTCATTAAGATACCCTGTAACCTCCTCATAGGAAGCTCTTCTGGTCTCTCCATCAATTGCAGTCTGAATAGGAATTACTCTCATAAGGCCCACACCCACCGGGAAACTTCCGGCAGTTCTTGGTCCTCTTACCCTTCCATAGGCTTCAAAGGCTTCTGCTATCTGAGGGTATTTAGCGACATTCTTCTTATTATTTACCATCATTTCCATAATGCCGGGAACCCAGGTATCATACCAGAAATAGTCTTCCCCCTTTATTTCATTCACGAAACAGACACCGGCATCAGCAAGTTCCAGGAGCAGTTCCTTTGTTTTCTCCTCCGTTTTATTACATAATACAGATAGTTCCTTTGCAGTTACCTTTTTTCTGATTTCCATACAAAGAGCAGCTTCCGCCATCTCTTCCGTTACAACCGGCTCCAGTATCAGATATTCCGGGTCTGTTGCTTTGATTTCGTTCTTGGAGCCTCTTTTCTTACGGCTGATATGATTTGCCAAGTCTAATACCTTCTCGTTTACCATTGTTCTGACCATTTTATGTATACCCTTTCTTTTATGAATCATATTTGATCATTTCATCCCCTTATTATCCCCTGATGATTCGTTCCCCTGTTACCTGCAATTCCAATGACTTACTTCTTTTCGCAGCCATTCTGTCCATTCCGCAATACCTTCACCCGTTCTGGCGGAGATGGGAATAATGGTGATATCCGGATTTATCTTCCTTACACGTTCCTTACAGGCATCCAGATCGAAGTTGAAATGTTCCAGCATATCGATTTTATTAATCAACAGCACCTGACATATAGAAAACATAAGCGGATATTTAAGGGGTTTATCATCTCCTTCGGGAACGCTTAATATCATAGCATTCTTAGAAGCGCCTGTATCAAATTCCGCAGGACATACCAGATTTCCTACATTTTCAAGAATAGCAAGGTCTATCTCTTCTATGCCTAATCCTTCCAGACCCTGCCTTGTCATGGAAGCATCCAAATGACACATACCACCGGTATGCAGCTGAATAACTTTGGTTCCTGTCTCAGATATTCTTCTGGCATCCACATCTGAGTCGATATCTGCTTCCATTATTCCAATCTTCATCTCATTCTTTAAGGCCTCAATGGTTCTTGTCAAAGTCGTTGTCTTACCGGAACCCGGTGAGGACATAAGATTTAATAAGAACTTACCTTTTTCCTTTAATTCCTTTCTTAGCTTCCCAGCTTGCCTGTCATTATCTGCAAAAACACTTTCTTTGATTTCGAGAATTCTGAAATTCTCCATCTGCTTCCTCCCTCTGCCGTTCTCTGTGGTCATACCAGAGCATTTCAGCACCTATACTTTGTTATAACTTTAACATTATCCTTTTTATAAGTCAACTTTTATTGTATTTATTTTATATAATTATCAAATATTACTATTGCTTTTTATCATTTTATACAATATAATAACTTCAAAAAGCATTCTGGTATCTGGTCATACCAATGGCACAGGAGGTTATTTGTCATGGAATTCACAAAATTATGTTCTCCCTCCTTAAAGGAACTCTTTATTACACAGTTAGAGCATATGATTTTATCGGGTAAATTAAAGATCGGTGAAAAGCTTCCACCTGAGCGTCAGCTTGCAGAAGCCATGCAGGTAAGCCGGGCTGTGGTAAACGGAGGAATTACGGAGCTTGAGAAGAAGGGGTTTCTGATTATCAGACCCAGGGTAGGAACCTTTGTCGCTGATTACCGTCAGAATGGTACCCTGGATACACTGATTTCCATTATGAACTATAATGGAGGACGATTTCGTGATGAGGAGATTCGCTCCATCTTGGAGGTACGTGCTGCTCTTGGAGTACTTGCCGTACAGCTTTGCAGAACGCATTTCACTGAGCAGGATGCCGTGCTGCTTCAAAACAGGCTCAATGAAATACAGAATGCCACCTCTAATGAAATGGCAGCTCAGGCAGCCTTTGGTTTTCATCATGATCTTGCACTGGTTTCCGGTAATACTCTGCTGCCGTTGATTTTTCAGTCTTTTAAAGTACCTGTATTAACTCTATGGGAGCGGTTCTGCACCCTTTATGGAATAGAGGCTCTCTACCGCAACACCTATTCTTTATGGACTCATTTAGAACAGGGAAACTGGGAGGATGCAATTGCATTTATTAATCATTCTCTTGATACTACCATAAATGGCAGCCGGCCCATTTATTATGATTAAAAGGATATATGCCAAGAGCTACCGTATCAAAACAACCCCGGAAGAGGAGCTTTCTTAATCCGATTCCTCTTCCGGGGTTACATTTTTATATCTGCTGCCGTCATTACCCATTATCTCTATCTGTCTTTCCAGTAAAGAGCAGAACGGTTTCTTCTCCCAAATAACTCTGTATACTGGTATCTTCCTTCTTCAACAGCTCTTTGGCAGCACCCCTGCTGATTTCTAATATCTCTGCCACCAACCTGTCTGTTCTAAGCTTAAGACCATAAGGATTTTTAATTACTAACTCACCCTTCTCTTCTTTAAGCTTTTTTAGACTATAGGGTATCTTAGAAGTGTCTATCTGTGCTCTGTTAGCCTCAAAAATCCCTTTATCCAGCCCATACTTTAACGCAAGTTCCTTATCGTTTTCTAAAAAAGCCTTGAATTCTTCTCTTCCTAAGAATGATGGCTTCATTCTCTCATAGATTGTAAGGTTATAAGTATGCCTGCACTTTTCACATTGATAGATTAACCAGATGTCTATACGGTTCCCATTGGCATTTACCCTGAAATTATTGGTACTGATAAAACTCGATCTGCTTCCGCATTTGGGACAGTTTCTAAGAATACGATAAGCTTCCTTTGGCAGTAACATATAATAGCTCATTTGCATCTCCTTATTAAGCTGATTTGCAAAGGCTACTTAAGATAAAATATTATTTAATTGTCATTAAATCGATCATTAAACCTACATAGCCTTTGATAAAATAAAAAGCCATGTATTATGATGCGGAGATAACATATAACACCCCTCCTTTTGCAACAGCATATCACTGGCAGAAGGTTTATTCCACCTCATAATTTTTTTATAAAAAAACAGGTGCAGCAACAAAAAATCTGTAGCTGCACCTGTTACTTATTTCATTTTACCAATGATACGTTGTATACTCTTAACGGACAAAAAATACTTATCGGCAATCTCTGTCCCTTTCATTCCGTTTTTATAGTCAAGATAGATGTTATGGTTTCGTTCTTTTAATTCTTCTCTTATACTGGTATTCTCTCCCCAGTCTCGTCGGTTATTTTCTTTTCTGGGGATGTAGATACATTCCCCATCTACGTAATTTTGAATCAATTCAATAATTTCATTCGGCAGAATCTGTTCTGCTTTCCTATAGCCCATTGCGCCCTCCTAATAATATTAATCTTAGGATTAGCAGCAGCTATAACAAATTTATTTTCTAAAAATGCAATAGCTGATGCTACGCATTCATAACATGCCTTCGTCTCATATAATAGCCTCCTTTTTTGATCATGTCCTCTGCAGCAGTCTGCAGAAGCAGCCTAACATCTTGTATGATACTTACGGAATATATATTTTATACTATTTGTAATATTACCCCATTGAAAGTCAGTTAGCAACTGTTTTCAGTAATTTGGAGCTGATATATTGATTTATTCTATATTTTCTTTTTTAACAATATCTCTGCTAGATGTATATGCGATTTGTTCGTTTTTTTATAACCAACTCGTTACAGTTCAATATGGTTTCTCTTAAGAAGTTCTCTTGCAGTCTCAGGGGAATCAACATCTGAAGCATTCTTTACCGGAGCGAATTCCTCTTCTCGGTTTACTTCAAAGGGAAGGCACTCCTCAAATAAGGGTATCAAATCCAATGCCAGTTCTTCAAATTTGTATCCATTGGGTTTATCCGGCTGAACATATTCCCCTTTCTGGTTCAGATAAGGTATTTTCTTCTCTGCCACATGTATGGGCAGGTCTTTGCTTAAAATCTCCTTTAACCTATCCAGTCTGAACAGATAATTTAAGGTAACTCCCAGAGAATAGCTTAACTCACCGGAGGGAGTTCTCTCCTGCAGCATAGCTTCCGTCATTTCATAATATTCCACAATAGAAGGCTTACTGTCTTCCATACACAACACCCCTATGCGTTCACCGGGTTCTGCCTTCCTGACCACCTTAGCTCCGCTCGCTTTACCAGAGCATATCGTTGCTCCTAAGAACAGAGGATCTGCAATCTTTTGCAGTACATTATCAACTGCGAATATATTCAGCCATTCAATCCCCCTGGCTTCTAGATCATTCAGCAGTCCTGCCTTTACCATGGAGGAAAACCAGCCCCCGTTACCGCTGGGAGACAGGGACAGCCTGTCCGGTGCTTCCATTAGGAGTTTTCCTTCATAGTCTACGGAAGGGTTCATCTCCTGGGCAAAGAACTTGATATAAGTTTCATTATAACCAAAGTATTGATGTTCCTTTAAGAATTTGGTTGTTTCCTCATGAGTCTTATCACTGGTCATAATGTATAAAGGTATCCAGGTAGCTGTCTTATGGACTACTTCAAGAATGTTACCAAATAATAACTCATAGATATAGACTTCCCTGGTCACTCCAATGTTATAATTCCCTTTAGGTCCGCTGCAGCCAAGCCTGGTTCCCTGCCCTCCAGCCAGGAGAACCGCTCCTGCTTTATTCTGCTGAATAGCCTGAAGGCCTGCTTTTTCAAAAGCTTCCCGGTTTGCTTCTATCTGCTCTCTGTTCAAACCGGTAAGAGGTTTAATTTCTCCTCTCTTCCGGCTGACATTTCCACTTTCAGAAAGCCTTAAAAGCCTCCAGTCCAGCTTCTCCAACTGTGCTGCAAGATTTGCCTGTTTTTCACTTGTAAGCCTGTCATAGTACCATAATAGATGTTCCTGGTTATGTTCCTGTAATAATTCCACCAGTTCTTTTCTCTCCATGTCCTACTCCTTTATGACCTATATGTAATAAAACTCCTTAATGGTGCTTTAATTACGCTAATCCTGTTCAATATATCCCAAGAGTACATTCTGCCGGTATATAAGCCTGGTATATGGTTTGATTTATTAACACCGGAGTCTGTTATAGATCTGCTGTATTAACATTATATTCCAATGAGTTCTTTTGCCTTTGAAAGCCTTGCTTCAAATTGCTGATAGAAATCGAAATCCTTCTCATATTTCATAAGATAAAAGAGATTCAGTATAAGCATGTTGATTTCTTTGATTCTCTTCTCATCTCCTGCCTTCTTTACTGCCGTTTCTGCAGTATTTATAAAATAATGCCAGCTGATAAGAAATTTCTCATTTCTTTCTAAATCCTCTGTGGCTATCCATTTGCTTATCTTTACCTGAGTCCTGCTGCTGTTTCTGCATTCACCGGTCTGAAGAAAATACTGAAAGCTGTTGTTCTCATAAACCCTTCCAAGAGGAAATATTCTGCATATTCCGGATCTGAAGCTATGAATACTGCACTTTCCTCTCTCATCCAGAAAGGAACATTGCTCTTTGGCACCTATCATTTTAAGATTGGGAAGTATGATTCCATCTACCACATTCAGTTCAAGCTTTCCTGCCAATAATTGTTCAAAGGACACATTAAGGCCGGTTGTCAGCCTATAGGTATCATAAGGATCCAGAATAATGGAATTCCCCATGCCGTGACAGCAGGAGGCCCTTCCATGACATCCGTTGCAGCTGGCTTCCACCAAATCGTTGGCACTGTATAATTTACCGTCTGATATTTCATCTAGACTACATTGTCTCTTCATATATTCCTCACATTCAGCCACCCATGGCAGCAATACATCTAATAGTGTAGGTTGCAGCGCTATTATCCTGTTGAAAACTGTAAAGGTTAATTCCTAAGAGCCGCAACTTTTTCTATTATAGCATATGTATTAATTCTTCCCAATCATCAATTTTAAGATAAGGTATACTGGGAGCAACTCCAATATCCTCGAACATACAAGCCGTATACCAGACAGGTTTCATCCCCGCATTATAAGCTCCTTCTATATCACATATGGGATTATCTCCGCAAAACCATATCTGGTCCGCTGAAAGCTTAGCCTTCACAAGCGCCATTTCAAAGATTCTTCTGTGAGGCTTACGAAATATATAGTCACTGGAAGCCAGAATAAATTCGAAATGATTATCCGGAAGGAGTTCATTAAGCCTGTTTGTAAGGGTATCCGTACTGGCAGTAATATTGCTTATGACTCCGGTACGTATTCCTATCTCCTGTAAATGCTTCAGCAGCTTCTCTATATTCTCTGTGGGTCTTCCCGGTGCTGCATTATCCCAGAAAATTCGTTCCAAAACCTCTGGGCTTTCTGCAAATTCCACCTCAAAGTATTCATACAGATAACGATTAAATGCATAATTGCTTACTTCCAGCAGATTTCTGCTTCTGCTATCCCCAATAAGCGTACTTGCAATTTCATTGCTTAATGTATCTGCCAGTTCCTGTATTTGAAGAGCAGTAACACCATTGGGATTACTCTTTGCAAGCTTTAGAATTGCCTGTGTCCCTCTTACTGGGTTAAACTTCTCTTCTCTTGTTAATGTCTGCCCATAATCAAACAGTATCATTTTCGGCTTCTGATACATTCAACGCCTCCTTCATAAAATTAAAATTAACTATTTTATTTAGAAGAATCCAGCTTGTTTTGCATATTCCAATAATTTTGGCTGAATAAGCGGATATGTCCAATTAGTAGGCAACTCTTCGGTAATTAAGATGGATTCAATTTCACTATGAAGCTCACCTTCAAATTCCTCAATATCAGCAAAATAGAGCATGCCAAAGCTTTCATCTGTTTCAGCTTTGCTGTCCGTGTCATGGGCTGTTGTCTCCTCACTTCTTACAACTGAATAAACGCAGACAGAGGTAATGTCAAATAAAAGAGCTCCCGTTTCTTCGTACAGCTCTCTCATAGCCGTATGAAGGATACTCTCTCCAGGTTCTCTTCGCCCTCCCGGAACTTCATAGGTCATACGTTCCTTATGTTTGCAAAATACCCATTTGTCCTTTGTCTTAGTCAGAATAACAGCGAACTTTAGTTTCTCATCCGATACCTCATCATAAAATTTCACATCTATCATATAGGCTATTCTCCTTATCATAAAATTCACTTCTATCTATAGGCTATTTTCTTTTACTTTCCACATATAGGGCTTCTTTCCTGTGATATCCCATCAGTATTGATACCGTACCTAATATACCTGTTTATACCTGTTATCAAGAAGCTAACTGCCATACCGCTGCCGTACCACTTTCTACCAGACTGCCAAGAAAGCTGTAAGTAAATTTCCAGAACTCATAAACGGTTTAAACGCAAAGTCTGTCAGAACCCCTCCAAGTAAAATACCAGCAGGTATTGAGGAGCTTTCCTGCTTATTTCTTAATTCCAAATAAGAATCTGGTAACTCTTATCCGTCTGCATAATTCATACAGTGCTACCGTTAACCCAAAGGAGGTCAGGCATATAATTACATATTGGGATAATAACCCCTCTATATGGCTTATAGTAAAATACCCTATAATTACAATAATGGTTTGGTGGAATATATACAGCGGAAAGGCTGCCGGCGTAAAGTATGACGTAAACTTATTATTAAACTCCAGATAACGCCTGCCAATACCCAATACTGCCAGTATTCCTACCCAGGCAAGAAGCCTCTGTTCAATCTCCCACAACAGCCCTTCTCCTAATCCCTTTTGGTACAGGATGCAACGCCAGATTATAAGTGCCACCCAGAATACAGCCAGCAATGCACTATACTTCTTAAGTCTTTCCTGAACCTCTTCCATACTAAGAACAAAATATCCCAGTAAAAAGTAAGCAGCAAATTCACTGATGCTCTTGCCCCCAATATCCAAGACAGGCGTTACCAGAGCAATTAGTATAAACATAGGTATAAGCTTTATTAAGGTGAACTTCTCACCCTTAAGCTTCTTATTCCTATTCTTGTACCATACCATAAGAGATAAAAAACAATAGGAATATAGATAGAGATAGAGGGTAAACCAGAGCTGCCCTGTTGTAAAATGCCCATCGTAACCGCTCCAGTCAGTCAGGCGGAAGAAAAAACTAAGGTGCTCCAAATAATTTCCACTGTAACCGTTAAAGGTTCGATTTGCTATGTAAGTCTGCACCGGCACCAGTAAAAGTATAGCCGCTATCGTTGGGATTAAAAGCTTATGTATTCTTTCATTAAGATATTCTTTGGCTGTTCTTTTATTAAGCGCATATACCGCAGACATTCCTGCCATTGCAAATAATATTGCCATCCACCAGGGATATACTGCAATAAGAAATAAGCTGGCAGCCTCTGACCCCTTGCTGTGCACATACCAGTTTTCGCCGTAGTTATTAAATATCATCGCCGTATGAAAAGGAAACAGCAGCAGAATACACAGGATACGGATATTATCAATATAATACTTTCTCATACATAACTCCTTCGGTCAAAGATTTGATCAGTTGTACTCTTTTTCAGTCCTTTCATTTAGAATAGAAAACTATAATTAGTTTTATTATATCAATATGCTTTTGTTAAAGATACCCTTTTTACTACAATACTAAAATATTTTCATCTTTCGATATGCTTTAAGATGTTCTTTTTAGGTGTTTTTTTTTAGGTATCCTTTTTAGGTATTTAAGATATTTATTTAAGATATTTGTTAAGATAAATTTTTTTAGACATAATTTTTTAAGATATCATTTTTTAATATAGTTTTAGATATTTAAGATGATATGTTTTTAGATATTTAAGAAGATATGTTTTTAATAAGTTATTCTCTCAAAATAGTATAAATAATATCTTATTAAATTTTAATAACTATTCTTTTTTGCTGTAACAAAGAAAAAGACCTCTGTCAGCTAAGACAGGGGTCCATATGCAATCCTATAGTATTCCAGCGCGCTCCGATGTTATTCACTTACCAGAATCTTTTCTATCTCTGCAATATACAGAGTATGATAATCTTTTCCTGGATAGTATTTCTCCTCAAGTCCGGTTTCAACAAAGGAGTCGGAAGTAAATTCCTGATGAAACAGCTTCCTGCAGATAATTGCCAGGTTTGCTTCCTTAAAATAGGGTGTCTCGCCCTCGTACTCTACTGTAAGATTGGATTTTGAGATTTTATCTTCCTCTCTTCCGGAAACGCTTCCTAAGTAAGCCAGTTGTTTTTTATACTCTTTTTTATAAAATGTAAGAGAAAGGGTATCCGCACTGTCAATAAATTCTTTTGTATATCGACTGGGTCTTATTACGATAAAAGCAACATTTTTATCCCACATTACACCCAAACCACCCCAAGAGGCTGTCATGGTATTAATCTTATCCCCTTTTTTTGCGGTTACTAACATCCATTCCCTTCCAATTAATTGAAAAGGACTCAGGTTAAATTCTTCTGCTCTTACTTCTTTCATTCTTGGCTCCTGACTGTGCTCTATAGCACGGGTTATTCTATCATTAATTTTCCTCAAGCTTTCTTCTGCTTGAAGAAACCTATTTGCATTGTATGATAAAATAGTATAATATATTTCGATATAAAGTAATAGTATGAAATTCGAAGAAAAAACTACCTGAAAGGAAAGTAAACATGCCAAAAAAAGTTGAAGTATGCTCCAGACCCATTGAATATACCCTGTCCATCATAGGCGGGAAATGGAAGATTATCATAATGTTCTGGATATGGAAAAGTGAAGTGTTAAGATACGGCGAGCTTATGAGCTCCATTAAGGGAATTACCCACAAAATGCTCAGCACTCAGCTGAAAGAATTGGAAAGGGACGACATCATCATACGAACAGAGTATCAGCAGATTCCTCCAAAAGTGGAATATACCCTTACGGAAAAAGGCCTGTCACTTATGCCTATCCTGTCAGAGATGTGCAATTGGGGGAAGGAAAACTTAAAGGAGAATGCATGCCAGAATATTCTCCCCTAATCCCCCTAAACATCAGTGATTAATCCAGTACCTTCCCTTCAGGAAATGCTTTTCTAAAAAGTCTTCTGATTATAGGACCTGCCAGTAACAGCTGAAGGGGCAGTGCCATTATAAGATTCTTTGGAATATTGAACATCCAGATAACTGCCAGCTTACTCCATTCCCCGGATTGAAAACAAGCTTCGAAAGCACCATATAAAGACATGATAAGAACCATGGGTATTACCATACAGCAGGACACTGTTATGGCTTTTTGTATATTGCTGCTTTCTGCTTTGAGCAGATAACGGAAGGCAAATCCTTTGGCAGCTCCCGAAACTATAAATAAGTCACAGCATAAGGCAACAATAAAAGCAATGGGAAACCCTGTCCAGGCTTCTTTTATACTTATCAGGGACAACCCCTTCATATGAAGGGAAACATTATAGATACTCATCCAAAGTACCATAAAAAAACACATCATTACTGTAAAAATCATACTTTCTCTCTTGTTCTGCGGCATATCGCTACCTCTCTTTATTTGTACTTTAACTGATTTGAACGCAAAAAAACAGCAGGTATCCTTCCTAACTTTCGCTACGAATGACACTTGCTGTTATCATATCTTCACTACCATTTGCATCTTTAAAACATAATCTCTAAATCAGTTATATTAATTTTATCACATAAAAGGGATATCTGTCAAATCTTTTGAGATTTACAATTTATTATCAAATTATGATAACTTCTGAAAAATGATGTACTATGGGCGGACTCTTTCCTGGCTAATCACAGCCAGCCTATATTTTTTAGTACTAACCAGACACCTGATATAATCAAAGAAAGAATAACCGCCTTTTTCACTTTCCTTTCATCCAGGATACGGGCCAGGTAATTTCCAATTCCCAGTCCAATCAGCATAAAGGGCAACAGAAAAACAGCCGTTTTCATTATAGCGGGAGTTATGATTCCGGCTGCCAGATACAATAGGATTCTAAAGGTATTCTCCACCAGAAATACCATACAGAGATTCCCTCGAAAAGACTGGTTATTATCTGCTGTCCTGCCAACATATGCAGCTAATAAGGCACCGATACCGAACAATCCACATAGAAGCCCTGAAACAGCACCTATTATCCACAAAATCAACGGGGAAGATTTCTTCTTTACCTGCCTGCTCTCACGAAAGAACATCTCTACGCCAATGGCAGCTACCGCAATTCCAAAAAAAATCTTTATAATTGTATTGTCTGCATTCTTTAACAACAGCGCCCCCGGTATACTTCCTGCAATTACAAGAAGCGAAAGCGGTATCCAGATTTTCCACTGAAGAGATTTCCTTTCCTTCCAGGCTATAATTGCATTTGCAGGATATCCTACAATTAATTCAATTGGCGTAATATTCAAATTACTTGTTCTAAAACTAAGTATGGTACTGAATACCAAAGTATTGGCAAAGGCACAAAGTCCTTTTACTATATACGCACATAATACCGCTATAATCATCCAATAATCCATTCCATCCTATCTCCTTTTCCCCTGTACGTGTCTGAAAACTGTTATGCCCGGGCATGTTTAAAGGTACAGTGTATTTTCATATACCCCCTGACTTCGGTTTTCAGTCTTTATTAACAGTTTATCAGATCATCAGGAAATGACCTTTAATATTCTGCGGTATATAGGTAATATATTGCGGTATTTATTGATATATATACTAGAATATACTATAATTCATTGTATCTACAGGTAGAAAATTGAGAAATTATATATTCTATCAGCCACACTGCCTATACCAAACACTGAATTGAAATGAGGTACCTCCTATGCAGATTGACACACAGGATAAATTGCAGGATAAAGCTGCAAATAAAATTCAAATAATAACAGACCTGTTTCAGAAAGAAATAAAGGAACACGGTAGTTACCAGTTTCCTGTGCTGGTAAGTGAAGAAACACTTTCCAGGTATACCTCCGGCTCTTTCCTATGGCATTGGCATAAAGAAATAGAATTTACACTGGTTCTTTCAGGAAATATGTTCTACCAGATTAATGAAGATATCTATTCCCTCACAGAGGGAGAAGCACTCTTTGGTAATTCCAATACCCTGCACACAGGGCGTATGGATAAGAATAAAGATTGCCACTATCTCTCCGTTACCTTCAATCCAAAAATAATTTATGGCTATGAAGGAAGTCTTATACAGAACAAATATGTTAATCCGCTTCAACAGGATATAAGCTTTTCTTCTTTGCATTTCGATTTGTCAGAAACCTGGCATGCTGAGATTATAAGTCATTTGAAGCAGCTTTATAACATAACGAAACAGGACGGCTATTATGTAGAGCTGGATACCCAGCTGCTGCTGCTAAAGCTTTGGCGAACACTTATAAGCAACAGACCACACCAGGTAAAAGAAGCAAATAAATTTGAGGAACAGAATATCCGTAGAATAAAACAGATTTTAACCTATGTAGAGAATCATTATACTTTAAAGATTGAGTTAGCGGACATTGCCAGATATATTAATTTATGTAAAAGCGAATGCTGCCGTTTATTTAAAAGATATATGGGTATTTCTCTTTTCGAGTATATTATTGAATACCGTATAGAAAAAAGCCTGTTATATGTTACAGGTTCGGATATCTCTATAACAGAAACAGCTCTAAATGTTGGTTTTTCAGATTCAAATTACTACTCAAAGGTCTTTCGCAAACTGAAAGGCTGCTCTCCGACTAAATACAGGCAGGAATTTCACAGAGGCACAGAGGATTAATTGCTCCATTATACTGCTGCTATTAATATATTTTATATAAAAGGCTCCACTTATGCACAAACACAATATTGTATCATACAATAAGGTGAACAGTTTTAAGGAGTTCCCTTATGACCCCCAAAAATGACTATATCCGTCAGTCTTTGGACTTACATCTTTTTTTTGGAAGAATAATGAAAGAACACTCCTTTTTTTTGCAGATAGGCTTTACCCCGAGAGATTCCGACTATACCCAGCAAGCAGATGTCTTTCGTATGGAATTCGACAGACTGCTCTGGGAGGTAATCTCCATTTCCAACGGAATTGTAAGCCCTGATGTGTTAGAATCCGGTGAAGTTTTTACCCCCTATACGGTGGATGCAGAATTAGCCTCCTGCTTCTTTACGGGTGTCAACATACCTGTTGAATTGACCAAAGCAGAAATGAATCTGATGTCGGGCAGCTGTTATCCCTCTATCAGAGGGCTGGAACAAAGAGTTTGTGAGCTTAACGAAAGAGCCATCAATTTAGTATGTGCCTTAATTGAATTCAAAACAAATATTTTATCCAATGTCTTATGCTGTAAGATGTTCACAGTAAATTATCCGCTTCTTATCGAACATATTATCAGAGAAGCTACACTCTATCTGAACATGCTCAAATGCCTGCAAAGCGGTGCGGATTTTGATATTGAGGACGAAGCCTTGGAACAGGAAGCTTTCTGGAATAACATTATGGCAGAGCATGCAAAATTTATCCGCGGCTTGCTGGACCCCACGGAAGAAGACCTGTTTGCAGCCGCCAATAACTTCGGTAATGAATTTGACCAGTTAACAGCAGAGGCGCTGGCTGCTATGGATAATACCGTTCCATTTTCAAAAGTAACCGCTGACAGCCTGAAAGCAACCAAAGCCATTCGTGACTTTAAGGCACAGGGTACACAGGGTATCCTGGAATGTAAGGTAAGATCAATTATTATCCCTCTGTTAGGAGACCACACCTTACGTGAAGCCAATCATTTTCTCCGTTTGTTAAAATCCTTTAAAAAATAAATAACAGGGGGCTGTATCTCAGACAAGTGATATGCCAAAGCCCCCATTCTAATCAATATTTTGTATTCCATATTGGATTACCTGATAATGCCCGTAAGAATTCGTATAAAGCCCCATCTGCGCTTGCTTTATAAAGCAAACATGATAAATAACACGGGATACACTTTCCTGACATCTCTATTCAGCAATAAATAGGTAACACCAAATGAAAAACCTGCGCCTGCTGCCAGGATACCTGTTGCAAGGCTGCCTTTGGTCAGGATATGTACAAGTCCCCAGGTTAACGCAACAACAATTCCTCCGTATGGGATTTTCTCCTTACGAAACCATACTTCACATGCTTTCTGCCCAAAAATTAATATCAACATAAAAAGCACTGTTTCAAAAGCATAATAGATATACTGAAAGAGGAATTTCACCAATCCCAATTTCTGAAATTCAATTACCGGCTTAAACCCGCCCCAGTCTCTGTACTTGACAAATAATAGAAGGGCAATACAAAGGATTACAAGCAGCCATTGCCATAACTTCATTTTCTTGGCATCTGTTTTCAGAACGTCAAAACCAACTTTCTCTTTTGACTCTCTTATGATAAGGTAAGCCATTATCCCCCAGGTTATACAAGTAACAATCCAGTGTATTACACTCTGACCTGTCGTCCATTTATCCATAGATACTCCATAGAGTAACGGTTCAATTAAAAAAGCATAAAGCATTTCGATTCCCAAACCCGCAAAGGCATAAAGTGCCAGCTCCATATATCTTCTTCCAAGACCAGCTGTCTTTTTCATATAAATTCCCTTCTGTGTGCCGTGACACACGTAGAAGTCCGTCTGTTGAAAAACGTCCTTTCTTTCCATCAGCCTTCTTCTACTTATTTTGTTGGTATTTTTTTAGGTCTTTGATTAACTTACCTGCTTTATTAATTTCCAGCCAGAATTGAAAATAATATATCAGGGCGCCTGCAATATAAGGTATTGTAACAGACCAGAACATATCCCTGTATGCATCGGCATGCAGAGGAACGAAATTCCCTTCTATAAACACCCCCAGGGCTACGATTGCTAGCAAGACCAGATACTGGCCCGCAATAACCGGTACAAGGGGAAATTTCTGCAGATAATAATGAAGGGATAAGATAAAGGTTGCAATAACGGATATTATAAAAATCCAAACAAAATTGATATAACTGGTATCCTGTGTATGTATAAAAAAAGCTTCCAGTATAATTTTAATGAATGATATTACCGTATACACTGTGCAAACAGTGGGCAGAAAATTCTTCTTATCTATCAGTTTCATATCCATACTCCTTTATTCTTTCATGAAGATAATTCAGGAATTCCTTTTTATATGCTCTGTTTAAGATTACCTTCTCACCATTATCCAGGTAAATATGCACTCTCATATTAAGGTCCGTTTTCAACCGGTCAATTTTATAGATGTTTACCAGCATGGCTTTGCTGATTCTTGCAAGCCCCTTTACCGTGTACAGCTCCTGTAGTTTTTGTATGGTGTAATCTATGTGATAGACCTCTTCCTTTAAATATGCATAGCATTTTCTATCGACTATCTCACAATAATAAATGTCAGAGGGAAATATCTTTTTCTGAAGTTTGTCATTTCTCCCAATAATAACCTGAGAGGCTTCACAGAATTCAATGATTCCCTGAATACTGGAATCCATTTCCTTATAATGAATATCCATATAGTTTTCCGGTAATTTATCTTCCCGGTATAGATTAATCTTCATGTTAAATCTTCCTTTATCCTGCAGCGATATCTCCATTATACGGAAATCTGTCTTAAATACAATAGATGACTGTTTATCCTGCACTTCAAACCGTCTGTATTGCATTATGGGTATGTTCACTCTTGTTTTTATGTTCAACGTAGTTACCCTTGATATAGCTAGAACACATAAAAAAAGCTGTATGATATTCCTATGCATCAGGCTTTAAGAGTAAAATCGTATTTAGATACGGATATGCCTTGAATTTCTTTGCTTATCCTATACTAAATCGAATTATTTACTATTATATCCCTATGCTACAGGAATTCCATACAACTTCTTCTGTGTATTTATTTCTGCGGTGTATTTATTTCTGCGGTGTATTTCTTGTTCTTAGCTCGATTTATAAGGTTCATTAAAAACCAAAAAGACCTAGTATGTATCTACTAATCTATGGAAAAAAGGGTCTGATCCCCCAGTAATTCAAAGGTGTAAAACCCTAAGCTCTGGGATACTTCTTTAAAATACAGTGTGTCATGATGTACTTTATCAGAACCGGGATATTTTATATTCACCAAAAGACAGTAAGATTCTTCCGAGGTGCCAAACCTTAATAATTCGGTACTTAATTGACATTCTTCCGTTACTTCATACTTTGGATTATTCATGATTAATACCACCTCACAAAAAGCACAGATAAATTCCCCCAGAAAAGTATTCTCTGTAGTATCTGCCGGGAATTGCGCAGAATATAGACCCTCCTCTTCTACAAAGAGTTCTCTTACCTCCTCCTTTAGTTCCCTGTAAATTTTACCGGGAATAATTAAGGTACATACAATTTTTTTCGCTTCATCCATCCGGCTTCCCTCCTATGGTTCTTACAATCACGCCTTTCAGTTTGTATAATAGTATAAACAACTAACATCCAAACTACAATGAATCAAATGATAGGAGGTATCCGGTAAATCAGCTGTTTCTTTGGTAGTAATATACAAATATAATGTAATTACTGTTCTTTCTTCCAGCAGGTCCAGTTAATCATGGGCTTATAGCCTATCTTCGCATAGAAAGGATTACTGCCTCCGGTCATATGAGTAGCTCCCAAAGGTTTCATTCTACGATACAGTTCAGAAAGAGCTGCTGCTGCCAAACCCATCTTTCGGTATTCAGGTATGGTGCAAAGAGGTTCCATATATGCCAGATTATTTTCCGGAACCCACCACATGCCCGCCCAACAGACATATTCTCCTGCTTCATTTTCAATTGCAACTGCATACTGCTTGGTGGCATGAGGTGCTTGCAATAAATGATATCCCGCTTCTGCATCTCCATTCCAGGGACCTTCCTCTGCCTCATGATCAAAGCCTTTCCAGCAGCATTCCACAGATTTGGAAACATCGTATTTCCCCTGTTCTACATAGCGAAACCCTTCTGGAAGCTTGTAATCCAGTGGTTTATCGTATTCATAAATCATATCCATATTTTCACTGACCTGTTGATAGCCCTGCTTTCTGGCCTCTTCTATGATAGCCTTCTGCCCTCCGAATAGCCTTAGCTGAAATTTAGAGTCTATATGGGGCATATATTCATCTGCATATTGAACCATCTCCTCTGCAAGCTCTTCATAACCAGGTTTGAGGCTAAAGAATATATCCGTTACCGGATTTTCAGTAAAACAAAAGGCAACGATCTCCCCCTGATCCTCCCATATCCGGTTTCTGTGCGTATAGGACTTATCCATCCAGGAGGAGGATAAAGCATACTCAAAAAACGGTGCCGGAACGCCGTTTCTCCAGTCCTTTTCATAAATATCCGTCATGAACTGATAGATGTCCATATGATCTGCAAGTATCCTGAATTGTCTTGTGGTTATATTTTTCATTTCCTTCTCCATCCCTTAACGTACTGTATATTCGTTTCATTGTATTTTGTAAGACTATAATAAGGCTCTTATCTATATCCTACAAGGAAATTATAAATATAATGCTTTACAAAATCTAGGGACACTTTTCTACTGAGTTAAAAATGCCCCTTAGCACTGATTTCAAGTGCTACTCTTATGCCCGGTAAGCGTACTAAATCTTCATTTTGCCGTTAACTAAATCCTATAATTCACATGTTATATTAGGTTTATCATCTCACGGGTAGTATTCCGATAGGCAGTAGGAGACATCCCAACCTTTGCAGTAAATTGTTTTATAAAATAGGTATCATACTCAAACCCTGTAGAGCGTGCAATCTCATTAAGGCTCATACCTGTATGGGTTAGCAGGTCGCCGGCTACCTTTAACCTGTGGGACAGGAGATAACCCATTGCTGTATTGCCGCATCTATCCTGAAACAGCTTATTTAAGGATACCCGGTTCAAGTGAGCGCAGCTTGTCAAATCCACCAGGCTGATTTTATCAGGATAATTGGTATGTATATATTCCAATACAATATCAACGGGCGATTGTTCACTTTGGCGGTTCAGATCCTCAAGCAGTCCGAGTATCTGTATCAGGTATCGCTTGATTCTGCATACCCACCTGGAATCACTTTGAGCATACACCTCTGTTCCAAGGACGAAGAACCACTCCAACAATTGCGGATAGGCTTTTTCCGTAATAAGTGGTACTCCTGTGTGCAGGCCGTCCCTTTCAAAAAGAGATATTCCCGTTCGTATTTTCAGCTTGGTTGCAATATAATCCTGTCCCTCTGCTACGGGAATACTGTTCAGAAAAACCGGATGGAAACAAAAGGACTGGGCAAAGGCATTCTCTTTCTCAAAAATCTCTACTTTGTCGTCTTTTGATATACACAGGATACCCGGAGCAGTAATTTTTATCGGACGGTCATTTAAAGCTCCGCTTATGCTTCCCGTTGTGAGAAAAATCAGAGTAAACCTCTCTGCATAAGGAAGGCTCTCAAAAGACTCGGCTGTTATAAATTCAATTAACACAGTTCTGCCTTTATGGCGATCATATTGGGGCATGCTTCTCTCCTGACAGATAGTATAGTTAAAAGCTACATTTATAACATTGTACCACATAACCGCAAGCAATATAATAAGGTTGTAAAATAAAGAAAGAAAGGTGGATGTTATGGGAAATAACATTGCAATAAACGGATTTGGAAGAATAGGAAGGCTTGCCTTCAGACAGCTTTTTGGCACAGAAGGATATCGGATTGCAGCGATCAACGACCTGACAAGCCCTAAGATGCTAGCACACCTGTTAAAATATGATACTTCACAAGGGCGCTATGACAAAGAGGTTTCTTATACGGAGAACAGTTTAATCGTAAATGGTGTTACGATACCAATCTATGCAGAAAAAGATCCGGCAAACCTTCCCTGGAAAGAGCACAATATTGATGTGGTATTAGAATGTACCGGCTTCTTTGCCTCCAAAAAAGGCTCCCAGGCTCATATCCATGCAGGAGCAAAGAAAGTATTGATCTCTACTGCTGCCGGAAGTGATCTGCCAACCATTGTTTATGGTGTCAATGAGCATACTTTAACGAAAGAGGATGTTATTGTATCAGCTGCTTCCTGTACCACCAATTGTCTTGCTCCCATGGTGTATTTCTTAAATGAGCTGGCACCTGTAAGAAAAGGCTTTATGACTACCATACATGCTTATACCAACGATCAGAATACACTGGATGCCCCACATGCCAAAGGAGACCTGCGCAGGGCACGTACGGCTGCAAGCAATATTATTCCAACTTCAACGGGAGCTGCCAAAGCAATCGGTCTGGTTATCCCTTCCTTAGACGGTAAGCTGGATGGAACCTCTCAGAGAGTACCGGTTATGACCGGCTCCTTAACTGAATTAACAGTTGTTGTAAGCGGCTCAGTAACTGCAGCACAGGTCAATGAGAAAATGAAGCAATCCCGTTCTGAGCAATATGGATATACAGAGGAGGAACTGGTATCTTCTGATATTATCGGTATGACATACGGCGGGCTGTTTGATGCAACACAGACAAAGGTTACAGCTCTGGGGGAGGATACCCTGGTTAAGATTGCTGCCTGGTATGATAATGAGAATTCCTTTACCAGTCAGATGATTCGTACTGCTAAATATCTGGCTAAATTGTAATAAACAGCAAAGTTTGAACTGAGATGCAGTTTCTAGAATATTTCAGGCCAGGAGAAAGCATCAGATTTCTCCTGGCCTTTCGTGTTAATTCGGCTTAAATGGAAAAATGGAGAGTGCGCTTGATCCGTTTTGAATAAATGCTCTACGAACAATCCCATTGAAAAAACACATTACTAAAATCGCAATTTTTCAGATCTCTTCGCTTAATCGAGAAATTTCCAACACCAGAATCTCCCCACATAACCTTAATCCAATCGTGTTTACGGGTCTCAAAATTGACCATTGCATAATCACTGTCAAGCTGAAAAAGCAACACAGAGCTTTCATCTGATTTGACATCAATGGGAGTACTGCTCTGGTAATACTCTGTAAGCTGTGCTGCTCCCTTATATCCTCCAATCTTATGTCCCATTCCATAGGCATTCTCGCAGTATTCCTCAAATATATCGTATACCACCATTCCGAATTTACCTTCTCCTGCATCTTCCGGCTCTACAATATCATCACCTGAATATTTATTATAGAACTGGCAAAATAAAGCCTTAAGCCTGTTATCCTCTCTACTCATAGATTCTTCTTTTAGAGAAAATTTCATGCCATATTCCCCTTTAACAGGTGAACAGTCTTTTTCCTCTTGTATGTAGTCAGAAAGTTTTATTAATACCTCTTCTTTCATAAGGGTTCTATTTATTTCTTTATGGTAGATGACCTTAAAATCTTCCCAAGGCCACACTGTCGTAAGCCAGAATTGAAGTATTCCCTCATGAGGATGCTCTGAAAGTTCTTTTAAATCCTTACAATCAATCTGAGCAAGTAATTTCATTGGCTTTCCCTTACTATCCAGCGGAATCTCTGCGTTCTTTGGTAAATATGGAAGCCCTCCAACCTTACTTTCAAAAATACCAGGAAACGTATCTTCCAAGCGAATTTCAAGATAAGGTGTTTTGGTTTCAGAAATAAGCTCCTCATAAGCAAGTTTTGCAGATTCCTCTGGAGATTTTACTATTACATTACGATTTATTTTTGTATTGTCCTCGTTATCAACTTTATCTCTTTGCTGTTCCTTTTGTGTATTTAACGTTGTCTGACTCTTTGATTCCACAGATGCGCTCTTAGCCAGTTCAGTTGTAGTCTCTGTGGTAATTTTAGCTTTAGCCTTTTTTTGTTGGAAAACCTTACGAATTTCTGAACGCAATTTCAAAATTGTAACTGACAAAACAATTGCATACACTCCCCATATAATCTCCATAATGACCTCCTTATTGAAAATCTTACGTAAACTTCTCCCTTCATACAGACTGGAACTATATCTCTTTCGGATAACCTCAAATATCACTACAATAATAAATACATCAAGTAATATAAATGCTACATTCCCCTAACACATATGGCACTAAGTCCTTAATATCTTTCGGTATTACTTGAATGCAAGAACTTTATGCTCAAATAATTTACTAATTTTCTCATGAGGATCCATAATAGCAGAAATAGATTTACCAGTATTTACACAGAAAATGTAATAAGCCACATATTTCGTTATATCGACTTCATTGTACCATGGAGCTCTAATTACCTCATCACGCCGATAGGATCCATTGGTTATAAAAACAGCATCTAAAATCCCCTCCTTATATGCACTTGTATATTTCTCCACTCCTTCCGTAAACAAGCCAAAGGTTGCTGCCACAAACGTTCGTTTTGCGCCATATTTCTTAGCCTTTTTAATCGCATCGAGCATTGTATCACCTGATGCAATAATATCATCCACAAGCAAAACATCTTTCCCCTTTATATCTGGGCCGATGTATTGATGAACTTCCATCGGATATTTTCCATCAACTAATTTGTGGCGACTTCTTCTCTTATAAAATATCCCCATTTCAAGCCCTAACTCGTTTGCATACAAAAGGTTTCGATTGGTTGCTCCAAAATCCGGACTAATCAGCATCATATGTTCTTCATCATAGATAATGTCAGGATACACATTTTTCAGAGCCTTGACGTTCTGATAAATCGGCATTAAATTATCAAATCCCATAAATGGAACAGCATTCTGTACTCTATCATCATGAACATCGAATACCATAATATTTTTTATTCCAATATTCTCAAGTTCTCTTAAAGCTACTGCACAATCCAGGGACTCTCTTGAGATTCTTCGATCTTGCCTTGCACTGTATAGCATAGGTGATATGATATTTATTCTATCGGCTTTCCCCCCTATCGCAGAAACAATTCGCTTTAAGTCTTGAAAATGCTCATCAGGTGACATAATTACTTCTCTTCCATACATCGTATAGTTACATTTATAGTTCCCCACATCCATTAGGATATAAACATCTTTTCCTCTTAACGTATTCATTAAAACGGCCTTCCCATCACCCGTTGAGAATCTTAAAAGATTCACATCCACCATTTCGTAATTACCTTTTGGATGAATTTCTTCTAAATACATTTTAATTTTACTTGTGAACTCTTCCATTCCCAGCATGGAAATCAGCGCAATATCCAAATTATTACTCATTTGTTTTAACCCCTTTCATAATAAAAACATATCATTTGTTCAGCTAAAAATCAGCCAGTAATTGTTATATAATATTATGTTCTGGAACAGCTTAATGGAGTGGGAGTGCCCAAATCTAATTTGCTGGTCATAATGTCACAATTTCTCTATCATCATTTGACCTCACTATCCTTTCTATTGATTGTCAGTATTCCGTACTAAGTATATACATTTTTGTACTCCTTTGTAAATACCTGTAAGTTTTATTGGGTTAATTTGTATCAAAAATCGACCCAAATCAGCAACGAAGCTTAAAAGATACATTACACCTATTCTGTTGGTGCATAAAAAAAATCCCAGAACATTTCTGTACTGAGATTTTTATTGTATAATAATTATTTCTCTGACGGTGAATGGGAACTGTAAAACCGTCTAATTGCTCCACTGGGATCTTAAGTGTGTATATTTACTGCAGGCTTGCTGCTAAGATTTCTCAGAATCATATAACCTACTTACCCCTCTTATGCAAATTACAGTACGGCTTCTACTGTGCTGTATCATTCTCCTCTTCGTATGCATCTTCCATCTTTACTGAATTCTCTATCTGTTCCTGAATGAATTTCACACGAATGACTGCCTGCAGCCAGTTTACAGAAACCTGGCAGTGCCTGCTCTTTTCCTTAGCCGCCTCCGCTATGCTATGCAATAATTCCTCTATGACCGTTTTTGTGAGATAACCACCTCTCCAATGAAAGGTTAGAACTTTTCCTTTTTTTATTGCTTGTTGGCAACGTCTTGCTACATCTTCCTGCTTGGTAAAAGAAACCTTCTTCTCTTTATAGTAAAAATGCTCACCCTCGCTGCACACAGGAATTTTGTATATTACAGGCTCATGATCCTTGAAAATGCTCTTATCATCCAAATTAAAATAATCATATCTTACTTCTTTTTTCCCTAACGAATTATCAAAAGTAGCATCTAAATGATACCAAGAGCCATTGATCTGAATTACATTCCAAGCATGACGATATTTGATATTATTATCCGGGTTATTTTCGGAAATAACAACGATACAAGGAATGGACAACTGGTCACAAAGAATCTTCACAGATTTCGCAATTCCCTCACACACTCCTACTCCCTGCCCCAATGGACCTAGGATTTCATGTGAATATTGTTTCTTCAACTTATCGTAAGTCACATTTTCACAGATAAAATCATGAATATATTGCTCCTTTTCCCAGTCACTTTTATCCTTTGCCACCCGGGCAAGCTTCTCCACCCGGGCTCTCATCGCCAGCTGATGCTCTTTGATCTTATTCTTTTCAAATAAATAAACCGGCTTTATTTTAATCAACGTAGAATCATTATAGAAAGAATAACGAAATGTTGAAGCATAAAATATTTCTGGGCAATCCAATCTTAACCTGTAAAAAATATCACTTAGCTCTGTTCCGCCAATTCTTTGCACATCAAAACTCTGTGAGAGAGACTCCAGACCGCTTTTAATGACCTGATAAATTCTCTGCTGTGGTTTGCTCATCTGACTATAATAATATGGTTCCATTCTTACTGCATCTCCAAAATAGTTTTATCAATCTGTTAATCTATAAATATATCAGACATATCAATTGAGATTCTATCACAATTCACACAGAAAATATACAAAAACCTCCCAAGACAAATGTCTTGAGAGGTTCTGATGCGTTTTTGAATTGAAATACGTTGTTCATTGTACTATCTCTTTAGTAGCTGTTTGAGAACTGTAGAACCATATGTGTGCTGGATTCTTTGATGGTAGTGTTAGTTACTTTTTTGTTACTAGAGAATCTCTCTTTTTACGCAAACAAATAATATAATATTTACTTTGATTGTTTCAATTCAACCGTTTTATAACAAAAATAAGTACCTGGTAAAATATTATCATTGTCATAATACAACAGTCCTATTTTATGGAATTTAAAACTTCTATTATAGTTATTTTTACATAATATATCATATGCCTTTTCGTAGTTTTCATAGGGTTCTTTACCAATAGCTACTGTCATATGAAAAATATAATTATCATCAAACGGTGCTGGACATGGACCAAATCTTTTCTCTAAATTAGCGAATAAATCTTTTTGGATATGGTCAAGCTCTATCGTTTTTCTAATTCTAATACTTAAACATCCAGATGGTTCTCCACCAATAGCATTATTAGGATATACCACTAATTCCTCAAAGTTCAATTCTATAGAACTTACATTTTCTATAAACTCATCAAAAAAATCTTCGATTTCTTCAAGACTTGGTACTACGAATGGCTGCTTTAAAGATACATGAAATGGTAATCTTGTCATTTCAAAACCTACCTTCCCAATACGATGAGCTTCAAGAAGTATTTTTCTCCCGTAGTTTTCAACTTCATCATCCGCAATCAATACAACTGTAGCCTTCATTTCAAACCTCCGACTCACTCTTTAATATAGTGATAAATTCACTTATTTCAATGCTACCCAAATCTCCTACCTCTCTTTTTCTAACTGACACTACCCCATTTTTCATTTCTTTCTGTCCGACAACAATCATATATGGGACTTTATCTAATTGTGCTTCACGAATCTTATAACCAATTTTCTCTGCTCTAGAATCCATTTCACAACGAATACCAAATTTTTTCAATACATTTATCACTTCTTTACTATATGAAATAAAACGGTCAGAAATCGGTAAGATTTTAACTTGAACAGGAGCCAGCCATAAAGGAAACTTTCCTGCATAATGCTCTATTAATATTCCAATAAATCGTTCTATCGATCCAAAAACTGTTCTATGGATCATAATAGGTCAATGTCTTTCACCATCAGCACCAATATACTCTGCTCCAAAAATATGCCTTTACGACATTTAATTAATTTCAACATAAGAAAAGCACCCTTAAATCAATGGCATATTACCATTAATTTAAGGGTGCATAAATTCTAATGCACGGTTCCACCTTAACTTTTCACTTCAGATTCTAACAAATCCTATACTTTAACGCAGTCATACGGTAACACTTACTTAATTCAGTATTACAGCTCAGGAATGGTTTTCATTTATTATCCCTCATGAAAAACTTTCACCAAATGTTTCTCTCTCTGTATGGTTCCAATAAATTACTTTTTTCCGTCTTTGCTTTTCTTATGTTATTACAGTTGATTATATCAAATCATTTTATATTGTCAATAGGCAGATACCAATATTTGTTAATACAAGAGTATTATTTATTAATACTCATTAAGCTTGAATGACTATTAAATTCTATATAAATTCATTCTAAAATCCCAAATCTATCCCTTCAATTTCTGCAAATCTTTTTGCATTAATGAAGTAAGTCCATCTGTTTTCTAATGTATGAACGGCATACCCCCAAGGGAACCCCCCTGTTGAAGTCCCATCCTGACACTATTGTGATTCATGCCTAACAATTTTGCTGCATTAACCACATCTAACCTTGGTATTCTACCGTTAATTCCTTTAATAATCTTTTTTTCTTCTGTTTTTCCTACTATTTTTTCTTCACTGAAATATTCAGGGTCAACACCAAGTGATACTGCTATATCACGCTGCCTTGCTTCTGTAGGTATGTTCTTACCAGATAGATACTGACTTATGGAACTCTTCCCGATTCCAGTCAAGCCAACTAACTGTGCTTGACTAATTATCAAATCATACATAACCTGTTTCAATTTTTCGTCAAACATTGAATTTTTCACTCCTATCTTCACAAAGAATATTTATTGTCAAAAAGCAAGAATCTTACTTTATATCAACTCTGTATTATCTTGACTTGATACCAACTCTATGTTATATTGAGGTTAAAGAAAAGGAACAATCGTCCATAAGGGTGGTTGACCGATTAAATGAGAAGCAAAGCCACCCAGTAACGGCCAAGTATACCAGGGTGGTTTTTGCTATGTATAGCTACTTACAAAACGTAAAAACGAATGTAAGTAATGCCAAAAGGAATATACCAAAAGTCAGTACATCCATAAAATCAAAATTATTATGATTTTTCATAGGCATCACCCCCATTCCTAAAGAATGAGGTCAACGCACCCTGCATTCCATCTACTGCAAAAACAATTGAACTTGCTCCCTGGAAGGCATCACTTGACTTTGTGGCAATTTCTATCCTATAAGAATTGATGATGGTACTGATCTACATTATCTCTCACCTGTCCCAGGAGCTGCTTATTCTGCTCTCTGTTATCAACTGGGATAAGTCCTACAAAATCCATAGCCTGTCACTCTTAGGAAGGATATTCTTAAATGTGGCCAAAGCGTTGTAATCGTCCTCGTAGGTTTCAATGATATTCTGCATATCATCCCTGTCATGGATAGCCCCGGCTTCAATTATCTTAATGACATTCCCCAGCCCGATCTGGTACCCTGCATCTGAAAGTCTGCCGGCACTGTTAGTCTTCCACTTTGCCTGTAATGCCGCCAGACCGTTATCAATAATGTCTTTCCTGTCTCCTTTATTATTAAACTGATTAATAGTTATCCTCTCTCTGTTTTGAGCAAAGGTCTTTTAAACTCATGCCCAGGAGCTTTGAACATCTATACAAAACAGGAAAGGAGGAACAAATAAAAAAGACCCAGGAACAACCGGAGCATATCTCCAATCATTCCCACGTCTTAAAATAAGACTTCCACTGCCTAAAGCTTTGTGGTACTTAATGTTTATTTATTTTATTTGTATTATATTACTTATATCAGTACTATGCAAGAAATTAAACCATTGATAACTTCATGGAATATATTGTATAATTATGATAGTTTAATTACAAATTGGAGGTTCACTTATGGATTCTGCGAATAAAATTATGGAATTGGAAGAACGAATAAATTTTCTTGAAGAAAAACTAAATCATATTATAATGGCAGATAATAATACCGTTTCTATTTCATCATGTTCTTTGGGTTCGCTAACCCTCGGTAATAACAGCAGTGCTATGTTTCATAGCTCAACAGCCGGTACTGTCATTAATGGTATTTTTGATGATGCTGAGGATAGGATAGACGATTTAGAAAGTCGTATTGATGAAGCCGAAGGCCGCTTAGATGATTTAGAAGTTGACATTGAACAAAAAGAGAACTAACTTTCTACATAACATAAAGGTACGCAGCCAACCGGTTACGTACCTTCTCTTTTTCCTATGAAGTTATAGCCTGGATAAACAGGTAAATCCTTCTCAATATCTTTGTATCCTGTATCCGGTTAAGCTGCTCTATTATGCATTGCTTAAAGTCCTCGTTTGGCATTAGCCTGTCCCTCCCTGCTTCTAGTCTTTATGTATACCCTGTTATACTGGCCAGTTTTCTTAGTTGCCTTATTCCAGTCTTTAATCACCGGATCCAGAAGGGTAAGCACCGTCTTAAGCTCTTCCTGTGTTTCATACTCTATCAGATGTAGGTGGTAAGCACTTCCTTACCACTCCCAAAAGCAAAAGCAGCCGTCGCTATATCTCTATGAGTGATTCCATTTCAGAGCTGTTAAGAGAACATAAAAAGCATCAGTTAGAGCTTCAAATAGCACAATCAGAAACCTTTATTCATCCTGAAATGGTGTTTACCTCTGATACCGGAAACTATAAGGACAGGAGCAGCCTAAATACTTCTTTCCGGAACCGTATCAAGGGTACTGCTTTTGACTTCCTTGCTCTTCATTCTCTGCGCCATTGCAATGCCACTCTCTTTATAAATAGTGGTATAGATATTAAAGTGGTATCAGATCACTTAGGGCATTCAGATATTGGGACACAGCGGGGACATATATGCAGACGTTCTGGCATCCACCAGGAAAAAGACAGCGGAAATTATAGAACTGAAATTAGCAAATAAATTAACTCACAACAAATTCACAACAAATGTATAGTCTAGAGCATTAAAAAAGCCTTGAAACGCTGTGATTTCAAGGCTTTCTTTATTATTCTTATTATCTCTTTGAGAACTGAGGAGCACGACGTGCGGCTTTGAGACCGTACTTCTTTCTTTCCTTCATTCTTGGATCTCTTGTTAAGAAACCTGCCTTCTTTAATACAGGACGGTATTCCAGATCAGCTTTTAATAAAGCTCTGGAGATTCCGTGACGAATTGCACCAGCCTGACCGGTGAAACCGCCTCCGTGAACGTTAACAATAACATCAAATTTATCTACTGTATCTGTAAGAGTAAGGGGCTGACGAACGATTAACTTTAATGTCTCAAGTCCGAAAAACTCTTCCATATCTCTCTTATTAATTGTCACTTTACCAGTACCGGGTACTAAATATACTCTGGCAATACTGCTTTTTCTTCTTCCGGTTCCGTAGTATTTTGCTTTAGCCAATGTTTTTTCCTCCTTTCAACCTGGATTAATATTTAATCTCTAATACTTCTGGTTTCTGAGCTGCATTGTTGTGCTCAGGTCCAGCGTATACGTGTAATTTCGTAATCATCTGTCTTCCTAAAGGTCCCTTAGGTAACATGCCTTTTATTGCAAGGCTGATAGCGTCGGTAGGCTTTTTAGCCATTAATTCCCTTAAGGTTGTCTCTCTCATACCACCTACGTAGTCGGAGTGATTGTAGTATATTTTCTGATCCAGTTTCTTACCGGTTACTTTAATCTTGTCAGCATTAACAACGATTACATTATCACCGGTGTCAATGAAAGGTGTATAAGTAGGCTTGTTCTTGCCTCTTAAGATTTTAGCGATTTCGGATGAAAGACGTCCTAAAGTATGTCCTGTTGCATCTATAACATACCATTTTCTTTCAATGGTTGATGCGCTTGCCATAAAGCTTTTCATTGGAGAACCTCCTTGTTAATTTCAATCTTATTCATTCATTTTAATAGTTATATATGTTAAAATACCGTACCGGGGCTTGGCTCTGGTATTCTCACGTCACATCTCCATATTATATTATATTTCACCAGGTGTGTCAATACATTTATTGCTGTATTCTATTTTTTCCAAGGTTAGACCCTGGGCTGGTGCTTTCGGTCCTGCATAGCTTCTATCCTTCTTTAAAAGGATTTCTCTGACTTCTGCGGCGGGTATCGCTCCTAACCCAACTTTTATTACTGTTCCCGCTATGATCCTGACCATGTTGTACAGAAATCCATTGCCTTTTATTCGAATCGTTATTGCTTCCTCGGAACGCTCTACTTTTATATCATAGATAGTCCTGGTCGTGTCTGTCACCTGGGATCCAGTCGAACAAAAACTCTTGAAATCATGTTCCCCAATAAGATAAGTGGCCGCTTCCGTCATCAGTGCTTCCTTAAGAGGATAATATACAAAATAGGAATAAAGCCTTTCCGTTGGCACCGGAAATCTGGAGTTCATGATACGGTAGCAGTATGTCTTAGTACTAACGCAGCGTCTTGGGTGGAAATCTGCGTCCACCTCTTTTGACTCTCTGATTACTATATCCCCCGGTAACCTCTGATTCAAGGCATAGGATATCTTATCACCTGGTATTCTGGTGTCTGTATCAAAGATGGCTACATTTCCAAGTGCATGCACACCGGAATCCGTTCTGCTGGCTCCTATCACTGTTATAGGTTCCTTTAGCAGTTCTGACAATGCTTTATTCAATACCTCTTCTATTGTTATACCATTTGGCTGTATCTGCCACCCGCAGTACTTTGTGCCGTCATAGGCGACTACCAACATTATTCTCTTCATAACTTCCCTAACATCCCACATTTTTCAAATTATGCGGTTCTTCCATAAGTAATTCAGTAATGCAATTTAATATTACTTTTCCAATATTTTTACCCTGTGTTACACCTTTAGAACCATTTGATTATAAGCTGGGTAATCTGCCTTTCCCTGAATAATCAGTTCTTAAACCCCGGCAGACCGTTCAGTAAACCAGTAAGGTCTACATGATTAAGTACAATTATAACCGCAAAGAATAAAACCAAAACCAGATAGGAAAATATATCACTTCCTCTGTACTTTAACGGCTTCATTTTCGTTCTGCCTTCACCGCCCCTATAGCATCTGGCTTCCATGGCCATTGCAAGATCGTTGGCTCTTCTGAATGCTGATACAAATAAGGGTACCAATAATGGAATCAGACCTTTTGCCTTCTTCATCAGACCGCCGCTTTCAAAGTCCGCTCCTCTGGCTGTCTGCGCTTTCATAATCTTGTCCGTTTCCTCCATTAGTATGGGTATGAATCTTAACGCGATGGACATCATCATAGATATTTCATGGACAGGTGCCTTTACCTTCTTTAAAGGGCTTAAAAGGCTCTCTAAGCCATCTGTAAGATGATTTGGTGTTGTTGTAAAGGTCATTAAGGAAGAACCCATAATAAGCAAAATTAAACGGATTGCCATGGTTACCGACATGGTGATTCCCTGCTTCGTGATATTAATGATACCAAACTTGAAAACTGAATCTCCCTGCGTAAACAGCAGGTTAAAGATTAAAGTAAACAGCAAGATAGCAATAATAGGTTTTAAGCCTCTTAATATGAACTTTACCGGAACCTTCGACAATTTGATTACAGCAAAAAGAGCTACAGCTGCTATCACATAGCCGATATAGGAATCGATTACAAACAGTGAGATGATGTAAACGATGGTTCCCACTAATTTCACCCTGGGATCCAGCTTATGAAGCAGCGAATCTGTCGGGTAATATTGTCCGATTGTTATGTCTCGAATCATTTTTACACCCATTGCATACCGCAGAAATACTACGGTACTGCCACCTATTAAGGCTGGGAGATCAGCCCGTGGCATTCCTTTCTTAATTACTGATGTTTTCTTTCAGTCTTTAATTCTTCCGTATTTATTACTTTGATGTTTATTCTCTATCAATATCTATTGTGTCTATTTCGTTAGTCTTTTAACTAATAATAGCCTCTAACCTTTGATTTCTTTATACCTACAGCTTTACTTCTTTCTCTTTCAATCTTTAATTCTTTCTATTTCAGCCTTTATTTCTTCCATTGCTCCTCATGTCTATTTAGATTATTTATTTCTTTAACGCTTTCAGTATTTCTTCAGCAGCTTCTTCCACCGTTGTAGCATCTGTTTTCACAGGAATACCTCTGCTCTTCAATTCATGCATCACATAAGTTACCTGAGGAGCTGCAAGTCCCATTGCTTCCAATTCCTTATAATGCTCAAATACCTTGTGAGGTGTGTCGTTGAATGCCACGGCAGCTTTGTTCATCACAACCAGCCTGTCAGCGTATTTAGCCACATCTTCCATGCTGTGGGACACTAGAATAATTGTTATACCGCTTTCCTTATGAAGCTTATTAATCTGCTCCAGTATCTCATCCCTGCCTTTAGGGTCTAACCCTGCGGTTGGTTCATCCAATATGAGCACTTCCGGTTTCATGGCCAATACCCCGGCAATGGCTACTCTTCTCTTTTGTCCGCCTGAAAGTTCAAAGGGTGAGGCATCTATCATATCCTCTCCGAGACCTACCATCTTAATGGCTTCATATGTTCTTAAATCAACTTCCACCTGCTCCAGTCCCAGATTCTTCGGCCCAAAACTTACGTCCTTATATACTGTTGTCTCAAAAAGCTGGTGCTCAGGATATTGAAATACCAGTCCAACTTTACTTCTTAAGTATTTCATACTGTAATCTTTTTCATAAATATCCTGACCGTTGAAATATATTTTACCTGCTGTAGCTTTTAAAAGTCCATTTAAATGCTGTATCAGCGTAGATTTACCAGAACCTGTATGACCGATTAGTCCAATAAATTCTCCATCATTTATGACCAGGTTGACATCCTTTAGCGCCTGCTTTTCATATGCTGTCTGAGGGCTGTACACATATTGTAAATTATCTATTATTATTGGCATAACTACCTCTTTTCTGCGTCTGTACAGGGTTAATTCTTTGGAAGGGCCGTTAATACCTTAACCAGTTCTTCTACTGTTAGTATACCTTCCGGCACTGCAAGACCCTTTTTCCTTAGTTCATGGCTTAATTCAGTCACCTGGGGTACATCCAACCGGTATTTCTTTAATACGTCTACCTCTTTAAAGATCTCTCTTGGTGTGCCTTCCATTACAACTTTGCCTTTATCCATTACAAAGACTTTATCGGCATTGATAACTTCTTCCATATAATGTGTTATTAGAATTACAGTTACCTTTTCCTTCTTATTTAATTCCATTACCGTCTCAATAACTTCTTTGCGGCCCATGGGATCCAGCATGGCTGTAGGCTCATCAAGAACAATACACTGGGGTTTCATAGCCATGACACCTGCAATGGCAACCCTCTGTTTCTGTCCCCCTGACAGTTTATTAGGCGAATGCTTTCGATAATCCAGCATACCAACTGCTTTCAGACTTTTCTCAACTCTTTCCCAGATTTCCTCTGTAGGTACCCCAAGATTCTCTGCTCCAAAACCAACATCCTCTTCTACAACGGTACCGATAATCTGGTTATCCGGATTCTGAAATACCATACCTGCATTTTGTCTGATATCCCAAAGCTGTTCCTCTTCTCTTGTATTAATACCCCCTACCCACATTACTCCTTCTGTTGGTGTGAGAATAGCATTAATATGCTTTGCAAGAGTGGATTTTCCAGACCCGTTATGTCCCAGAATAGCTACAAAATCACCCTTTTTTATTCCTAAATTTACGTTGTCAACGGCTCGGTTTATAGACTCAACTTCACCTTCATCATTTCGTCTGATATATTCAAAAACCAAACCTTCTGTTTTAACCATTTCCATAATAACCTCTTTCCTGAACCTCCAATCTTTGATCTACGATTGAATATTCGTTAAGCGTAATTAAAACATTCTTTTTGTAAGTCAAGTTCATTCATTGAAGATAGAAAGCTTTCTTACGATATTGCTTAAATAGAGAAATCAATAAATTTCTTTTTTTCTATATATGATTTTATCTTTATTTCCTTAAAGAAGTTTACTATATTCATTATACTGTTAGTGTAAAGCTGAAATTATATGAACTTATATTTAATTCTATCTGCTATAAGAATCACCTTATATGCAAGAAAACCCAATGGTTTCATTTTATCTGCAAGCCCTAAAACAGCTTTTATATATTAATTTTTATTCCAGAAGACCAAAATATCTTTTTCATATTAATGTTCTTTCTACTAGAAAATTCAAACCATCCTATTAACGTTCTTTTACCAAAAGAGCTAAAACATCTTACTGATATTAATATTCTTTTACTAGAAGACCCCATAATATCTCTTCCTATAAGTATTCTGTTTTACTAGAAGACCCCAAAACATCTTCTTCCTATAAATGTTCTTTTACTAGAAACCGAAACATCTTCTTCCTATAAATGTTCTTTTACTAGAAACCGAAACATCTTTTTCATATTATTGTTCTTATTATGTAGTCATTTATGGTAGTTTAACCTCATCTATGACATTTTCTTATTTTCCTTCTATCACAGCTGTCATTACTACTGTCAATACTTTTTACATTGTAAATTATTATTCTCACATTTGCAACGTATTTTTCGTACAACTATTTCATAAAATTCAGTTGTATACACTAATGTTAATTTTATTGTAAGATTTGTTCGATTTGTAGTTCTTGTTTAACATTTCCAATTATGTTACAATGGTAAACGTACTTTACAAATAAATTGAAGATGAAATGAGGATTATATGGAAGACTTCAAGCAAAATGAGGAGGGCTTAGATACTTCCTCCGAAAAAGATAGTAATAATGGAGATAATAATAACGGGAAATTTTCAGTAAAAAAAGAAATCCTTAGTTGGATTGTACTTATTTTCTGTGCCTTAGCTCTATCTTTTGTGTTAAATCGGTATGTCGTTGTCAGTGCAGAGGTACCTACCGGTTCCATGGAAAACACCATAAAAATTGGTGACCGTATTATAGCTTTTCGGTTAGCTTATACTTTTGGTGAGCCAAAACGCGGTGATATCATAGTCTTTGATTTTCCCGACGATGAGACTCAGCAGTATCTTAAGCGTATAATCGGTCTACCAGGTGAAACAATTGATATTAAAGACGGAAAGGTCTATATCAATGGCAGTACCACTCCCTTAGAGGAGAATTACTTAAAGGAAACACCTGTCGGTGATTATGGTCCTTATACTGTACCAGAGGATTCTTATTTTCTTATGGGCGATAACCGCAATGATTCCCTGGATTCCAGATTCTGGGAGAATACCTTTGCCACCAAAGACGAAATTATCGGCAAAGCGGAGTTCCGTTATTATCCTGTACCAAAAATACTTAAATAATGGTTCTAACATAAACCTTTTTACAGTAATTATGCTCAGCGATTATATTACGGTAATTATGCTACAGCAATTAAACTAAGCAATTTATTACAACAATTAATCTAAGAAATTTATTGCAGCAAATAAACTATAGCAACTTATTATAATTAATAAACTATAGCTATAACTTATTGTAACATTCAGTAGCTGCTATCACATTTACAGCTATCACAAAGGGCAGAAGCAACTTAACCTACATTAAGTTGCTTCTGCCCTTTTCTATTGTCAGTGTTATGATTAAACTAACTCGATGAGAACTTCCATCGCTGCATCACCTTTACGCTGGCCAATCTTGATGATTCTTGTATAGCCACCGTTACGGTTTACATACTTAGGAGCAATTTCCTCGAAAAGTTTGTCTGTCACATCTACAGTCTTAGTATTTCTCTTTCTTCCAGCTGCTTCTGTGGGAACTTCTTTTACTGTATACAGCTGCTTTAACATCTGTCTTCTGGCATGAAGACGAGATGCGCTGTCTTTGGTGATAGTTTTGTCAACTTCATCAAATACAGTAACTTTCTTTCCATTTATAACTTCTTTAACAGTTTTACCTTCTTTATCTTTACGGGCAACTTTAGCTTTTACTGTAACTGTTTCGAAATTATCTTTCTCTTTTACAGCTAATGCGATAATGCTCTCAGCAATTTTACGAATTTCTTTTGCTTTGGCTTCAGTTGTCCTGATCTTGCCGTGATATAACAGGCTGGTAACCTGACTTCTCAGCAATGCCTTTCTCTGATCGGATGTTCTTCCAAGTTTTCTATAGGCTGCCATTTGTTTCCCTCCTTTATCTTAATACCTACTCATCACTTACATTAAGTGATAAGCCAAGCTCTTTCAGTTTTGCAAGCACTTCCTCTAAGGACTTACGACCAAGGTTTCTTACCTTCATCATATCTTCAGAAGTTTTATTCGTTAATTCTTCTACCGTATTAATGCCGGCTCTCTTAAGACAATTATAAGAGCGAACGGATAACTCCAGTTCGTCGATATTCATTTCAAGAACTTTCTCTTTCTCATTATCTTCTTTTTCAACCATGATCTCTGCAGTCTTGGCATTTTCAGATAAATCGATAAATGAGTTCAGATGCTCGCTCAGAACCTTGGCAGCTAAGCTGACAGCTTCATCGGGAGCTAAAGTTCCATTGGTAAATACATCAAGTGTAAGCTTATCAAAGTCAGTAATCTGTCCAACACGGGTATTCTCAACGCTTAAGTTAACACGCTCAACAGGAGTGTAAATGGAATCAATGGGGATTACACCGATAGGCAGATCGTCATTTTTGTTCTTATCTGCACTGATATATCCTCTACCTTTTGTTATGGTAATTTCCATATACAGCTTGCTGTCATTGCCACCATTCAGAGTTGCAAGCACCAGCTCAGGATTTAATACTTCAATATCGGGATCAGCCTGGATATCACCTGCTGTTACGATACCTTCTCCTTCGAATTCAATGTATGCCGTTTTAGGCTCATTTGTCTCACTGGTATTTTTGATTGCAAGGCTTTTTAAGTTCATGATGATTTCAGTAACGTCTTCTTTTACACCTGGAATTGCACTGAACTCGTGAACTACACCATCAATCTTAACTTGACTTACTGCAGCTCCGGGTAAGGATGAAAGCATAATTCTACGTAAAGAATTGCCCAAGGTTGTACCGTATCCTCGTTCCAAAGGTTCTACTACAAAACGTCCAAATTTTTTATCTTCAGAAATTTCTGCAATTTCAATTTTTGGTTTCTCAAAATCAAACACAATAGGACCCTCCTTTTGGGTTATTATGATACGATTAATGATTACTTAGAATACAACTCGACGATAAGCACTTCATTTACCGGAACATCAATTTGATCTCTTGAAGGCAGTTCTTTTACAGTTCCTTTAAGGGACTCATGATCTGCTTCAAGCCATGCTGGAACAAGTCTGCCAGCTGTTACTTCTAATACATCTTTATATCTCTGAGCGCTCTTGAATTTCTCTTTGATTTCAATAACGTCTCCTGCTTTTACTGAATAGGAAGGAATATTGATGCACTTGCCGTTAACTAAAACGTGCTTGTGATCAACAATCTGTCTTGCTTCGCTTCTGGTTCTGCCAAAGCCTAAACGGAAAACTACGTTATCCAGTCTGAGCTCAAGAAGAATCATCAGGTTCTCACCGGTAGTACCGATTTTCATTTTCTTTGCTTTATCAAAGTTATTTCTGAAAGGTTTCTCCAGAACGCCATAGATAAACTTAGCTTTCTGTTTTTCCCTTAACTGTGTACCGTATTCACTAACTTTTTTTCCTGCTCTGGAAGAAGTTCTGTTGGACTTCTTATCAATTCCTAAAACAGACGGTTCAAGTCCGAGTGTTCTACATTTTTTTAATACAGGACCCATGTCTCTTGCCATTGTTACTTACCTCCTCTATTAGACTCTTCTGCGTTTAGGTGGTCTACAGCCGTTATGAGGAACCGGTGTGACATCCTTGATACTTGTTACTTCAATGCCGCAAGCCTGAAGTGCACGAATTGCTGCTTCTCTTCCTGATCCGGGACCTTTAACCATTACGTCAACTGTTTTTAAACCATGAACTAAAGCTGCCTTTGCTGCTGTTTCAGCTGCCATCTGTGCTGCATAGGGAGTTGACTTTCTGGAACCTCTAAAGCCTAAACCACCGGCGCTGGCCCATGAAAGAGCGTTGCCTTCTGCATCTGTCAGAGTAACAATTGTATTGTTAAAAGATGACTGGATATGTGCCTGTCCACGATCAACGTTTTTCTTAACACGTTTCTTAGTCACTTTTTTTGCTATTTTCTTAGCCATTTAACAAACCCTCCTGTTGGATTTTAATTACCTTATTCCGTGACTATTCAGCCACTGCGGTTCTTACGAGCGGTTTATACCTTTGCTGCTATACAGCAAATGCATACCTTGTCGTTACAGAACTTGAAATTCTAAGAATTTCTCGTAGTAACTGGATAATATTATTTCTTCTTATTAGCAACTGTACGCTTAGGACCTTTTCTTGTTCTAGCGTTAGTCTTAGTCTTCTGTCCACGAACAGGAAGGCCTTTTCTATGACGGATACCTCTGTAGCATCCAATTTCCTGAAGTCTCTTGATATTAAGAGCGATCTCTCTACGTAAATCACCTTCAACTGTCTGAGTTGCATCAATAATATCACGAATTCTGCCAACTTCTTCGTCTGTTAAATCTCTAACGCGTGTGTCAGGATTAACATTTGCTTCTTTTAAAATACGGTTAGAACTTACTCTGCCGATACCATAAACATAAGTAAGACCGATTTCTACACGTTTCTCTCTTGGTAAATCTACACCACTGATACGAGCCATGTGCGTATTACACCTCCGTTGTTTTTTAAGGTTGCTCCGGCAGGATGAAAAAAGTATCATATAACAGAATATCTGATATATGGTGAAATGCATACCCGTTCCTTATATCCCTGGAAGCTGATTTTGTAACATTTTCAATAATAAAATGATATTTTGCAATAAACAACACCACCTGGTGTTTCATTGCGCAGCCGCTTTAAATTGTGACAGACTAACCCTAAGGTTAATCCGCTGAAACCCCATAGATTTCAAGATAAACCATTTTGATTTACCCACAATATCACAATTGCAAAAAAGCAGATTGTATCACAGAAAGCAAGAACTATATATTGTCGTTTACATGAAAACCTATCAGATAAGCTTCCTGATAAATCTTAACCGGCAATTCCTTAGAACGAACGGTTATACTTCACAGTTTGATATATCAAAGATACCATCTGATGAATTATCCTGTAAACGCCTTATATAAAACAGTTATGCCGCATTCGCAGCCCCTAACTGATTATTAGCCTTGTCTTTGTTTGTGTCTGGGATTCTCGCAGATTACTCTGATACTTCCCTTTCTCTTTATAATCTTGCACTTTTCGCAGATGGGTTTTACTGATGACCTTACCTTCACAGTAATTCACTCCTTTCAAAAAAAGTCCGTCTATCATTATAACAAATGACAGAAGAAAAATCAAGTAAATTTTAGTATTTTATTTATCTCTCCAGATAATTCTTCCTTTAGTTAAATCATAGGGAGATAATTCTAAAGTTACTTTGTCGCCGGGTACGATTTTAATAAAGTTCATACGTAGTTTTCCGCTGATGTGAGCCAGTACGCGATGGCCATTTTCCAGTTCTACCTGGAACATAGCATTGGGTAATTTCTCAATAACGGTTCCTTCAATTTCAACTACATCTGATTTGGACATTAAGTCACCTCCATAAATTTGAAGAAATACAACAGATTACCAGGGTATAACCCCTTTATATATCTTACTGTAAGTTTTAATTGCTCTTTTGATATCTTCATTCCGGGTAATTATGTTTTGATCATTGATGCGTGGAAGGAGATTTTCAGTTCCTTCAATGCATTTGATATGCTTTTTGTTTTTTTTCTTTGGGTTCTTTATGTTTCTGGCAATACCATCCACTAGATAAACATATTCATCGTCTGCGCTGCATATGACATAGCATTTACCGATATCATGTCCTGCGGTGGATATTGCACCTCTGCCAATCATATAATCCACTTTTACGGCTCCGTTATTCCTGCTTTATTTTAAAGAGAATATTTCCGGCTCACCCTCTGTAATCAGAATGGTGTTCTCATAATGTGCCGACAGGGATCTGTCTTCCGTTACAACTGTCCAGTCATCGCTTTCCCAGTAAACTTCAGGCCGTCCTGCATTTACCATAGGTTCTATGGCGAAGGTCATTCCCGGCTCCAGTCTGATTCCTCTTCTTTTCTGCGCAAAGTTTGGAATCTGCGGGTCTTCATGTAGCTTAGTACCGATGCCGTGTCCTACAAGGTCTCTAACAACCGAAAACCCAAAAGACTCCACATAGTTTTGAATCGCAGAGGATATATCATTTAAATGATTGCCAGGTTTTGCATATTTAATCCCCTCAAAAAAACTTTGTTGCGTTACCCGTATGAGTTCTTTTGCATCTTCCGTAATTTCACCCACTGCCCAGGTTCTTGCGGCATCCGAATGATATCCTTTATATATCACACCTGCATCCAAGCTTACAATATCTCCATTGTTTAATATTCTTCCCTTGGAGGGGATTCCATGAACCACCTGCTCATTTACGGAAACACAGACAGATGCAGGATAACCATTATAATTAAGAAAGGATGCAATACAACCATAACCTTTAATTAATTCCCTGGTCTTTTTATCAATATCCAGAGTTGTGATCCCCGGTTGAATGAACTCTCTCAGCTCTTCATGAACAGCCGCCAGAATCTTTCCCGCTTCACGCATTAATTCTATTTCTCTCTCTGATTTTATTGTAACTGACATAATATCACTCCCTGCATCTGTTCTATCATTTAATAAGCTACATAAATTAAATCTTTGCTTTTTCCTCTTCCAGATATAAAATACTTACCTATACAATACCTTATTCTCAGAAATAAGAAAAAGAAATCTAATTTATATCTTTACTTTCCAAGGACATTTAAGATATCTTCGAAAGTATCAGTCATATTCTTTCTTCCGTCAACTTCTTTTAAGATTCCCTGCTTGGTGTAATAATCAATTAAAGGCTGTGTCTGATTATGATATACCTCAAGACGTTTTAATACTGTCTCAGGCTTGTCATCCTCTCTTAAGACGATTTCGCTGCCGCAAGTATCACAGATACCCTCTACTTTGGTAGGAATAGTAACAACATGATAAGTAGCACCACAATTTAAGCAAGCTCTTCTTCCGGACATTCTGCTAACAATATCACTGTCAGGTACTTCCACATTGACAGCAAAATCTACCTTCTCATTGATTGCTTTTAAAGCATTATCCAGTGCTTCTGCCTGTGGAATAGTCCTGGGGAAACCATCAAGGATGTATCCCTTCTCGCAGTCTGCCTGCTTGATACGGTCCACTACTAAATCAACTACAAGTTCATCGGGTACTAAAAGTCCCTGATCCATATAGCCTTTGGCTTTCTTTCCAAGCTCTGTACCATTCTTGATATTCGCTCTGAAAATATCGCCTGTTGATATATGAGGAATAGTAAATTTTTCAGCGAGTCTCTTAGCCTGTGTTCCTTTACCTGCGCCAGGTGCGCCTAACATAATAATCTTCATTTTTGTAAACTCCCTTCGAAAAGCAATCTGCAAATGGCGGGGCTGTGCCCCGCCTGCAGTTTATCTGTATTTTATTAATCATTTAAGAATCCCTTGTAATGACGTACTAACATCTGGGATTCGATCTGCTTCATGGTCTCAAGAACAACACCAACGATAATGATGATAGATGTTCCGCCAAAGGTTACCTGTGCATTGAAGCTTCCTGAGAAGAATATAGGAACTACAGACACGATAGTTAAACCAATTGCACCGATTAAAATAACGTTATTTACTACTTTTGTAAGGTATTCCGCTGTGGGCTTACCGGGACGAATACCCGGGATAAAACCGCCCTGCTTCTTCATATTGTTGGATACTTCAAGTGGATTGAAAGTAATTGAAGTATAGAAGTAAGCGAAGAAGATAATTAAAACAATGTAAATAAGTAAGCCAAGTGTGTATTTGAACTCACCAAAGCTCTTAAAGTTACACCAGTTATTCTGATTTAATAAGTATAATACTTTAGGCCAGAAATATGCTCTTGCCGGATGTACATCAAAGAAAGATGATACAACAATAGGGAACTGCATAATAGATCCAGCGAAAATTACCGGAATAACACCTGCAGTATTAACTTTTAAAGGAATATGAGAGGATTGTCCACCTATCATTTTTCTGCCTTGTACTTTTTTTGCATACTGAACAGGGATTTTTCTCTGTCCGCTCTGCAGTAAAACTACAAATACAATTACAAATACTGTAACCAGAACAATGATAACAGTTCCAAGGATACCATTGATAACACTGGAAGCACCTGTTACGAATGTTCTGAAAAGATTAGTAAAATCACTAGGTAATTTGGCTACGATATTGACTAAAAGGATTATTGAGATACCATTTCCAACGCCTTTTTCCGTAATTCTCTCACCTAACCACATAAGGAAGGTAGATCCTGCAGTTAAAGCTGCAACAACGATTACTACATTAGCAAAAGTTAATCCACCGATTAATAAACCTGAATTACCAAAACCGACAGCCATAGCAATAGATTCAACCAGTGCTAAGACAACTGTCAGGTAACGTGTAAATTCAGCAATCTTCTTTCTTCCGTCTTCTCCATCTTTTTGCATTTCCTCTAACTTAGGAATTGCAATGGTAAGGAGCTGCATTATGATTGAGGATGTAATATAAGGTGTAATATTCAGAGCAAATATTGACATCTGAGTAAAAGAACCACCAGTTAAAGTATCAAAGAAACCTAAAGAAGTCTGGCCCGAAACCCATTGGGCGAAATACTCCCTGTTTATTTCTGGTACAGGGAGCTGAGAGCCAAGTCTTACGATAATTAATGCAATAAAAGTAAACACTAACTTATTTCTTATATCTTTAATCTTAAAAGCATTTCGGATTGTTTTAAACATCTCCTAAATCACCTCAGCATTTCCACCAAGAGCTTTAATTTTCTCTGCAGCAGATTCGCTGAATGCAGATACTTTTACGTCAAGCTTCTTAGTAAGTTCTCCATTTCCTAGGATCTTAACACCATCTCTGGGGTTCTTAACGATACCGGTCTCGATTAAAGTCGCGATAGTAACTACAGAACCATCTTCAAAAACATTCAGTCTGTCTACGTTGATTGCTACGATTTCTTTTGTATTTCTGTTTGTAAAACCTCTCTTAGGTAAGGTTCTGATAAAAGGAGTCTGACCACCTTCGAAACCTACTCTGGGTGCGCCGGAACGTGCCTTCTGTCCTTTATGTCCTTTACCTGCAGTTTTACCATTACCTGAACCATGTCCACGGCCTTTTCTGAAATTTCCGCTTTGCTTGGAGCCTTCTGCCGGTCTTAATTCTGATAAATTCATCTAGTACACCTCCTTACTTTCTTGGGAATTATATCTCTTCTACCTTTACTAAATGTCTTACCTGATCAACCATACCTCTAACACATTCATTGTTGGGTAATTCTACCGTTTTGTGGAGCTTTCTAAGGCCTAATGCTTCCACTGTTTTCTTATGCTTAGGGATAGAACTGATTGTAGACTTTACTAAAGTTACTTTTAATTTCTCTGCCATCTTGGGCACCTCCTAGCCTAACAACTCTTCTACAGTGATACCACGGAGTTTAGCCACTTCCTCAGGAGTTCTTAAGTGACTTAATCCTTCGATTGTTGCCAAAACTACGTTCTGCTTGTTATTGGAACCAAGTGATTTTGTACGAATGTTCTTAAAACCAGCAAGCTCAAGAACGTTACGTGCAGGACCACCAGCAATAATTCCGGTACCTTCTGGTGAACGCTTTAAGAGTACTGTAGCGCCTCCGAATTTTCCTGTATAGTCATGAGGAACACTTCCATTTTCATCAATAGGGAATGAGATTAATTTCTTCTTGGCATCTTCAATTCCTTTACGGATAGCTTCAGGTATTTCTGTTGCTTTTCCAAGACCTGCTCCGACATGGCCGTTTTTATCACCAACTACTACTAAAGCTGTAAAGCGGAAGTTACGTCCACCTTTTACTACTTTCGTAACACGTTTAATGGATACTACTTTTTCTACTAACTCCAGTTGATCAACATCAACGATTGTACGTTTCATGTGTTTCCCTCCTCGCTTAGAATTCCAGACCAGCTTCTCTTGCTGCTTCTGCTAATGCTTTAACTTTACCCTGATATATAAAACCGCCTCTATCAAAGACAACAGATTTAATGCCTTTTTCAACTGCTTTCTTTGCAATAACAGTTCCTAAATATGCTGCTGCAGCTACGTCATTTGTCTTTTCAAGTTCAGCCTTAACATCCTTTTGAAGGGTGGAAGCTGATACTAAAGTAGTACCTACGGTATCGTCAATAATCTGAGCGTACATATGGGTATTACTTCTAAACACAGCAAGACGCGGTCTTTCAGGAGTTCCGGAAAAACGATTACGTAATTTTCTATGTTTATTTACACGAACTTTGGATCTTGCTTCTTTACTAACCATTTTTATTTCACCTCCAATTATTTCTTACCAGTCTTACCAACTTTACGTCTGATAACTTCATCAGCATACTTAATACCTTTACCTTTGTAAGGTTCAGGTCTTCTCTTATCTCTGATTTCAGCAGCGTATTGTCCGACTTTTTCTTTATCTATACCTTTAACTGTAATCTTGTTCTGTCCTTCTAATACTGACTCAATACCTTCAGGATCAACCATAACTACGGGATGTGAATATCCAAGTGTTAAAGTTAATTCCTTTCCGGATTTAGCAGCTCTGTAACCAACACCGTTTACTTCAAGTACTTTCTCATATCCGGCAGTTACACCAGTTACCATATTGTTAACCAGTGTTCTTGTAAGACCGTGTAAAGATTTCATTTTCTTTAAGTCATTCGGTCTTGTTACAATAATCTCAGAACCTTCAAGTTTAATATCCATTTCAGCAGGTAACACTCTTTCCAGTGTTCCCTTAGGACCTTTTACAGTCACTTTATTATTTTCTGCTATATCAACGGTTACACCAGCTGGTACAGCGATAGGCATTCTTCCTATACGTGACATGCCCGCACCTCCTATAATTTTATTACTTCTTGGCTGACATCCTGTTTCATCAGGATAATACAGCAGGAAGTATATTTATTGTTAACATAATTTTTCCCCGCTTTGTCAGCAAAACGGGTAAAAGGGGGTAGTTTATTCAGCTGATTACCAAACAAATGCCAGTACTTCGCCGCCTACATTTAATTTTCTTGCTTCCTTATCGGTTACAACACCTTTATTGGTGGATATTATTGCAACACCAAGTCCTCCAAGTACCTTAGGAAGTTCCTCAGTATTAGCATAAACGCGAAGTCCGGGTTTGGAAATTCTCTTAAGACCAGTAATGATCTTAACATTTTTATCTTTACCATATTTTAATGTAACATGGATGTTTTTGAAACCATCTACTTCTTCAATATCATACTTTCTGATATAACCTTCTTTTAAAAGGATATCAGCTATCGCTACCTTCATTTTAGAAGCAGGGATATCTACTGTATCATGTTTTGCAGTGTTGGCATTGCGGATTCTTGTAAGCATATCTGCAATAGGATCGCTCATTGTCATGTCGTTTGCCTCCTTCCTTTTAATTACCAGCTTGCTTTTTTAACGCCTGGTATTTGTCCCTTATATGCTAATTCACGGAAGCAGATTCTGCAAATTCCGTATTTTCTTAAATAACCATGTGGACGGCCACAGATTCTGCAGCGGTTGTACTCCCTGGTAGAAAACTTCTGGGTACGTTGCTGCTTAATTTTCATAGACGTTTTAGCCATGAAATTCCCTCCTAACTATTTTTTGAATGGCATACCGAATAATGTCAATAATTCACGAGCTTCTTCATCAGTCTTGGCAGTAGTAACGAAAATAATGTCCATACCTCTGACTTTGTCAATTTTATCATATTCGATTTCAGGGAAAATAACCTGTTCTTTAATACCGAGAGCATAGTTTCCTCTTCCGTCAAATGAGTTTGCGCTTACACCTCTAAAGTCACGAACGCGAGGGAGTGCAAGGTTAATAAGACGATCAGCGAACTCATACATCTTATCTCCTCTTAAGGTAACTTTGCAACCGATAGGCATGCCTTCTCTGAGTTTAAAGTTAGCTACGGATTTCTTAGCTTTGGTTACAACAGCTTTCTGTCCAGCGATTGTTTCCATATCTTTAATGGCAGCATCTAAAAGCTTGGAGTTTTCCTTTGCTTCGCCGACACCCATATTAATAACAATCTTGTTTAATTTGGGTACTTCCAGTGTGTTTTTGTAACCGAATTTCTTTTCCATTCCAGCTACGATTTCGTTCAAATATTGTTCTTTTAATCTAGTCAACTTATGGGACCTCCTCTCTTAGAATTAGTCAATAACGTCGCCATTTACTTTAGCGATACGTACTTTTTTGGAACCTTTTTTACCTTCAACTGTAGTAAATCCGATTCTTGTAGTCTTTCCCTTGTGAACGTACATTACGTTAGAAGCATCGATAGGAGCCTCCTGATGTACGATTCCGCCCTTGGGATTAGCCTGATTAGCTTTTGCATGTTTTGTAATCATGTTTACGCCTTCAATCAGTACTTTTCCGTCTACAACAGCAACTACTTTACCTTCTTTGCCTTTATCTTTACCGGTGATAACTTTCACGTTATCTCCCTTTTTGATTTTTAACATTGACACAGGTTTCCACCTCCTTATAGTACTTCTGGTGCTAATGAAACGATCTTCATGAACTGTTTTTCTCTTAATTCCCTGGCAACAGGTCCGAAAATACGTGTTCCTTTGGGATTTTTGTCTTCTTTTATGATAACAGCTGCGTTCTCATCAAATTTGATGTAGGAACCGTCTTTACGACGAGCACCTTTTACACTACGAACAACAACAGCTTTTACAACGTCACCTTTTTTTACAACACCGCCTGGTGTTGCATCTTTAACGCTGGCAACAATAACATCGCCGATGTTAGCGTATCTTCTTGTTGATCCGCCAAGTACCCTGATGCAGAGTAATTCTTTTGCACCGGTATTATCAGCAACTCTAAGTCTTGATTCCTGTTGTATCATGACCTTACTCCTTTCAGAATCGCATTATTTAGCTTTTTCGATAACTTCAACAAGTCTCCATCTCTTATCCTTGGATAAAGGTCTTGTTTCCATAACTTTAACTCTATCTCCAATACCGCACTCATTGTTCTCATCATGAGCCTTTAACTTATAAGTTCTTTTTACGATCTTGTTGTATAAAGGATGTTTAACGTGATCAATTACAGCTACGGTGATTGTTTTGTCCATTTTATCACTTACTACCTTACCGGTACGAACTTTTCTCAGATTTCTTTCCACAACAATTCTCCTTTCCCAATAACACCCGCGCATACCGCCAGCTCGCTTGCAGTACTGCCTAGATAAAAAGTGAAATTCGGTTTTAATTTTCACACCCAGTGAAAACTTTCTTTTTTTCACATAACCTCTGGGAGCATTGATATCATATTTATATTAGTTGGATGCTTTTGCTTTTTCAGAAATAACTGTCTGGATTCTAGCAATATTCTTTCTGACATCTTTGATACGGCTTGTATTATCCAGCTGGTTTGTTGCGTTCTGGAACCTTAAGTTGAAAAGTTCCTTTTTAGCAGCTACTAATTCGTCGTTCAGCTCACTTGCTGTTTTTACTTTTAAATCTTCTAAAAATTTACTAGTTTTCACTGCCCGCACCTCCTTCTAAATCTGCGCGAGAAACTATTTTGCACTTAACGGGAAGTTTGTGCATTGCAAGTCTTAAAGCTTCTCTTGCGGTTTCTTCCGGAACGCCTGCGATTTCGAACATTACGCGGCCCGGTTTAACAACAGCTACCCAGTACTCTAAAGATCCTTTACCGGAACCCATTCGAGTTTCAGCAGGTTTAGTTGTTACTGGCTTATCGGGGAATATTTTAATCCAAACTTTACCGCCACGCTTGATGTAACGTGTCATCGCGATACGGGCTGCTTCGATTTGGTTTGATTTTATCCAAGCTGGTTCTAATGATACCAGACCAAATTCGCCGTTAGAGATAGTATTACCTCTTGTTGCCTTTCCTGCCATGGAGCCACGGAACTGTTTACGGCGTTTTACTCTTTTTGGCATTAACATTATTTATCGCTCCCTTCCTTTTTTGCCTTTGTGGGAAGTACTTCACCTTGATAAATCCATACTTTAACGCCTAATTTACCAAAAGTGGTGTCTGCTTCTGCAAATCCATAATCAATATCCGCACGTAATGTCTGTAACGGAATAGTTCCTTCACTGTAGAATTCTGTACGAGCCATATCAGCACCGCCAAGACGACCAGCAACAGCGGCTTTAATACCCTTAGCGCCTGCTCTCATGGTTCTTGCCATAGTTGTTTTCATTGCTCTTCTGAAAGATATACGGTTCTCAAGCTGAGCAGCAATGTTTTCAGCTACTAACTGAGCATTTACATCCGGCTTTTTGATTTCTTTGATGTCAACCATCAATTTCTTAGTTGTGAACTTCTGGATTTCAGTCTTTAATTTCTCGATTTCCTGTCCGCCCTTACCGATAACCACACCGGGTTTAGCTGTAAAGATAATAACCTTTAAACGGTCAGAAGCACGCTCGATTTCAATTTTTGAAATACCCGCACTGTATAATTTCTTTTTCAGGTATGTTCTGATATTGTAGTCTTCTACTAAGTTATCTGCAAAGTCAGCTTCTGCATACCATCTTGAATCCCAGTCATGAATAACTCCGACTCTTAAACCATGAGGATTAACTTTCTGTCCCATTATTGCCCTCCTTATCTTTCATTTAGTACAACAGTGATGTGGCTTAATCTCTTTAAGATTCTGTAAGCTCTTCCCTGTGCCCTAGGTCTGATTCTTTTCATTGTAGGAGCCTGGTTTGCGTAGCACTCCTGTATATATAACTTGCTCACATCCATATTGTTGTTATTCTCTGCGTTAGCAATTGCTGATTTTAAAACTTTATCTATTACAGTTGAAGCATATCTGGGATTATAAGCTAAAATACCAAGAGCTGATTCAACATCTTTACCGCGAATGGCGTCTAAAACGAAACAAGCTTTCTGAACGGATACTCTTGCATAAGAAACCTTTGCTCTCGGTCTTGTATCCTTCTTCTCATTTCTTTCTCTCTTTATCTGGGATCTATGTCCTTTCGCCATGGATGAAACCTCCTTTCAATTCAAAGTTACTTTATCTCTTTGATTTCTTTTCGTCTTTTCCGTGTCCTCTATAAGTTCTGGTTGCAACAAATTCACCTAACTTGTGGCCAACCATATCTTCTGTAACATATACAGGCACATGTCTTCTGCCATCATGTACAGCAATGGTGAGTCCAAGCATCTGAGGGAAAATCGTTGAACGACGTGACCATGTCTTAATTACAGATTTATCGCCTGTTTTAATCACTGCATCAACTTTTTTCAGTAAATGCTCATCAGCGAAAGGTCCTTTTTTTAATGAACGAGCCATAGGTTTAACCTCCTTATTTATTTAACAGTTTTACCGTCTCTTCTTCTTACAATCATCTTGTTAGACTGTTTATTGTTCTTTCTGGTCTTTAAGCCAAGAGCAGGTTTACCCCAAGGCGTAACAGGACCCGGACGACCAATACCAGTTCTACCTTCACCACCACCATGAGGATGGTCGTTAGGATTCATAACGGAACCGCGGACTGTAGGTCTGATACCCATATGACGTTTACGTCCGGCTTTACCGATGTTAATTAACTCGTGATCGATGTTACCTACCTGTCCGATGGTTGCACGGCAGATGATAGGAACTAATCTCATTTCACCGGAGGGAAGACGAAGTGTTGCATATTTGCCTTCTTTCGCCATTAACTGTGCAGAGTTACCTGCTGAACGAACTAACTGGCCGCCTTTACCGGGATATAACTCAATATTGTGAATCTGTGTACCAACGGGAATGTTCTGAAGAGGTAAGCAGTTTCCTACTCTGATTTCTGCTGTCTCACCATTCATCAGTGTTGTTCCAACCTGTAATCCGTTAGGAGCAAGGATGTAGGATTTCTCTCCGTCAGCATAGCAGATTAATGCAATGTTCGCTGTTCTGTTAGGATCATATTCGATAGTCAGGACCTTTGCAGGTACTCCGTCTTTTCTTCTCTTAAAATCCACTAATCTATATTTTTTTCTAGAGCCGCCGCCCTGATGTCTTACTGTAATTTTTCCCTGATTGTTACGACCTGCATTTTTGTTTAAGGAAACAACTAAAGATTTCTCAGGTGTAGATGTTGTAATTTCTGAAAAATCAGATGAGGTCATATGTCTTCTGGAAGGTGTATATGGGTTAAACTTTTTAATTCCCATCTTTTGCACTCCTTTCGAGCATTTATTTTATTCTGTTATCGGCGAATAAACACCATAATCTGTTGCTTTGTTTCTTACAGTCCGGAGAAAATCTCGATTTCAGGGCTGTCAGCAGTTAACTGAACGATAGCCTTCTTAACCTTAGATGTCTTACCGGAAGTATTTCCACGTCTGCGGTTCTTTCCGTCAAGGTTCATAGTGTTAACACTAACAACCTTTGTTCCTGCGAACATTTTCTCAACCGCTTCTTTAATCTGATTCTTTGTAGCGCTGGGTGCTACAGAGAAAGTGTATTTCTTTTCGGACATAGAGTTCATACTCTTTTCCGTTATGATCGGTTTTAAAATCACATCATAAAATTTTAAATCAGCCATTATGCGTACACCTCCTCAATTTTTGCCACCGCATCCTTGGTGAGTACCAGTGTATCATACTTTAAGATATCAAATACATTGATGGTTCCAGGAATTGCTGTAAGCACAGTGGGGATATTTCTTGCAGAGAGAACTACTTTCTCATCCTTTTCGCCAAGAACTACCAGTGCTTTATTTACTTTTAAGTTATCAAGAACCTTAACGAATTCTTTGGTCTTGATTCCGCTGAATGTTAATTCATCTAATACTAAGATCTTCTTCTCTTCTACTCTGGAAGTTAAAGCAGATTTAAGAGCAAGCTGCTTCTCTTTCTTGTTCATTTTGAAGGAATAATCTCTGGGCTTGGGAGCGAATACAATACCGCCGCCCTTCCACTGAGGTGATCTTGTTGAACCCTGTCTTGCATGACCGGTTCCCTTCTGTCTCCAGGGTTTTCTTCCGCCACCGCTTACTTCTGCACGGGTTTTGGCGCTCTGTGTACCCTGACGTTTATTAGCCAGCTGCTGAACAACTGCCATATGAACTAAATGATCGTTAACTTCTACTCCGAAGACTGCATCGTTAAGTTCGATAGAACCAACTTCTTTGCCTTCCATATTATAAACAGATACGTTTGCCATCTGTGTCGTCCTCCTTTCTCAAAGCTTCTAGTTTGCCTTTACGGTATTCTTTAACATTACTAAAGATTTCTTAGGTCCTGGTACAGCACCTTTTACTAAAATAATGTTCTTATCAGCATCAATTTTTACAACTTCCAAATTCTGAACTGTTACTTTTACATGACCCATGTGTCCAGGCATGTGCTTACCCTTGAATACACGTCCGGGTGTTGTAGCAGCACCGTTGGAACCGGCATGTCTGTGGAATTTGGAACCGTGAGCCATAGGTCCTCTGGACTGACCATATCTCTTAATTGCACCTTGGAATCCCTTACCTTTTGATTTAGCAGTAGCATCAATCTTGTCACCTTCTGCGAAGATGTCAGCTTTGATTTCTTGTCCTACTGTGTAATCAGCAGCATTCTCAAACTTGAACTCTTTAAGATGTTTTTTGTTTGCAACACCTGCTTTTGCAAAGTGTCCTTTTCTAGGCTTGTTTACTAATACTTCACGGATGTCGCCGTATCCAACCTGAACAGCTGCATATCCGTCATTTTCAACTGTTTTAACCTGTGTTACCACGCAAGGTCCTGCCTGTAATACAGTAACGGGAATAAGGCTTCCGTTTTCATTGAAAATCTGAGTCATTCCGACTTTTGTAGCTAATATTGCTTTTTTCATTTCTTGCACCTCCTGTTTAATCTACAGCGGATTACACCATGTAACAGCTGCACCATGTGCATTGTACTGCGTGCAATCATCCTAGATGGTCTACCTTGGTGCGGGTTCCTGTGAACCCTTCCCTATATATAAACCCTAAAGGATTTCCATTACTTTTGTTGTTTGATTACTTTGTTTTCATCTTGATGTCGATGTACACACCGGCAGGCATTTCTAATCTAGATAAAGAATCTACCGTTTTCTGTGTAGGTGTGATGATATCGATTAATCTCTTGTGAGTTCTCTGCTCGAACTGCTCTCTTGAATCCTTGTATTTGTGTACCGCTCTAAGAATTGTAACTACTTCCTTCTTAGTAGGTAGGGGTACGGGTCCACTCACCTTTGATCCTGTCTTTTTTACAGTCTCGATGATTTTCGCAGCTGACTGATCGATTAACTGATGATCATACGCTTTCAATGTAATCCTCATTACTTGACTTGCCATAAAAAAAGTCGCCTCCTTTTCGCACTTAATAGCAGTACGACAAGCGGTGACTGTACACTTGGCCGTGTGTGTCCCGTTCATAAGGTCCTTAAAAGGCTCACCAAAGCTAGGAAGCCGATCCCTTAAGGGTAACTCACACGAATCTGCTCAGAATCGCAGAATCTTAATTTGTACAGTGACTTGTCGCCAGTTTCATAACTTGACATTCGCTCCACGGAAAACCTACATATGTATGTAGCAACCTCACGTTTCTACGCTATCAATGTCACAGCAGTACTAATTATACTATAGTAAAATCAATAATGCAAGCGGTTTTTTTAGATTTTTTTATTTTTTTCCAACAATTTATTCAGATCTTTTTTTCCAATAAAAAAGAGTATCTGCAAATAGAGGTAATTTATCCGCAGTACTCTTTTTCAATATATTATTATAGGAAGAAAGAAGAAATTTATTAATCAATACCAGTTAATATTGTCTGTCTGCTGAATAATGTCCATCATCTTTTGAAAGGGCACCGATAGTCTTTGCTGCTGTTCCGGCATCGAGGGTTGTATCTACGAGAATCCAGGATTTCTTATCGCTTAAATATACCTGATTCCAGGAATGATACTCTGTTACATCGGATGAGGTTCCCATTAACACTTTAACGGGTACTCCAACGCTTCTCAACATTGAGGCGAACAATACGGAATAGTCATAGCAGATTCCGAGATTTGATTTAAATATATCATTAACAGAAGGGATATAACCAGCTTCTACCGTACGGGCTTTCTTCATGTCATACTTAACATTCTTAACTATATAATTATAAATTGCCAGCACTTTTGCTGAATCCGTTTTAGCATTTTCCGTTAGTTTCTCTGCTTTTGCAACTGCCTTCATATCTGACTGCCAGTTAACAACAGCGTTGCTTTGAAGATAGATTGATTTACCGTTATCAGTTATGTATTCTACCGTTTCCTCCGCTGCCTTACGATACTTATTACCTTCAACATTAAGAAGAATCTCAATTGTATAGCTTCCGTTTCCGGATTGAAGAGGAAGCTTCATTCCATCTTTCAGATCATATATGTATTGAGTGCCTTTTTTGCTTACTCTTACTTTAGCAATAGTCTTTGCATCTATTTTGTAGTTTACTGTTACGATTCCTTTTTCTATTTCACTTTTATCAAGAAAAGAATCAGCCGCCTGTGCAGTTATGGAATATCCTGCTGCACTTATTAAAAATACTGCTATTAATACAAACAATAAACTTTTTCTTAAAAAATTATACACAAAAAACTCCCCTTTCGGTAACTGGCTGCCAGCTTATGCTCTGCATAAGTTAAGGCCCTCTAGCTTTGCGTCACCAGCTTTCACTGGTTTTGCCTTTGTCGGTGGAAAGCACCGAGCATCTACAAGTTTCAAAATAAATATTTTGTAGAAATATGACGTATATCTTATGACGACATTATAACACAGGTTGTTATAATTTGGTATAGTAAATTTGACTAGATTTATTTTTTCTTTCAACACGTAGATAAACAGAATGTTTTATCATACTAACTTATTTTACTAACTTATTTGAATTTATTCTTAAAATCAATGCCACTGATTGAGACAACGATTACTGCTTCAATCAGTGGCATTTGCTTATTACTATTAGGAATTCTTATTCAATATCTTCTTTTTTCTTACCTCTTATAAATGCGATACCACCAGCCGCAATACCAATTAATGCAACGGGTAACAAACCAATAGGAAACTCCTCTCCGGTCTTAGGCACCTTAACTCCTGTTGCAGTTCCTTCTGTTTCAGGTTCTTCCGGTTCAGAATCTCCCGTGACACCGCCTCGGGGAATTTCATTTACATCAATCTCTATGAGTACTTCCTCTTCCGTTCCGTCGGGATGTTCTATTACTATTGTAAATACATCTTTCCCCGTGAAGTCCTTATCCGGTATATAACTCCAATTTCCATCTTTATCAACAGTAGCTTTTCCGTTGTCTGGTTTCTTCGTTATTGAAGGTTTACCACCATCAGGTACTGGTATATTCCCACCCTTTGGCGTGTTTTCCGGGGTAATCTCAATAACTGGTTCCCTGGTTGGGGTTGGCTCCGGATTGATTGTTGGGGTTGGCGTCGGGGTTGGTTCAGGAGTCACACTCGGGGTTGGTATAGGGGTTGGCGTCGGGGTTGGTGTGCCTGGCTGTCCGGGTGTAATAATAATAGGATCAGGTATGTATAGCTGGTTCTCCACTTCAAGGGTAAATTCAATACTGGTATTGTCTATCATTACTGTATGTGTCCTGGTATCCAATATATACCCCTGAGGGGCTTTCGTCTCCTTCACCAGATACTGCCCGAACTTTAGCCCGGTAAGAACTGCCGTTCCGTCATTTCCGGTCTTAAGGGTTTCTATGGTACCATCCGGAGCTGTTACTGTGAACTCTGCGCCTTCCAGTAATTTTGATTTATCACCTCTGTCCAGCTTGCGAATAACCAGCGTTCTGAGGATATCATTTTCTACTGTTACTGATATCTGCAAAGGAGAACCAACCTTTATCTGTATATCTGTTTCATTGGCAGCTGGTGTTATATACCCTTCCGGAGCATTGATCTCTATCAGTTTATAATCACCAAGTAACAGATTGGGAATAATAGCAATACCATTATCATCTGTCTTAATGTTGTCCTCTACCTTTTTACCGTCTTTCCATAACTCGAATTCTGCATTTTTTAATACAGTTCCTTCATCTTCTGCATCAACCTTTATAACCTTGATAGAACGATAGATTTCATTACCAATGGAAGGCAGTATCGTATCGTAATCCGTATCATGGGTTATTTCAATAAAGGTAACCGGATCGTCCGGGAGTTTATAACCTTCTGGTGCTTTGGTCTCAACCAGTCTGTAGCTGCCGACCTTCAGTCCTGATATTATAATCTCACCCTTGCTGTCTGTCGTATAAGTACCTATAAGCACATTGTCTGCATCATAAAGTTTGAATTCTGCTCCTTTAAGTGTCTTGCCAGGCTCCTCTGAATCAACTTTGATAATTTTAATTGTCTTGAGTGATGCATTTTTAATAACTTTCGTAATTACATTGTCCAGGCTGTCATCAGAAGATAGATCAGCGGCTGCATCTATTACTATAGTAGTTTCTGTATCTTTGCGGCAGCTGATAACCAGCCGGCGGGGTTATTTCAACTAATTTGTAGGTACCGTTATCAAGTCCTGGAATCACTAATATTCCATTGCTGTCACTGGAGTAGGTATCACCGATTTGCTGATTAGAAGAATCATAAAGCTTAAATACGGCTCCAGATAGCTTCTTTGAGCTCACATCCTTATCCTCTTTTACTATCTTCAAGGACTTTTTACTTTCGTTTTTTATTGTAAAGAGCAAAGGATTCACAGTCTCAGATTTAATTTCAATAACTTCTGATTCTACCTCTATGGGTAACTGATAACCGTTTGGTGCCGCTGTTTCTATCAACTTGTAATTTCCATATTCTAGTCCGTTAAACAGCAGCTCTCCATTTGTATTGGTGGTTTTTTCTTCTATAACAGTTTCCGAACTGTCAGACTCTACCTTTACAAGTTTGAATTTGGCTCCGCTCAGTTTCTTGCCGGTTTGATCCAAATCGACCTTAACTACCTTGATTCCTTTTTTTGCTTCATTAACAATATCTTTTACGATATTTTTATTTGTGGAGTTAACTGTTATTTCATATTCCGTATTGTTTGAATAATAACCTCCGGGGGCTGTCAGTTCTCTTAAATAATAGGTTCTGTAAGATAAGCCCTGATAAACAAGAACGCCGTTAGCCGTCTGCTGACTGCTTCCGCTGATAACAGTCTTTGCACCATTCAGGTAATAATAAAGCTCAAATTCAGCATTAGAGGAAGTTATGAGAGCTCCCGTATCCTTATCCCTTTTATTTATGGTTATTTTACCTTTATTGGTGGTACCCCCACCTGTACCAAAGGCTGTTTGAGTAACTGTGAAGCCTGAACCATTATTGGCACTGCTGGTCTTTGATACTCCGGTTCCTGTCAGTTTTGCGGAATTTTTGATTACTCCGGTTTTAGCAGTTACTACCGTCTTATACTCTATTTCATACTTGGAAGTTATCGTACCGTTAAAGATAACCGTTAAGTTCCATTCTCCTGCACTGCTGCCTGCAACACTGATTAAGGTATATTCACCGGAGGCAGGGTCCACGATTTCTCTCGTTCCAGTGTTTATATTAGTGATTTTATACACTTTAAGGCTGTCATTTAAATATACATGACCACTGCTTATAACGTCAGTAAATATTGCATTCTGTACTTCTGAAAGACTCTTATTCACTGCCACTTTCCAGTTAATTTCATCATCCGGGTATACCTTCATATTAGAATCTACATCCGTTGCCGCTTTCTCAACAAAATTATTGTAATCCGGATAAGAAACCTTCGCTTCATAAGATGCAGAAGAGGCACCTTTTGTTACAGTAGCCTTATTGCCGTAGTTTGCTTTAGAAAGTCCGTCTACCTTCGTTACATACTCAATAACATAAGGATCTTGAGGATTTTTCGTAATGGTAACCTTAAACCCAAGGCCATTCTCATAAGGTTCCAGGGTATAGTCGGTATCTTTAATCAGTGCCGTACCATCCTTTACGGTATTTCCCGAAGCATCTAATTTATATTTTGTTACTACAAAAGAATCTTCCAGGAGATGCTGTCCGCTGTCATAGGTATCCTCTATTATTATATTACTGCCTTTATCAACCGAGAGATAGTTGGTATATATCTTCCAGCTTATTTCCCTTTTCTGTCTGTCGAGCGTTCCTTCTTTTTTACCATTGTTAAAGGCTGTATCAGATAATCCGTAAGAAGCAGTGTACAAATCATCTATGGTCTCTTCTTCGGCTTTTCCTGAAAATACTGCCTGGTTTTCATAGGTCTTATCTGTATTTATAATAATATTCGGAGTATTCTGATCGAAGGTGGTCTTATAATAAATATGATAATCTGCACCCGACCAGGCTGTTCCTTTTAATTTCAATATAAAACCGTATTGGTAACCTGCCGCCTCATCCGGACCGGTTGCAGGCTCTACCGTATAATCTGTTCCTTCAACTAAGGGTGTTGTAACAGTTCCTTTTTGCAATCTCAGGGTATCTTTCAGGAAAACCATTCCGTTTTTGGGGAAAGTATCTGTTATGGTTAATTCTGTTACATCTCTTTTTACAGGTTTAACCGTAATCTGCCAGCTCATGGTTTTGGCATCATAATTAATACCGTCATAGGTTATGCTATCATAGGTTTTACTTCCCAAGGTTCCTTTTATGTATGAATTTGCAATAGTTGGAGCCACAGAAACGTCCTTAGCCAATTCCTCCGTAGTTCCGGGTCCTATTCCGGTTCCTGTACCACTCAGCCATGCCTTGTTATTAAAGGCCTTACCATAATAGTCTTTCTCAACCGTAGTTGTATAGGTTATGGTATATGCAGATGTGATATCTCCCAGACTAATCGTAAACTTTCCGTCTTCACCAGAATTATAAGTAAAAACAGGTGTTGCTCCTTTTGAATCTTTTACCGTTAAACTTCCGGCAACCAAGGTTAATCCGGCCGGCAGCTGGTCGTGCACTACAGCGCCTTTAATAGGATGATTCGCAGCGTTTGCTACGATAGTCCATTTAATCTGCTTAACAGAGTAATTAACTGTCGCTGCTGCTGTCTTCGACAACAGCTCGCTTCTGTTTATATTAACAGAGGTTTCTGATTCTCCTGCAAATACCCCACTGTCAGTCAGAATTGCTTTATTACTGGCCTGGACGGTAGAATTATTATCCTCCCAATAATAGTTCTCACCATAAGCTACAGAAGCATCGTATACGATTCGATAGGCTCCTTCTTTTAAGTCACCTAAGGTAATCGGGAACTGCAGATTACCATCTTCATCAAGAGTATTAAGCAACTTAATATCTGCTGTCACCTCAGCTCCCTGCCCCCAGGTGCTGCCGCTTTTAACGAGTTTATATACCTTTATGGTATTATTCTTAATCGTCTGATTATCAGATATTACTTCCTGTATAGCTGCTCCTGTAACAATGGATTCCGCTTTATTCACATTGATTTCCCAACGTACTGTTTTGGCATCCGTTCCGCTGACTGTTCCGAATTTCTCTACCATGGCACTGCGAACAAAACCATTAATGGTTTTAGAAGCACTGTCAAGCTCTGTCTCTCCGTTATATAATACCGCATTATTTGTATATGCGGTCTGCGCATAGCTGGTAATCTTAGTTTTGTATACTATTCGGTACGCTTTACTCTTTATTTGCCCCAGTGAAATAGAAAATCCATTTTCTTCAATCACCGGTGTCACCGGACTTTCTGCACCGGGAGTCAAGTCCCCGTAATATCCTACAGAAAGCGGATATATTTTAACACTGTCTGCTATCAGCTGAAGGCCTGCGGGTATGGTATCCTTAAATATTGCATTTTCAATATCCTCAAGAGCAGTGTTCACATCAACCGTCCAGGTAACTTCTTTGGCATTAAGAGCTTCATGAGTTTCAGTTTTTGTTATAAGATTGGTCCCGCTTGCAGGCTTAACAGTCAAGCTGAAATTCAAACTCTCCATATACTCAAACTGAACAAGCTGAGTAGTATCATCTTCAAACTTCGTAAGATCAAACTTAAGCATGATTCCTACTGTTCCGCTTCTTTCTTCCTCATATTCTCCGCCGTCTTGCAGGACTTCGTTAAATTGCAGTTTAAGATATCCCGTATCCTTATCAAAGATAAAGGTACCTATCACTGTACTGTTGTCTGAAGCAATTAAATTACCGGTTGCAGTTGCAATGGGCTTAAACACTTCCGGAATCTTAACCTGGGCATAATCACCACTTAGCAATTCCTTCTCATCAGGGATTTTCCAGTAAAACATTAATCCCACTTCAGTACTCTCTGTAATTTCCAACGGTTTATCCAGAGGCAGCAAATCCTCAGGATTGGCAGTCTTGGTCATTACCACCTGGGTAAATATATTTCCCAGATCCGGATTATGCTCTGCCTTTACGTTACCTAACCCAAATCCCTGAAGCGGTATATTGGATATAAGACTTAAAATCAAGATTACAATTAAAAATTTCTTGATTTTCTGAAACATATTCTTCATTCATTTCCTCCTTATTTCTTTATATTTTTACAGTTACTTGGAATATAAAAGTCTTTTTGATCATCCACTTTTTCTCTACAAATAATTCCCTTATGTACTACCTGATGCTTAATTTCTTATCACTTATGGAATATGGTAAAAGTGTTATAATCTTCATCTTATGTAAAATAAATTATAACTTTTCATTCTGAACAAATTCTAAACAAATAGTAATAGTAATCTATACTATTACTATTTGTACATGATAGCTACTCAGAAAAAGATAAATTATCCAGCCATTTACAGGCTTCAAAAATCGAGTAGGAGAAATTTC
>DJJW01000003.1 GCA_002434335.1 Lachnoclostridium sp. UBA6558 | reverse complement strand
CTGTAAAATAAGTAAAGAAACCTTGCTTTTCGCCGGGCGAAGAGACGCCTGCTTCCTGTCCATTCCTTTTAAGTCCTTGAATGGAAGCTTTGTGCTCATGGAACTTATCCCATAACTCGCCAAGCAGATCCACACCAGGTTCATCTCCCATGGGATTCTGGATACTATATCCTATAAAGCTCCTGGACTTAGAAAGATAAAATCTGCTTACCTCCAGGGTGATGCCGTCGGATATTAAAGGTACATTTTCATCCACCATATAATAATTCAATGAAATATCCGGCATAATAAAATGTGTTAAGGGACGGGGATTAGCACGGTAATTTTCCGGTGTCATACCATAGACAGCCTTAAAGGCACGAGTAAAGGTTTCATGATTCTCAAATCCAAAAAGATAGGCAGTCTCACTGATCCTGCTATCTTTATTTCCATTGAGATAATCAGCTGCACCAGCCAGACGACGAAGTTTTACATATTCCATCACCGGCTTTCCAACTAACCGGTTAAAAAGCCTTTGAAAATAAAAAGGAGATAAATATGCCACGCCGGCAAGCTCTTCTATATTTATTTTCTCGGTAAGATTATTTTCAATATATTGTATAGTATTTTGAATAGAATTCCATGCTTCCATAAATGCACCTCCTTACTCTATATAATATATAATTTTCATATATTTGTAATTGACCTGTAATGCTTTTTTTAATCAAGATGCTATGATAACTTATATGAGTTATTATAGCATCTTCTACATTCCTGTAAAACAGATTTATACAATTCTGGTTCTTTGCTAAGCTACTTCGCCTTTATAGATATTTATACAATATAACCATATCCCCAATCCGGGTTAGGATATTCTTTATCAGAGTCTCTTCTGGCTAAGTAGGTTAGGATAAACCGCAGCAAGGGCGTATTGATCTTAGCCGTAACATTAAGAAGCTCTCCGCCTTCCAGTATTGCTGCCAAAATACCAGCAGTAAATGCTGTTGCCAACCCGCTTCCGGACAAAGGATAGAAGCCTCCCTCCAAAATAGGAACAATCATATTTTCCCCTGGTGCAGCAATATCCGGCTTGGGAACATTATTGGAAGTAAACCCTCTTCCAGCACTTTCTGCCAGAGTCAGCACAATTGCATTATAAGATGTAACCGTAATCAACTGGGTTGCATTTCCAGGCATTGAGATTGTGGTATTGGCATTCGGATTCAGAAAATAAATATCATCTTTCAGAAAGTTCCTTATGGGAAGCCAGATATGACAAAGGGATACTACACCCACTCCTTCTTCTATCTGAAACCGCCACACCCCTTTTGAAGTATTTTTGAAACGAAGCAATATTAGCTTCTTCTGTGAATATACCTCGCTCCCAAACAAGTCATAATAAATAATGGTATCTCCAGAATCTATTCTGCCGTTTCGGCTTGCTGCAAGCAGAGTATCAATACGGGAAACCGCTGTATTATCAGGTGAAAGAATAGTAAGACTCAGCGGATTCTGAATATAGGTCCACAATTCCATGGTGAAGTCCGTGTTATCACTTCCTACATTCAGCTCTGCCAGGCTGTATTTCTCTTGTGCCGGTTTTATTTCAAGGAAATGAAGGTCTTGGTTGCCTTCATTTCCTACAGCCACTGCCATCCCAACACCGTTGTTATTACCGCACTCTGTTAAATACCTGCTCATGATGTCATAACCGTCATGAGCTCCCTGTGAAGAACTTAACCCCATACAGATGGCTATAGGCATATTTAATCTTTGAGCGGTTTCAATTAAATATTTAACTCCAAGCATTATGTCATTCTGCTGATAACAGATCGCATCTTCTTTAATACCATAGAAATCTCTTAAATAATCCTTTGCGGTTTTTAACTTAACTATTACTAATTCTGCATTAATGGCAATTCCAGTAAAGGCTGAGCTTTCTGACTTATTGCCTGCTGCTATGGCAGCCATAGCCGTTCCTTCCCCCACATCATCTATACTTGGTACATAATCATAAGGATTAGTCTGTATGAGGGCGTAATCAATCTCATCTTTGCTATACTCTGCTCCGTAACCAAAGCCTTCCGGCTGAATGCCATTTTCAATAGTCTGATCCCAGATATACCTTATTTTAGTAGTTCCATCATTCTTTCTAAAAGCTTCATTTGTATAATCTATCCCGGAGTCTACAATACCTATGAGGATACCATTGCCTTTGATGTCCTCCAACTGGAATTGCTGTATGGTATAAGCACTTTCAATTACTTCATTACGGTAAGTTGTGATTCCATAACATGCCGGCATAGCTGAATATCCATATTGCTGTAATATATCATCAGTTACCTCCTCTACCGGTATATGAATAACTCCATATTGACTGCTTATATCCTGAATTACAGAATTCGTGAAATCACTTATGTTTATGTTAGAAATTGTCCAATCCACTATTAAATCCGCGTAGTCCTGACTGGTTATTTCATTGATATTCTCATTATTCATGGGTGTACTCCGTTAATACAGGTGACTGATGGCATTTTCTTATACTATCAATCATCTAGAATAGTTACTTTAATCTATGATACCTCAGGATACATTATTATTAAAATATACCGGCTTTGTCTGAGATTCCAAACAAATCCGGTATTCTTTCCTATCCAACAAAATTCATAAGTTCACAATTAAATTTGTCTTTTTCATCATAGAAAAGTCCGTGTCCGCTTTCTTCAAAGGTTACGAACTTTGATCCTTTTATGCCTTTATGCTGTGCCACTCCTAAGGGATATTTGCATACCTGATCGTGTATACCATGCATAATCAGTGTTGGTACATTTACACATCTCATATCTTCGAATAAGGTCTCATACAGCCATGCACAAGCTACATAGGCCGTTGCCCAGCTTGCCGCTACTGCTCCCAGTGAGCCAAACCACAGAGAAAAAGCTTCGGTAACCGGTTGGTAGAAGAACATTTTTCCAAAATCATCAAGCATCTGAGGACGGTCTTTATAAGTATTCTGTATTAACTCAATAACATCCTCTTCCTTTAAACCATATGGAAAGTTCGGTCTTTGTATCAGACTTGGTGCAGCAGCGGCACAAAGTACCAGTTTGGACACTCCGTAACCATTATGCCTGGCCATATATCTGATGGCTACCGCACCTGCCGTTGAATGCCCAAGCAAGGTCAGGTCCTTGAGTTTTAAGTTCTCAATAACACTGCGAATATCATCAGCAGAAGAATCGTAATCGTATCCGTAAACCGGCTTATCAGATTTACCGAATCCTCTTACATCCATACCTATGCATCGATATCCCTTCTGTATCAGCTCATTATACTGATACTCAAATAAGTGATGATTAGCAGGCCAGCCGTGCAAAAAAAGAATTGGTTTGTCTCCCTGAGGATTAATATCATTTACATAAATTCTGACACCTGGTTCAACGGGAATATAGTACTCCATAATATTGCACCATAACGTTTTATTACCACTTTATTCAGAAATATGATTTATGCCACAATTTTGTATATATATTTTTTTATTTGTGATAGACAGTTGTCAGAAAGGATGCTATACCCTCTATATTAAGGATTCCATATCCCCAAGACTCATTGGGATAGCTGCGTTCTTTATCCCTTATGGCGCTTTCCTCGAAAATACGCTTTATATGCGGCGTATTCAGATAGGGTGCTTTTCCTTCTACAATCCCCCATTGCAGCACCGCAGCTGCCACACCTGCGGCATAAGCTGCTGCTACACTGGTACCTGTTGGNNGAACAGATACATATTCATTGTTGGGATAAGGTGCAGTCATATTAACTCCCGGCGCTACTATATCCGGTTTGGGAATTTCACTTGCTGTAAATCCTCTGCTGCTGTACAAATCAAGGTCACCGGTTAATATATCATAATTACTAACAGTTAGTATCCCCACCACATTCGCAGGTCCTACTATCGTAGTGTAGTTATTTGGTTTGATAAAATAAGTATCCTCGGGCAAAAAATTATGGAGTGAAAGCCAGAAGTGAATTTTTTTCTCAAGATCTTCTATTGCTCCAAATACCATAAAAGTCCAAATCCCCATTACGGGGTTCTCAACTCGAAATACGATTGCCTGATGATGATGGGATGGTATATTTATCAGGGAATCTGCAATAATCATAGAATTCTGGCGTTCTTCTCGTATTGTCTGCCCTTCTATCGGTGGTATTCTCATAAGAAACTCACCATCAGGCATATAAACATCAATCCAGTAAAAATTGGGTGAAACTCCCCAAAACTGCATCATGAAGCCTGGATTCTGAGCACCTACATGAAGTTCAACATAATCAGCGGGTATTTCTTTTGGTATATCATTAAAATAATGATTTTTTCTGTTAGCTTCATTACCGGCTGCCGTAACAAATATCTGACCGGCTGCTTCTCCTATTCTGGCATAGAATCGGCTGCCAATCCTAAGCCCTGCATGATCAGCGATGTTATTTCCAAGACCCAGACAGAAAATAACCGGTTTCCTTAAATCTCTGGCAACACGACGAATATATTCAACTCCAGCTATAATATCGTTTTCCTGATAACAGGGTATACCTTCCGGTATAAGATATATCTTTTTCAAATACTCTTTTGAAGGTTTTAACTTAACTACTACCAGTTCTGCCTCATAGGCAACACCCTGAAAAGGTATATTTTCATTAATATTTCCGCAGGCAACTCCCGCCATTATTGTTCCATGACCAATTTCATCCTTCACCGGTACTATGGACATGGGATCATCGTTTGCTAATGCATTGTTGATCTCTTCTCTGGTGAATTCGGTTCCGTAATACAAATACTGTGGATATCGTTCTTCACTAAACAGACTTTGATCCCATAAAGAGACAATTCTACTGGTATTATCTGCATTCCTGAATGCCGGATGCAGATAATCTATTCCAGTATCCACAAATCCCAGAAGTACACCTTTTCCCCTGTAATTAGCAATATCTACCGACTTATTTACGGGCCGGAAGGGATTTGTTTCTGCTGACAGCAGACCAAAGCATCCTGGTACAGAATAATATCCCAGCTGGTTCATACTCTCTAACGTCATATCCTCTACCGGTATATAAGCAATGGATATCTCTCTATTTATTTCCAGGTTAGTTGCACCGGGTATAGACTGACCATTTGGGGAGGTAATTCCATCTTCCAACATTATATCCGCATAATCCTCACTGGTAATTTTATACCTGTCACCACTATTCATAAGATTTACCCATAAAGTATTTTAGTTTATCTATATGAAAATTACGACAAAGTATGACTGTCACAATACGCTAATCGTGTATGATATTATTCTTTACATAATTATAGGAACATCCCACATTCAACCCCTCTGATACCTTATTCATCTTGCGGGTATCGCCAAGCAATATAGCTCCCACCAATTTGTTCTCTAAGAAATAGAATTTTTCATAATTCCCGTCTAGGTCATTTCTGTATTCCAAAGTCTGGTATTCCTTATCCTGAAGCTTACCGTTATCTCCTCCGGCAAATAGTGCAGTCTTCATACCGTGAAAGGTAAGTGCAGGCGGATAAATGTCATAGTCTGTATCCTCTCCGGCGGCATTGGCACCGGCAGTCTTTCCCATTTCAATTGCCTGAGCCCATACTCCGTAATTCACACCCTTACATTCGGCACAATCACCGCAGGCATAGATACTGCCTATATTCGTTTCCATTTTATCATTTACTTCCACAGCCTTACCAACCTGTAATCCGGCTTCTTTTGCCAAAACGGTATTAGGGCTGATACCACAGGAGAAAATAACCAGATCCGCCGCAAAAACTTCTCCGGTATTAAGTGCTACTCCTGTAACCTTCTCATTTCCCGTTATTTCCGCAATTGCTGCGCCTACCCGGTAATCAATACCCACTTTTGTAATCAGGCTTCCAAGCAGCTCGCTTGCTGTCTCATCCAGCTGTCGGACCATGAGCATGTCAGCAGCTTCAAGGATGGTTACTTTACACAATTTACTAAGTTCCCAGGCAGTCTCAAGCCCTAATACGCCACCGCCTATTACAACTGCCTGCTTTGCATCTTTACTCAGCTCTCTGATATCACTTACATCCTGAAGATTCCTGATAACCTTAACACCTTTCAGGCCGCTTCCTTTTATGGCCGGCACAAAGCTCTCAGCCCCCAGTGCATATATACACTTATCGAATTTTATTTCTTCGTCATTATTCAAAATAACAGTTTTATTACCGGTATCTATTTTTTTAATTTCCCTGCCCAAGTAGTTTGTTATCTGATTTTCCTCATACCAGTCAGGCTGGTGCATCAATATCTCATCGAAGGAATTGAACGTACTGAGCTTTTTGGTAAGCAGCGGCCTGTTATAGCTTAATTCCGCTTCCTTTGATATGATAATGATCTGACAGGTATCATTCCGTTCTCGAATTGCTCCTGCGGCGCTGATGCCCGCTGCTCCATTCCCAAGAATTATAAAAGTCTCCTGTGTATCTTTGCGAAAGAGTATCTCTTCTCCTTCATAAGGAATAAAATATTCTCTTCCTACTCCGCATACCGGACAGGTATCAATCTCTGAATCAAATATTTCCCCGCATACAATACATTTCACCAGTTTTCTTTTTCCCTTTGGCATGTTCGTTTCTCCTATTTCTCATTCTAGTATCATTGGATATTATGACCAGTTGTCCCAATTTCTATCATTATAGACCGTAAAAAGCCGATGGTCAATGCAAGAAAAAGCTGTGATTTCTAAATTCCTGACAGAACAGACTTTAGAAAACACAGCTTTTAAGTTCATTTATTCGTTGTTTAATGATTTATTCATCATAGTAATTATATTCATATTGAGCATTTGATGCATTTTCGGTACTCTGACTATTGTAGCCTGAAATTTCAAGATAGAAGGCAGCGTTGGCAGCTTCCATATAAGGGCTTACCCAGAGCAAACCAATACCGCAGGTAAACAGACCAACTATTATCCAACCGATAAAACTGATAGACAGGCAAAAGTACTTCCATTTATAACCTACCATCATTTCTTTGGATCTGCTAATAGCTTCCATAATTCCTACATCAGGATCTTCTGCCATAATATAGGGTGCCATAGCATAACGGAAAGAAGCTATGATACCCGGAATGATAAATAGCAGTAACCATAACGTAACAAATAATCCCATCATAAAAAACAATCCAAAAGTTTTTAGGATTATACGAAATCTGGCAAACAGATTCTCGAAACGGTAATCTGAGCCTTTATTAAGGTTAATATTAAATAAATAATAACCCATTCCTAAAGCGCCTGATATTAGTACTATCAGTAATTGCAGAATTAAATAAATCATTGCACCAGCAGGTGAAGCATAGACACTCGCTTGTTCATAGGTAAGAATATCCTGAAAGCTGATAAATCCCCCCATAGCCAATATTATCTGGGGTATATAATTAATTATAACTACAATAACAGACATAGCAACACCAACGATAACTGCTAATGCCCAGTTTCCTTTCAGAGCCTCTCTTGCCCTTGCCCTGTAATCACTTGCTCTTAACATAAATGTCCTCCCTATTATGCTTTTGTGTTATCTTTATGCTCCAACATTGATAATATTACTCCCTAAAAGTGCTGATAACATTGATATTATATCACAAACGCAATGAAAGTCAATTTATGTAATATTGTAGAACTAAAATAATTATTTTCTCCTTTTTGGTTATTTTATGACAGCTTATTGTTTTTCCTTTATTTCACAATTCATTTGATAAGCCTGTTAATATCCTCGGCTTCTTTCATCATAATTTTATAAAAATAGCGCTGTACCAGAGAATAAATCAAGAAGAAAAACAGGCTGTTTATAATGAATGTGGCAGGATTCTCGTAATTAGACCATTTAAAGAAATATGATACAGCAAGAAAAAATAAATAAAATAGAACTCCCTCCACTATAACATACATCCGAAAGTTGGAAAAAGGCACTTTTAACACCAAATAATTTATACCATTTATTGCCACCAAAAATAGAAGTAATTGTAAATCAAAAATATTGCTGCTCTTCCGATAACCCTGAAGCAGGTTAAGAATAGAAGCAAACAGAGAAGTATACATAAAGCTTAAAGCAACGCTCGGTAAAAATATTCTGCGAAAATGATTCATATTAATCTCCATTCCG
>DJJW01000048.1:14713-58699 GCA_002434335.1 Lachnoclostridium sp. UBA6558 | reverse complement strand
GTAACAGAAGGATAACCTGCATAAAAATGGGTATTTATGCTTTGGTTGAAAATCAAATTTGCCATTGAAAAAGTTTTTTTATGTGTTATAATGAAGTTGTAAGAAGGATAATTAATGTACTAAGTGCATATATTATTAGTGTTTCTTTTCTACGGAAGAGTTACATTTTTGGCTGGTGAAGCTTGTGTGAGTGATACCANNTTCAAGTTGGTTTGGATATTGAGCCGACAGTATCTTACTCCTCAATGAGGAAAAAGAAAAAATGTCCTGAAAATGTCCTCTGGGCTTAGCCTAGGGGACATTTTCATTACCATAAATACTTTGGGAGGCGTAGTTTGGGAATAATCAAGGATATCATTGATGATTATGAAAATTTAATCAAAACTAAAATTACAATTCCTTTAGATAATGGAGATGTAATTAAATTTGAATTTCAACCACAGGATTTGCCACATTTGCTTGGACTACAACATTTAGAAGATAATCCTGTACTATTTGAGTATAAGCAAGAACGTTTGAGCGCCACTGATTTATACAAAGGTATGTGCAATGGGGATATAGATACTGATGAATTTGAGAAAAGCAGTTATTTTGAAGAGGTGTTTCAGAATAGAATTAAATATTTTAGCAGCTCCATGATTTTGAATATCATTAGTGCAAGACAGATTGTAAAATTTGATCCAAGGAAGATAAAAGTATTTACAACAAAGCTGGACAAGTTGGATTATATGTTTTGGAAATTAATAAAAGATGAAAATAATAATTATGGGTATTTTGGCATTGGATTTATGGCTACTGGGAAAACATCTGACAGAAATTATCCGAATACATTTTTCTTTCGCTCGGATAATCAGTACATATATAGTCAGGAATCCGTAATCCCTACGTCCCTAATGATAATAGATAAGACGAGACAAGTAACATTAGATATTTACTGGGAAGAGATTAGGGCAAGTATGGTCAAAAATCCACACTATAAATACTTGATTTCAAATTCTGAACATATCTGTGATGAATTTGGAAATATTAAGCAGGAAGAAATTTTTAAGTGTGAAAACGAGGACATAAAAAAGCATTATCAATTACTAAGAGCAGACGAATTAAATAAGGCATATCTTCCATACATGGATAAGGAATTTCGATGGACAAATCATGAAAAGTGTTACATTTTATCAGAGATAGATCAGGCAAATAAAGTTTTGTATCCTGGCGAAATAAAAATACTTTTAAATCAATATCGACAAAAAGCAAATAAAAGAATGTGAAACTGGCAATATATGAGCCAATTTACATTCTTTTTTTATTTTATAGAGATAATAGTTTTCCTTTATATTCCAAAGCCTTCTCCCTCTTATGCCGCCGGCTATACAGATTATACAGATACCGATAGCAGGTCTTGCTGTAATCACTGTCAGTCCCAATTAAAGCAGTGATTTTCTGCTCGGCTTCAAGTAAGCATAATTCTGCCTTTTCGGGATTATTCTGAGATAGCGCTATTATCCCTTTCCCCATCTGACAGATAGCGTAATCAAAACTGTTATCACCTTCATGCTCTAATACCAAGGATTCGCAAAGTGATAAAGCCTGATTTGCAAGATCATAATCCTTCGCCAGAATCAACATATTGGTCAGATTCATAAGTTGTTGTAAAGTGTCGTGGGTTTCAAAAATCCCATTTTCTCTCCGAATTTCCAGTGCCATTTTCAAATGTTCCGCTGCTTCTTTGCCGTTTTTTAGAAACAGATACACATTAGAAATATTATTATGCAGATTAGAAAACAGGGCGGCGGACTTTCTATCCATATCTGATAACTGGATGGAATGAAGTAGTTCCAATGCTTTCAATCGCTTCTTTAATGCATTCCCATAGTCTTTATGGATAACAAATAGCTCTGCTTTGTAATCCAGTAACAAGGCTCTGTCACAGATAGAATTAAGTCCATGTTTCTCCATGGTATAAGAAATCAGTTCCATTAGTTTTGGCAGATAATCCATGACGAGATATTTATCCAGATAAGGAAACATGTCCTGAAGGAATAAAAGATACGCTTCTGGTTCATCCACAAGAACACGCTCTGCAACACTAATCAAGGACTGAATCACATTTTCTGGACGTTTGACTTCTAACCCTTGGGTTAGGCAGATAATGTGTAAGCTGTCAATCAAAGTCCCACAATTAGATACAGAAGGCATCGTTTCTAACATAGCCACATCCTGAATTAAGGGATGGAGGCTTATTTTTTTGTTCTCTTCATCATCCATGACAAATCGATAACGCACCAGATGGTTCACTTCGTTTAGAGTCCCAAATTTCATCCATTTCTTAAATGCATTCTTTAGCACTCCAGAAGAAGGAAGCAGAGATAGATTTCGTAAAATATCCATCTGCTCAGTTGTTAATTGATTTAACTGTAACAGTTTTCTTAGGTGCTCTATCATTAAAGCTTCTGAAAATTCCTCATCTTTGTAGATTTCTACTGCTTCACCAGAATGAATATTCAATCCACAGCTCCTTAATTCAAGCAATAGTTCCTCTGGTTCCATGCCACTTGCAGAAAGAGATAAAGCTGCAAGGCAGACAGTCAGTGTATGTCCCTTTAGTTCAGTTATGATATCAAAAGTAATCGCAGGCTCATTCTTAGCAGAAGGACAGTGCTTGTAAAACAATGCCGTCAATTCATTCTCTTTATCCAATTCTTTTATTTCCAATGTCTGAAAAGATGTGATTTTACATCTGGTCATAATCAGAATTTGAAAATCATTTCGAATAAACTCCTTAAAAAATGAATCATCTTTTGGTAGAACATTAAAATTATCCAGAATAATCAGGCTGTCAGAACGAAGTTTTTGTAATGTCTGGTAGTGGTTCTGGAACAATTCTTCTTCGGTCATCTCTGCTATGTCATCTGTAAAAGACAGTCCAGCAATACACTTTTTTAAGCTTCCATCATAATGAAAGTACAATATATTGGTATATTTCTTCTTGTTCTTATATGCAAAGGTCTTTGCAAACTCACTTTTCCCAATACCAGCAATTCCGGTGACAAAAAGCAGCGCATGTTCTTGTAATAGAGACAGTGCAGCTTTTAATTCTTCTTTTCTTCCAAGAAATGCTTTTGTTGCAGTTGGTACTTTGGATGAAAGCAATACGTCACTTAAATCTGGTGAATACAACGTACTATGGCTATGGTCATTTAATATGGCGTATCGGATTACTTCGGTAAAGAATTGATCTAATGCCTGGATTTTCAGTATTTCATCAGCTTTCTGGTTTCCAATCACAGTTCTACTATCTTCAATCAATTCTTCCATCTGAAAGCGAGCTTGTGTTTCGTTGAGCAGGTTTGGAATAATCTTATCCTTAAAATCATCCCTCATAAAATCAAAATTATCCTCATCTTCATAAGTTCTGATTATTTCAAGGGGTATCGGTCTGATTCCATTACACCAGTTGCTGTACTTGATGTTATCCGCATCTGTAATTTCAGAATTTTCGCTGTCATCAAGAGAAAGTGAGAATAGGCTTCTTACAAGCTGATGTTGTGGATAGGTTTTCTTTTTATTATCCAGAAGAATGCCAATGACATTCGAAAAGGTAAGTCTGTTTTTCAATCAAATTCCCCCAGTTCAAAAATTTGTTGAGTTTTCATCAAGAGTGTGCGAATATTTGTGTAAATTCTATTAATTCATATATACGTAACGTGATGAAAACGGTTGAAGTAAAATATATAACAAAATTATAACACACAAACAAATGTTCTGCATAATATATATTTGTATTATTATAAGATTTTTGTGTTGACATGTGATTAACAAAGTAATATTATTTATATAATTCATATAAATAATATTACAAATTAAAGGGGTAAAAAATGACAAAAAAAGTTAGTGTTCAAAAAAATAGCATTTTGCCTAAAGAGGTAGGTGAAATGACGTTAAATCAGTTACTTGCTCACGATGGTGTGGAAATAAGAAAAAAAGACAATAGAACCATGATAAAAAGAGTGACACCTTCTGAAACGATTTCTATGGAAATTCGGACTTATGAAAATGGAAGTACTTATTCTCAATCAAGGTTTTCTACACCCGAACGCAAAATGGATTTGAAAGATATTGCAAAGAAGATGAAAAGGGAGGGGAAAACACAGGCTGAAATTGCAGATTTATTAGGAACATCACAACCATACATATCAAGAATGTTAAATTCTGACTAACTTTCTGAGTTAATGATTTAATAAGCAATTAGTAAAAAATAATGTAAAAGGAGACAGAACCGATGAAAAATCAATATGACAAAAATGGAAATAAACTTAAAGGAGCGACAGTTTGGACGCGTACAATAAGTGAAGCTGGTGGATTGGATAAATATAATAAACAAGTAGCTCTTAGCTACTTCGAAAATTTTATTGATCAAAATCCTAATGTAGCGGAATCAATAGCAGGTAAGCTAGATAAAGAAGAAAGATTAAAAAAATTAAGAGTGGTTAAATAGCTTGTGACATATAGACTTTTTAAATAAATATTAAAAAGAGATAGTGGTTGATGAATTCAATTATTATCTCTTTTTTATTGCTATTAAGGACAATATGAATAGTTGAAATATAAAGAACCTAAAGTTTCAAAAGTTTTGCTAAGTCTATGCTAAGTCTCCGTCAATAGTTGGAGAGTGATTTCGTTGGTATCATTAACCCATGGATTGGTAGCCAGATGAAGTGTAAATGCAACAAACGGATATCAAAATTATAACACACAAACAAATGTTCGGAAAGAAAAATTTGTGCTTGTACATTGAAAAACAATTCTGAGAAAGCCAAAAGGCAGAAGCAGAATTCATAGGCTGTAGAGAAGGGGAAGTCCACTTTGCCAAGATGATTGGAATCAGAAATACTGATTTTGATCGGAGCGAAGAAAATGGAATCACGTCAAGTTGGGAGAGGATCTCGCGCAGGAGAGGCCACAGTTATTTTTCACAGATAATTGGATGGAAGTGAAAGCTACCGCCCCACTCTACGAATGAAGCCAAGCAGTCCAATCACTTTTGCAATGGCTGTAATTCACTTTTATAAGAACCACCGTTAGGTGGAGGAAAGAAGGTGATCAATGAAAGATTAGGAGAAGGAGGTGGCAGGGATGACAAAAGAGATGGAATATGCAAAGTGTATCGCTGTATTAAGAAAATTATTTCGTATGGGAATGATTTCAGAGACAGAATACACCACAGCTAGAAACCGCTTAATGGACAGATTTCTGATTGTTGGAGAAAATAATCCAAAAATCGCATAAGAAATCAGGTTCGATATTCGTTCACAATTAAATACGAAGATAAAATAGCAGTATACAAAAGATTTATCATTTGTATGCTGCTATTTGCATATAGACAAGATGAAGAAATGGAGGAGTCAGATGAAAGAAGTACAAGTATTAGAAGCAAGAAGAACAGCCCCAAACAGTAGGGGAAGAACAAGAACAGAAGGTGGTGCAGTTGCTGTTGATCGCATTCGCGTAGCAGCTTATTGCAGAGTATCCACCGATGATGATGACCAGTTAGGGAGCTTCGAATCCCAAAAGCTGTATTATGAAGAGAAGATATTTGCAAATAAGGAATGGGTCAGCGCAGGTATCTTTGCAGATGAAGCCATCACAGGAACTAAGGTAGATAAGCGAGATGGATTTCAAGCAATGATTCAAAAATGCAAAGATGGAGAAATTGACTTGATTCTTACTAAGTCCATTTCCAGATTTGCAAGAAACACTTTAGACACGCTGCAATATGTGCGAATGCTCAGGGAACGAAATATTGCCATTTTCTTTGAAAAGGAAAATATCAACACCTTGGATATGAATGGAGAATTGCTCCTAACGATTATGAGTTCCTTGGCACAGCAGGAAGTAGAATCCTTATCTGCAAACGTGAAGATGGGACTTAAGATGAAAATGAAGCGTGGAGAAATGATTGGATTTAATGGATGCCTTGGATATGATTATAATCCAGATGATAAATCTCTTTCTGTTAATGAAGAGGAAGCAGATATTGTCCGATTTATTTATGACATGTATATCCAAGGCTATGGAACAACTACTATTGCTAAGCGTTTGATTGAACTTGGAAAGAAGAATAAAAAAGGTGAAATCAGCTGGCATACCCATGGCGTTATGGGAATCATCAAGAATGAAAAGTACAAGGGAGACATTCTTCTTGGAAAGACATTTACCACAGACCCAATTTCCAAACGAAGACTTGCCAATATGGGAGAAGAGGATCAATTTTATATCCGTGATCATCACGAAGCCATTGTTTCCAGAGAGATTTGGGATGAGGCTGAACAGATTCGGTTAAAGCGATCAGTTAATAAAGTGGTGGAGACTACGGGCAATCGGGAACGCTACACCAGACAATATGCTTTCAGCAGTATGTGTGAATGTGCTTTTTGTGGAGATAAGCTGACCAGAAGAACGTTACACAGTAGTTCCAAATATGAGAAACCAGTCTGGAAATGCATGAATGCCACAAAGCATGGAATTAGTAATTGTCCAAATTGCAAATCCATCGATGAAAATATATTAGAAGGCGCTTTTTTGGAAGCATTTTCTTTACTAGCGGGAAATTTCGATGATTGTTGGATGTAGTCATGAATTATGTGGAAGAAACCGCTAATAATGATGAGGATATTCGAAAGTTAAAGCAGATAGAGAAAGATATTTCTGCTTTTGAATCAAGAAAAAGCAGAATGACAGATATGCTCATCGATGGTACAATTACAAAAGAGGCTTACGACGATAAACTAACAGAAGTAATGAGAAAACTCCATATCTGTATGGAAAAGAAGCTTTTATTACAGGAAAGTATCGGTAAGCAGAAAGATGTTGGCAAGCGAATGTCAGACCTTCGGGAGACACTGAAGCAAGAAGATATCCTTGATGAATTTGACCGGGTAGTATTTGAAAGTATCATCGACAAGGTTTATGTCGGTGGGTATGATGAAGATGAAAATCCGGATCCATATAAGCTAACTTTTGTATTAAAGGGCAATCAAAGTAGTACGATTCCCAATGCAAAAGAGAGTATGAAGGTAAAGAATTCAAAGAAAGGGATAAAGGTGTCATAAGATGAAGAAACAGCTGGCAGAAGTTGTTGATGGGACTGAAATCAAAGAAATAACTGAGCAGGAAATTTTGTACTCATGCGAGAATAACGGGGCGAAGGATTTGTGTTCAACAAAGAAGGACGCCACATACAGAATCAGTTTGTTTGCTGAATAGAACAAAATAGACTATCATTGGAATGCACTCATTGGTAAATGGGTGCATTTTGCTGTACATAATTAGATATTTGCTGTATATAAATGGATAATTAATTTGAAGTACCTAAATTATTGGTATATAATGGAGACGAGAGTGAAGCAACGGAGTTCTGCTAAAAACTGAGATTGAATTCGAACAAGGATATACAGTTATGGGGGTAACAGAGATTTTATGGACAATTCTAAAAAAATGGTAAAAAAAACCACTGTTTACACCTGCTATCCCGTCCCCAAGTTCGGCTATTTGCCCGATTGTTTCAGCGGGTGTCTTCCGCCGCATCTTAAAAGTTTTCATCCAAAACTTCAACCTGAGAAAATATGTGCTTTATTCCTACATATTTCAGGAGTCTTCTGTCAGTTAAATAAACAAAGTAATTTACTAAAATGAAACAGCTGAATAGCTGATGTTTTTGCGGACACAACGTCATATTTTAAGACATGACTTTTAGCTTACTGATTTTGTATAATTCTCATTGGAAAGGAGGCGGCTTATGAATTGGATACAAAGCTTAACGAAAGCTATTAATTACATTGAAAGTCACTTGACCGACGATATTAACATTGAGGCTGTATCACACCAGGCCTTTACATCCAGCTCACATTTTCAACTTATTTTTCATGTTGTAATCGGTATGACCGTCGGCGAGTATATTCGTTACAGACGTTTGAGTTTGGCAGCTTTCGATTTGCTGCAGCCAAACAGCAGAATAATTGATGTAGCCATGCGATATCAATATGATACCCAGGAAAGCTTCTCCAAAGCATTTACAAGGTTTCACGGTATACCGCCATCAAAAGTGCAGCCTGGTAAGGTAAAACTGTTTCATCCGCTTTCCATTAACATTACCATTCAAGGAGGATTTGAAATGTCACGTAATCTGATTGACGAGTTTTACTGGTGCGATGTGCAGGGAGAAAATAGTGAGAAATTAACGGATAGGGAGAAATACAAAAGTATTGTTACCTGGGCGGCAAAAGCAAGAGGTCAAAATCCCGGTGTTTTTGATGCACTGACCGAATGGATTCTGGATGATTCTCAATGGAGTGATGAAAAACTCCCAGAAAATGAGCAAATCTTAATACAAGGCGTATTTGCACGGTTCAAAGAACAGAACACCCAGCTTCGGACATATCTGTCGGTATTAGAGCCTTCCGGTGTGGTTAACCAGGCGGTGTTCAAGGCGTTGGATCGATTTGATGAGGAACTGTCTGGACAAGCAGCCGATAAGAGGCTGAAGGAGGTAGTAGCAAAAGTATTTAATGATTTTTCTGCCATGAGGGAGCGCGGTATACGAGAACAGATTGCAGGAAATAAAACCGGACCTACCGGTACGGATAGTGTAGATTTGTTTGGATACATTAATTGCCTGAAAGACTGCGATGCGGGTGTACAATGGGCGTTGTTTATGCCGGATATGGTTGCAAGGCAGCAAAAGGATTTCGCAGTAGAAAGTTTTGAATACAGGAAGATGCCTGCCATGCGTTTTATCGGATGGGAAGGCGAGGAAATGAGTAATCTGGAAGCCCGTAGGAAAATATTTCGTGTGCTGGACCATATGAGTGAGTATAACTCGGACTTTTCCTATGATGTATTGTTCATGCACCATAATGGGTTAGGTGTGGATGTTGGTCCGTGGCATGGTGTCTGGGGACGGTTTATGAAGCCAGAAACCCCTGTACCGGATGGCTTTCTCTTTTTCGATTTCGTTCCCCATAACAATGGCAAGGCAGGGCTGCCATTTATTTCCCAGTTTGCATATGCCACCTTCACCGGTGATACGGAGGCAATGCACGCAAGGGAGGGGTATGACAGTGATGCCATGTATGATGTCACCAGAAATATTATGCTTGGCCAGGGGGTACTGATTCCATATCCGGATAAATACTGGACAGCAGAAGTATTTCCAGAGGGTTGTGACAAATACAGCACCGCTTATCTGTTTAGCGCGGAATTTTAATATGTTTATGAAAAAAGAAGTTTTTGGATTCTTACCCAATTCATTGTAAGAAGCAGAGCAAGTTTCATATTATTTTCCGTTATCAATTAATGAGATAAAGAAATCAAAAAAAAAATCAAAAAAAGAAATCAAAAAAAGAAAAAAGAAATTATACAAAGAAGTTAACAAAGATATCATAAAGATATTAAGTAATGATCATAAAGAAATAGNNGCATAGTAATTGTAAGGCGGTAAGACGCCCTCTGGCTTTCCTTTACTGCTCTGTCTTGAAGACAGACTTGCGACTTTGTGTGCTAAAAAGCGAGCAATTCTGTCCGATTACAGCATATGATTGACAGGTGTTTTGAGGTCAGTGTGTAAAGGAAAGCCAGGGGCGTCTTTTAGCAGTACTATTAAATGTAACAGCTCCTTTTCTATAGAAAACAGCCGTATATTTTCTGCAGAAAAACAGCTGAATCCTTTGATACTTGTTAAATTATGGTATATAATGGGGATAAGGATGTATGATTAACCAGAAATTGAAAAAGTATATATTATAATACGAATTATAAGAAAATAAAAAATAAAAGTGCAAGGGGAATAAAAGAATGTCTTTCTTCTTTTTTGATGAAGAGCTGAGTAATAATGTCATTGTACAGGAAGCATTGAAAAAAGTCTGTTTTGAAAAATTAATGGCTGAAGGATATAGCGATATGAATTCAGTGTTTAACAGACCGCAATTAAAGAGGGAAGAAATTGCTTTTGAATTAGCCAAGATAAATTCACCATTGGCAAGCCTATTTAAGCGAATTTATCCTAAAACCATAGAGGAAGCCAAAAAGAGACTTTTATCTGTTTTAGAGAAAGAACCTTTTGATATAAAACAATTGAACTATTATAGTATGTTTGCAATTGTATATTATATTTACCGAACGATACCCACCTACGAAGAGCGGAGTCAAAGAACCCAGGGGATGTTTGATTCCTGGAAAAAGTATCTAAATGAGTTCACTGGGAATTACTTAAACAGAGATTTGGATCTCAGAATTTCAGGAGGAATCATTTTCGATTTTAATACGGTTGATTTACGGGTCATAAGGTCAATTTCAAATTATGTGGATTTACTGGATGAAATCAGGATGCCGGAGAAAAAAGTCTTTTTCAGAGGACACAGTGATATAGCTTATAGATTGCTGCCATCAATTTTTCGTAAGGAAGAATGGCTGCATAATGAAAAAAAGATGTATCAGGAATTACAGATCAATTGCCCGGGTGACTTTTCCCGCATGAAAAATCACCTGGAGACATTGGCTGAAATGCAGCATTATGGATTACCCACGAGATTACTGGATATCACACAAAATCCGCTGATTGCCTTATATTTTGCATGTGAAAGCCGTGATACCTATGCAGGAGAGGTAATCCTTTTTTCAATAGATAAAGATCATATCAAGTATCCGCAAAGTGATACGGTGGCTTTATTAGCTTCCTTACCGCTCTTCACAAATACGGTACAGAGAGAATTTTATTTCGCCTCCAAGGATAAAACCTTGACTTTGGATACCTTTAATAAAAGGATAACACGCCTGGTTCAAGAGGTACGATTAGAACGGCCCGGATTCAAGGATGAAGTTCTGCCGGAGGATTTAAGTAGAAGTGTCGTTGTAATTCCATCCCGTAATAACAGGAGAATTGACAGGCAGGAAGGTGCATTTATCATTTGTGGTTTATTGGATGAAATCTATGGAAATGAAACAAGGAATTCCATAACGGATTTGAGGGCAATAGATATTGATGGCAAAAAGATAGTTTGTGTTATTGGCTCAAAAGATAAAATCCAGAAGCAATTGAACTCCTTGGGAATAAATAAGGCAAGAATATATCCGGAAATTGATGATGTTGCGGATTACATAAAAAATCATACGGATGAATTGTAGGGTATTATATTGAGTCAGAAAGACTTAAGGGTTTGACACGACCCAATCTGGCCCACTCATTCAAAGGTAAAAGCTAAGCAAGATATATTAACAGTTAAATTGAATCGTATCTATTTCTTGCTGTATGAATTATTTTAATAATGATGTGTTATAATGGTTGAAATAATTAAAGGTTAAGCTGTCATTTTAATAAGAGAGAGGTAAATAAGATGAATGCTCAATTCAATCCAAATAATAATATTATTAAACTCTGCCTTCAGGGGATGATTATGGAAGAAAACGGAAAAACAGAAGAGGCAGCTTTGGTATTTCAAAAAGCCTGGACGGAAGCAGCAGACGATTTTGAAAGATTTTTTGCTGCTTATTATGTCAGTCGGCATCAAAAAAATACCTCAGATCGATTAAAATGGTTAGAAGAGGCTTTACAGCTTGCATTAAAGATAAATAATATTACTGTTATTAGTGCGCTGCCAACCTTATATTCTAACATTGCCCAATGTTATCACGACTTAGGGGACTTTGAGGAGGCTAGGAGAAACGAGGAATTATCCAATTCCAGTAAGTTAAAACACTATGACAAAGGACCCTTTTATCATGGGACAAAAGCAGATTTGCAGATTGGTGATATGCTTACACCGGGTGGAATTTCAAATTATAAGCCTGAACTAAAAATGAATCATATCTATTTCACCGCCGTATTAAACGGAGCGGGACTTGCTGCCGCTTTGGCAAGAGGAGATGGAAGAGAGCGTGTTTATGTTATTGAACCGCTGGGTGAATTTGAAAATGACCCCAATGTAACAGACAAGAAATTTCCCGGTAATCCGACACGTTCCTATCGTTCATTAGAACCCCTGAAAGTTGTTGGTGAAGTAACAGAATGGTTGCGACAGACACCAGAAGAACTTCATAATTGGCGTGAAAGGTTGGCAAATAATAAAGGGGAAATTATTAATTGAAGGCATTTCTCACTGATTAATTGCTTTAAATATTATTCGAAACCTTTGACTCTGACACCGTATCGCACTTTATAATGAAATAAAAACGAAATGAGGTTTTGATATGGAGTTACAAACAATTAGTCAGGTGTCAAGAGATTATGGTATTTCTACAAGAATGTTTCAGACACATCCTAGTATAATAGACGGAAGAAGGAAAATTAAATTATATCAATGCTCTACAGACTTTAAAAACCTTAAAAATCGAGGTGAAACATTTGAATAAATATCAGGAAATTGTAGAAGCTGCGAAAACATACGTGGAAAGTAACATCGACTATGCTGTATCCCCCGATGATACTGCAAAAGAAATCAATTATTCGTTGAGGCAATTAAACCGTATCTTTTCTATGGCAACGGGAATCACTGTCGGTGAGTATATACGTTGGCGAAAGCTTGTAAAATCCTTGTTTGAATTAAAATACAGTGATAAGCCCGTTATTGACATTGCACTCAAATATGGTTATGAGTCACAAGAAAGCTATACGAGGGCATTTAAAGATAATTTTTCTCTGAATCCCGGGGAGTATAGGAAAACAAAACAGCAAGTTAAAGCTAAAAATTGGCATATCAATCAATTTATACATCAATCAGCTCATAATGCTTTGAAGGAAGGATTGTTTCGGCGTGGTAACGTTGATAGCTGGTTAATTGTGAAGCCTGATAGGATTTGGATTTCTGCAAGAAGAAATACTGAAAATTTATCGGCGGGTACATTTTATGATGTTTGCATGCGAGAAGGAATAATGAGAAAAATCAGTGCATTACCCAATGTAATCAGTATATGCGGAGCATATTTTCCGTCAAAGGATAACAGTGGGCTTTGTTTCGGTGCAGAGGTTGAAGAAGACTACCCTCTCGATTTGCTGTGCGAATTTGAGATTATCCATGTACCTCAATCCAAATATGTTGTATTCAATTATCCCAAGTACCCAATAGAAAATCACGGTGATGCTATTTACAGCACATGGCATGCCAAAAAGAATTATGATAATACAGCGCAGGGCTTGAAGTGGGACTTAAAAAAAATGCCTATCTTTGAAAACGACGATGATGAATTGGGATACATATTATTTTTTCCGGCTTCTGATTTGTAACATGCTAGTTAAATCTGTTGAAAACCTGTCCTAAAATATCAAAATAAGGAAGAAACTTTAATGTATACTAAGTTTACTGCGAAAACGCAAGTATACTTTAAAGGAGAGCTTTTATTATGTTTAGACCGCGTATTAATGAGTTTCCACCATGTAAAGCAGTGGCATCAGGGTGGAAAGGAGATTTTCGGGGAGTGCTGGATTTTATGGGCGAATGGATTTCTGGCGATGGAGCAGGATCACCTTTTGCAAGCCCTGATTTTCTTTGTTTTAATGAACCGATGGAATTTTTATGGATAAAATTATTACCGAATGATGAGGTAGATACAAAAGGATTTGAAATGATTGATTTTTCAGGCGGATTATATGTGTCAGCTATAGCAATTGATGATAATATTGAAGATTTAATGAAAACCATAAATGATTTAAAAAATTGGGTAAAAGAACATAATTTTGAACTGGATTTTCGTTCGGGGCGATATCGAATGACACGCCGATTTACATCGGAGGAATCCTCGGAAGTTTTTGAGAAAGCTCTGGGATATAGTCAGCTTGAAGTATTTATACCTATAATGATTTCTCCTTTGTAGGCAGCTTGTTATCAAGTAGAGATGCAAATAAAGCATGATAATAATATTTTCAGGCATAGCTAGGCAGTACCAATATATTGGTACTGCCTTTTGATGTGTGCCAGGCATAGCACTAGTCTTACTGGTGAAAGTATAGCCACGGGTTATGTTTTCTCAATCATTGGTGAATTCTATTGACAACAAAGTGATTATAGTGTATGGTGTGTATAATTGAGCATCACACTTAGGAGGGGCGATATGAAAATATTGATTTCAAATACTTCTGAAAGTCCTCTTTACCAGCAAATCAAAGGCCAAATTATAGATGCTATCTTAAAAAGCGAGTTAGCAGAAGGTGATACTTTACCTTCTATCAGGGTGTTTGCAAATGATTTGAAAGTAAGCGTACTAACCATTCGACGGGTCTACGATGAGTTGGAAAAGGAAGGGTTTGTTAAGAGCCAAATTGGTATTGGGACATTTGTTTCTACAAGTAATGTTGAGCTGTTACGAGATTCTAAACGGCGTCTTGTAGAACAAAAAATGCAGGATATGATACAAACGGCTAAATCACTAGGTATTAGTATCCAGGAATTAAATGAAATGATGAATATTCTATATGAGGAGGAATAAGAATGGAAAACATTCTAGAAATTAGTGGATTAAATAAATCCTACGGGAGCTTCTCGTTGCAGGACATTTCGTTTTCTTTACCGGAGGGGTGTATTACTGGCTTTATTGGTATTAATGGAGCAGGTAAAACCACCACGTTAAGAGCAATTTTAGGGTTGGCCTCAAAATTATCCGGCGATATCCGATTGTTCGGAATGGATATGAAAACAAATGAAAAACAGATAAAAGAACGGATTGGGATTGTTCTTGACGGCGGAGGATTTTATGATGATTTGAGCTTAGCAGAAATGAAAAGTATTGTGTCTTCCGCTTATAAATCTTGGGATGAATTAATATACAGAAGATATCTTGATAGATTTTCCCTCAAGCCAAAACAGAAAATCAATGAACTTTCAAAAGGTATGCGCATGAAATATGCTTTAGCCCTTGCTCTATCTCACAAAGCAGAACTGTTAATTATGGATGAACCGACAAGTGGGCTTGACCCTCTTATTAGAAGCCAACTTCTGGATATACTAAAGGAATTTATGGTTAACGGAGGACGAGGTGTGTTTTTTTCCACACATATTACCTCTGATTTGGATAAAATTGCTGATATGTTGATTATGATAGACAACGGAAAAATTGTATTTCAAGAGGAAAAGGACATTTTACTTGATAGTTATAGGATAGTCAAAGGGGATTTGAAAGACCTCACGAAAGATAGAGAAAACCTATTTAGGAATCTCAGTAAAACTGCTTTTGGATTTACAGGCATAACGAATCAGCTTGAAGCTGTAAAAAAAGCGATTCCTGAAGCAATTATTGAACGACCCAAAATAGAAGATGTAATGCTGTGCAATATAAAAGGAGGTAAAAATGATGTTATATCAATTAGTGAAAAAAGACTTTCTGCTGGTTAAAAAATATGTGCTGATTATGATTGGCTTGTGTATCATACTACCTCCATTTTTGATTTCCAGTATTCCGGAATATGCAGGAATAATGGGATTTGTTCTTATTAGTATTTACTCTGTCTTTATGCTTTTACAATATGTCATCCTAAAAGAAACTCAATTTCCTAAAGCGTCGGCTTTACTATGTGCTTTGCCGTATTCCCGTAAAGACTTTGTATTATCAAAATATGTTTTCTGTATAATTATCTACTTGGCATGCTGTATGGTTTTCAGCTTTGAAACACTTGTGTTTCCGCAATTAGGTTCTTTGGGAGTTACAATGCCAGTGATGTTATTTCTGGTAATATCATTAATTCTGAGTGTTTATTTACCGGTACATTACAAATTAGGATGTGAAAAGACAAAAATTATATTTGCAATCGTTATAATGTTATTTTCTTTTGTATTCCCACAAATTTTAAAGATAGTAAGCAGCTTGAATTTAAGTTTTATTGACTTACAAAATACAGCAATATTATTAAGTGGTGCTATTCTCCTAAGCATTATTATTTTAATGGTATCTGTAACGATATCCATGAAGATCTATCAAAAAGCAGATCTATGATTAGAGGACTTGTATCCACATGTCCAGAATCTAATTCAAATTTAAGTTAATAAGAAGCTTCTTTATAAAATTAAGAAGGTGCGAAGGGTTAATCAGCAAATCTGGATAAATATTCATAATGCCATTAAGACTATAAGAAATTGTATTGAAACTATGAGAAGTTTATGTGATAATAGATTTTAGATCGATAATGCATTGTTAAATGTTCATGCTCCAGTACTGCTTTGCATAAATAGTAATGTGCTGTTGTGTTGCGAAAGCATGNNGGAATACAAAATGTCAATAAATGATATGGAAAAAATGAAAAAATTTATAGAAGAGAAAAAGAGCAAAGGCGGTTACTTACAAGCCGAAAAAAAGATCGGATCTGGAAAAGTTGAAAAAAAACATAAGAATATAGGTTTGGAATTCACAAGGTCCGATAAAATATCCCAATAGATAAAGCATATTATTTATAGTATAAATATCATCAAAATATCTTCAATCACGTAACTGTGGTTGGGGATATTTTTTTTGTAGCGCTTCAGTACCACTTACACTGCATAAATTTTATATATATGGCAGAAAATAAATAAAATCTTAGAAAATTGCTATAATAAAATATTGTGCTATTTTTTTGAAAAAATAGAGGATCTGTGAGAAGACAAGCATCTTGTCTGAAGATTTCTTAAATAAGGAGGAGCTTTCATTGCTGGTCTTATTGTATGGAATTAATTTTTATATACATTCACCGTTTCGGCAGGTTATTTTATTGCTGCTGGTTGCATTAATCTGCTTTGTTCTATTAATGCTGTATAACCGATTTAATCATTTTGGTAAGAAAGTAAATTTTCCGGCCTATTCCCTGGGAGAAGGAGATAACACGGGACCAAAGGATTGGGAGCAGCAGATGCTTAAGCTGGCAGAAGACCATAGTCAGGTCAAACTAACCGGGTATAGCTTTGTTCTTAACGATTACAACCAGATCGCTTATAAAAAACTGAATAAAATCAGAGACAGAATCTCTGCCTTATCCACGGATATCATTGCTTTGATTCCAGCAGCACGCTGGCTCTTTGACAATTTTCAGATGATGTACCGGGAAATTAAAAAAGTGCGTACCTCCGGAACGAGCTATGCTGTATTACCGGTCCTAAAGGGAAAGGAATACCATAACTTTCCGCGCATTTACATTGTGGCCAAGAGAATGGTTGCTCTTTCCGGCGGTCACTTAAGTGAAGAAAATATATCCGTTATGTTAACGGCTTATCAGCAAAGACTACCGCTTACGGACAAAGAGATCTGGGTTTTACCGGAAGTACTGGGCTTTTGCCTGCTTGAAGAAATAATTGTAATTGCAGATGAAATTCTTTCTATCATTGATGTGAAGACGAAGGCAGAAGATTTTTTAAGGGATAAATTAGAATATAATCAAGGTACAGCTGATATATCGGTATTACTTTGTGATATAGAAGAGAATCTGAAGCTGAATTACTCTTTCCATGCACATGTTATATACCTGCTGAAAAATATCTCCTTTGATGAGGCATCCCTCCAAAGATACCTGGAATATCATTTTGCTTCCCTGGGAAAACAGGTGAAAATCTCCGATTTAATCCTGGAGGAAGGAAGGGTGGAAGCATTCCTTGAGTCAAAAATACGTACTTTAATTGTCAGTCTGAGGGATATCAATGAAGTGGATGAGGAAAAATTCTTTCAGGATTATTCCTGTCTGGAGCAGATTTTATCACAGGATCCGGAGGGTGTCTATTCAAAGATGGATTTAGAAGCCAGAGGGATGTATCGCGGGGTTATTGTTAAATTATCACACCGTTATCGACTGCTGGAAGAGAAGATAGCAAAGGACTGCCTGGAACTGGCAGTTCAGGGAAGAGAGGATCTTCATTACTCACATCACGTTGGTGCTTATCTTTTAGGTAAGGGGTATCCGCTTTTGAAAGCAAAGATATTAGAAAAACCAATCCCCCCTGGTATCAGGAAAAAGAGAAATTTTAAAGGCTTCCTTTATTTTCTTTCCCTGTTCTTAGTAACCCTTGGATTGAGTGTCTGCCTACTCTATGCATTCAGGGAACTTGGCGGACTTACCCGTATCAGCCAGCATGTTATTTCCCTGTTGGTGGTTATGCCGTTACTTATAGGAATTTCAATAGAGGTTATTAATTTTATTTTTACCAGAAGAATCAAAGTCAAGAAGATTCCTTCCCTGGACTATCAGAAGGAAATACCAGAGGAAGCAAGAACCTTTGTAGTCATGCCGGTCATCGTTTCTAATAAGGAACAGGGTCTTACGTATATGGAACGGCTTGAGAAGCATTATCTGGCAAATGGGCAGCCCAATCTTTTCTTCGCCTTGCTGCTTGATTTTGAGGATTCCCAGGAAGAGGTAATGCAAAAGGATGAGGTAATACAGAATGCTCTTGCTGCTCGTATGAAGGAGCTGAATGAGCGTTACCCTTCGGAGCAGCAGCGCTTTTCCCTGTTCTTTCGCTGCCGGAAATGGAATGAAGCGGAGAGCTGCTATATGGGATGGGAGCGCAAGAGAGGAAAACTGGAGGAGTTTAATAACCTTTTAATTGGAGCAGGTAAGGAGAATACCACCTTTACAGCAATTTATTGTGATCAAGAGCTGCTTACCACCTTCCGGTATGTAATTACACTGGATGCTGATACGAATCTGCTTCGTGAAAATGCTGCAAAGCTGGTTGGACTCATTGATCATCCTTTGAATAAACCAATTCTTGATCCCTCAGGCAGGAGGGTAAAGGAGGGATATGTCATCATTCAGCCCTCGGTAAGAAATCATATCGTAGGTAAGAATGGCAGCAGATTTACAAAAATCTTTGGCGGGGAATCTGGACTTGACCATTACGGGACTGTAATATCAGACATTTACCAGGATATCTTCGGTGAAGGTATTTATACCGGAAAAGGTGTTTATGATATAAAAGCCTTTCACAAGCTGCTTCATAATAAGGTACCGGAGAACCGGATTCTAAGCCATGACCTTTTTGAGAGCTGCTATGCACGAACGGCCTTTTCCAGTGCAGCTAAGATTATGGACACCTTTCCCAACAGCGTTTTGTCCTTTACCAAAAGAGAACACCGATGGCTGCGCGGAGACTGGCAGCTCCTGCCCTGGCTGTTTATTAGAAAAACTGGGGACGGAAGAGGCTTAAGTCCGCTGTCAAAATGGAAGATCTTTGACAACCTTAGACGAAGCCTGGTGCCGCTGAGCAAGATACTGTTTATTTTGCTGAATCTGGCATGGATGGGAGAAGCATTTTACCTTTTTATTCCCTTTGTTTTCTTTAGCGATGTATTTAATCTCATAATTTTATTAATTGCAGTCATTAAACAGAAGTTCCTCCGGCCGAACCTTGCCCTTATCTATAAAGGCTTCATGAAGGAGCTTGTAACCATGGCAGAGCGGACCTTTTTGGAGTTTACAATCACTCCCTACAGAGCTTATGTCGCATCGGATGCAATTGTCAGGACTCTCTACCGGCTATGTATCAGCAAAAAAAATCTGCTTCGCTGGAATACGGCAGAAGCAGTGGACAGCTCTATTATCAATACCAGAAAAGGATATTTTCTTACCATGTGGAGTAATTTTCTGCCGGTATTTGTGCTTTTGATCATTCTATTTGCGGGATCATTAAATCTGGCAGGAACTGTTCTGGCAGTAATTCTGCTTGTTGACTGGAGCCTTGCTTTTGAAGTCTCTTATCGGATCAGCCAGCCGGAGAAGAAATCAAATCAGGGGGATAAAGAACAGGATAAGGAAATGCTGCTTGATACTGCGCGCAGAACCTGGCAGTTCTTTAAGGACCTTTCTACGGAGAAAAATAACTGGCTTTGTCCGGATAACTGTCAGATTGGGATGGTTCCAAAAGTCAGTGACAAAACGTCGCCCACCAACATTGGTCTTCAATTTCTGGCAATTCTCTCAGCCAGGGACTTTGGGTTTGAAACTCTGAGCTCTACCTTGGAAGCCGCAGAAAATCTGATGGAAACGGTTTATAAATTGGAGAAATGGAAGGGACATCTCTATAATTGGTATCATGTTGAAACCTTGGAGGTGCTTAATCCTGCCTATATATCAACTGTAGATAGCGGTAACTTTTTTGGACACCTGGTTGCTTTGAAGAATGGTTTACTGGAGCAGGCTGATAAGCCGATATATCCGGACTGTTTATTAGCTGAATTGGAAGTTGCGCTGAGAAGAAGCAACGAGGAAATTCAGCAAAGAACAGGTGCTTCTGCCGGTTATGAGCTTAAGGCGGGATATGCAAGAATAAGTGAACTGGTGGAGGATATTGCGGATATCTGGGAAGATTTAAACGATAAGGAGCTGGTTCCACCTGGGGATTACCGCTATACCAGGCAGTTAATGAGTACCATTGACAGTATTGTCAATGAAGCCTCCGGGTTAAAACTGAAAGAAGAGTGCTTTTCTTCCTGTTCTACCCTTCGTTGCATTGCAGCGAAGGACAATAAATTTGCAAATAACCTGATTAACCGTATTAATGTACTCAGTAATAAAATAGATTACCTTTTAACAAATGTTGATTTCCACTGTTTATTTAATGATAAGAGAGCTCTCTTTCATATCGGATATCATGTATCCTCTCATGTGCTGGATGAAGGTTGTTATGACCTGATGGCATCAGAATGTGCACTTACAAGTCTTCTTGCGATAGCGAAAGGGGAAGTTCCTCTAAAGCATTGGTATAAGCTCGGAAGGCCGCTGACGCTCGTAGGGGGAATTCCGTGCTTTGTCTCCTGGAGTGGTACCATGTTTGAATATCTGATGCCGAATATCGTATTTAAGGAATATGAAGGTTCTGTTTATGCCCAGACCTCAAGGGCAGCGGTGCTTCAGCATAGGAAGTATGCAGAGGAGACTAAGATACCCTGGGGAATATCAGAATCACAGTATTACCGTTTTGATTTAAATTCTAATTACCAATACCAGGCCTTCGGTGTTCCAAAGATAAGACTTCAGCCGGTCCGCAGGAATTCCCTGGTGGTTGCTCCTTATGCAACCATGCTGGCGTTGGATATCGCTGAAGAAGAATGTATGACGAATCTCAGGCGGTTGAAGGAATTAGGAGCTTTCAGCGATTACGGCTTTTATGAGGCGGTTGATTTTAACGTACCGAATTCTGTGGATTTGACACCTTATTGCATTGTGAAATCCTATATGGCACATCATCAGGGGATGAATTTGGCTGCTATTAATAACTATCTTAATGAGGGAATTTTACGGGAGAGATTTCATGCAGAGATGATGATAAAGGCAACAGAAGTCCTGCTGGAGGAAAAACGCCAGTCACATCTGATTTCCATTGCCAAACATGGGTATACAATAAAAATAGGTAAGCCCCTGTTTAAAGAAGTTACTTACAGTAACCGTTATGTGAACAGTGTAGCCACGAATCCACCCCTTGTAAATTATCTGTCAAACGGTAAGTATTCACTGATGATTACCTCCGATGGAGATGGTTTTAGTAAATATGAAGATAGGATGCTATACCGTTTCCGAGCCGATATTTATGCAAATACAGGCAATTATATCTATATCAAGGATATGAATAAGGGGAAGGTTTGGAGTACAACCTATCATCCCACCAGAACAGAGCCGGAGGATTATCAGGTGATATTCTCACCGAACCAGGCAGAATATAAACGCAGGGATGGGGATATTACAACCCATATGATCGTGAGCCTGGATGCAGATCGTGATTTTGAGATCCGAAAGGTTACCTTTACCAATCACAGTAATGAGGATAAGCGGTTGGAAGTGACCAGTTATCTTGAGGTGGTGGATGATACCCATCCGGCAGAATTAAGTCATCCTGCCTTTAATAAGCTCTTTTTGGAAAGTGAGTTTCTGGAAGAACAGGAAATCTTTCTTTCTAAAAGAAGGCGAAAGAAAGAGGACGATAATCCTTATCTTATGCACATGGTCAGAACAGGAGCGAAGCTTTGTAAAAAGATAGAATATGAAAATGACAGAAAGCGTTTTATCGGAAGAAACAATACGCTGGAGAATCCGGATTCCGTCGTTAACAGCATTGCTTTTTTCAATAATTCTGGTTTTTGCAATGATCCGATTATGAGCCTGCGGGGACAGTTATGCATAGGACCGGGTGAAACCGCCTGCATATCTTTCATAACCGGAGTATGCGGCAGCAAAGAAGATGCAGTTAAAATCGCCGGGGAATTTAATCTAAGCTACCGGGTTGACGATATACTGGAGAAATTCCGTCTTCAGAAGGAACTGGAGTTAAAGTATCTGGAAATTACGAACCTTCAGCTCAATGCCTTTCAGGATCTGATCAGCCCTATTTTCTATACTGCCAAGGCTTATAGAGGTCCGGTTGAAAATATAAGAAGGAACTTTAAGAATCAGAGCTTCTTATGGAAATTCGGTATATCCGGTGATAATCCCATTCTGTTGTTATTGGTTCGATCCAATGAAGAAGAAAGAATTGTAAAGGATGTATTAAAGGCATACGAATATCTGAGAATTAGCCGTATTATGGTGGATCTGGTTATACTGCTGGATTCCAAGCATGGTTATTTTCAGGAGGTGGATATATTAATAAATGATATGACAAGCTCTCTTCGGATCTATGATTCAGGAAGTGAGAAGCCGAGTTTTTTTATGCTGCATACCTATGAAATGATACCGGCAGAGATTGATCTGCTGTATACGGTAGCAAGTGTTGTATTTTCAGAAAAAACGGGTATTTATTTTAGCCATTTAAAAGAAAATATGTATGAGTTACTGGAAGAATAGGTTTCTATTTGGGCAGCTAGACAGAACGGCTCGTGGTATATAAGGGAGCTTTGGGTTTAAGGAGGAAGAGGCTTTGGATACAGCATATGCACCAACGAATCAGGAGAAAGAAAAAGAGAACTATGAGTTTTTTAACGGCTTCGGAGCATTTGCCTGTGAGGGCAGGGAGTATGAAATACTGCTGGAGGGTAATAACAGGCCTCCGGCACCCTGGATTAATGTTATCTCAAATAAGAACTTTGGTTTCCAGATATCAGAATCCGGTGCAGGCTTTACCTGGAGTATCAACAGCAGAGAGAATAAACTTACACCCTGGTCCAATGACCCTGTAAGTGACAGAGCCTCTGAGGCAATCTATATTCTGGATGAAGTGACCGGTGAGGTGATGACACCAATGTCTCTGGGAAGAGCTGACAGGGGTACTTACCGGGTAAGACATGGCTTTGGATACAGCAGATTCCTTCACGAAGAAGGGCTTATAGACCAGGAACTGACAGTTTTTACCCCTTTGGATGAATCACTGAAGTTATGGAATCTCAAGCTGACAAACAATTCGGACAAAGTAAAATATTTAAGCCTTACCTATTATGTGGAATGGGTTTTAGGTACACAGAGGGAGAATACCAATCCTTATATTCTTACCTCTTATGACAATGAGCATGAGTATTTATATGCAAAGAACATCTATACACTGAATTTTGGAAACAGCTTTTCCTATTTGTTTTCCAGTGAAATGATTGTCGGCTACACCGGCGACAGACAGGAGTTTCTTGGGCAGAAGGGCAATATTAGAGAACCCAAGGGAGCGGAAGTCAAACTGTCCTGTAATACCGGTGTGTGCTATGATTCCTGCGGAGCAATCCAGGTGTCTGTAGCAATACAGCCAGGGGAAAGCAAAACGGTAGTGTTTGGTATCGGTCAGAGCAGTGACCTGAACGAAATAAAGCAAATCAGATATAAATACAAAGATATAACAGCTGCCGGAAATGAGCTTGATAAGGTGAAAGCTTACTGGGACAGGTTACTTGGGGCAGTTCAGGTGAAGACCAAGGACAGAGCAACGGATATCCTGGTGAACGGCTGGCTGCTCTATCAGTCAGTATCCTGCCGAATTAATGCAAGAGCCGGTTTTTATCAATGCGGAGGAGCATATGGCTACCGGGATCAGCTTCAGGATACCCTTTCACTTCTCTTTACGGATTCGAGTATTTTGCGAAAGCAGATACTAATTGCCTGCAGCAGACAGTTTGAGGAAGGGGATGTACAGCATTGGTGGCATCCCCCTATGGGAATCGGGGTAAGAACGAGAATATCCGACGATTTACTGTGGCTGCCTTATTGTACTGCCGCTTATATTCGAAGTACCGGAGATACGGGGATTTTAAAGGAGAAGGTTCAATATATAAAAGGGCCGGTACTAAGGGAGGATCAGCATGATGTAATGTTTACGCCGGAAATCTCCGAGCTTTCCGAAAGTGTATATGAACATTGTAAAAAAACCATAGACCGGACCTGCTTCGGAGAACATGGACTTCCACTTATGGGAGGCGGCGACTGGAATGACGGTATGAATGAGGTGGGAATGCTGGGGAAGGGAGAGAGTGTCTGGCTGGCCTGGTTCTTATACACTGTATTGGGTGACTTTATACCTTTATGCAATCAGGAAAATGACACAGCCTATGGTCTGGAGCTGGAACAGAAAAGGGAGTTACTGCTTCAAAACATCGAAGAACATGCATGGGATGGAGAATGGTATCTTCGGGCTTTTTATGATGACGGCTCGAAGCTTGGCTCAAAGGAAAACGATGAATGCAGGTTGGATTCCATCAGTCAGTCCTGGAGCGTGATATCAAAGGGGGCAAAAGAAGAACGTGCAAAGACTGCAATGCAGTCCGCATGGCGTTATTTGGTAATGGAGGAGGAAGCACTTTCCTTACTTTTAGCACCTCCCTTTAATAAAACCAGTAAAAATCCGGGTTATATTAAAAATTATATCCCCGGCATACGGGAAAACGGAGGACAGTATACCCATGCGGCAGTTTGGCTGGCAATTGCCACCTCCATGCTGCACGACTGTAACATGGCCCAGAGCCTGTTCTCCATACTTAATCCGATCAACATTACCCAGAACAGAAAAGATGCACTCAGATATGAGAAGGAACCTTATGTAATGACAGCGGATATCTCCCTTAGCCCTCCCTATACCGGAAGAGGTGGGTGGAGCTGGTATACCGGGTCTGCAGGCTGGATGTATCAGGGGTTGTTATGCTGGTTTCTGGGCATTCGGAAAGAGGGGGAGGAGTTGATTATCGATCCTGCTACACCGTCAAGTTTCGGTGAGTATTCCGTTGAATATAAGTATGGAGGTTCTCTTTATGAAATCAGGGTTGAGAGCAGAAGTAAGGGAATACTGACAACGGAAACAATCACAGCAGATGGCAGCTTAATTCAGGGAAACAGAGTTTTGTTAAAGGATGACGGAGAAAAGCATCTGATTATTGTATAATACCCTGTTTGGTTATATCTGGTATCTTTCCTTCCCTCCTGCTTTCTCAGGCAGGAAGTATGGAGCAAGCCGCACCGTAATGCATCGCTGGGCAGAGAATACCAGCGATGCACAAGGGGCAGCAGTAAAAAGAATTTGTTTTGCTCAATCTTATCTTTTCACCATTGGTAATGATATATTAACAATAATATATTAGTAATGACATCGAAGTAATAATACCTACCTAAGTAACTAATAACTAATAACTAATACGGATAAATACATAATACTAAAAATGCCAAAAACTGAATAAAAATAGCAAATTAATACAATTACATTTGGTTGAAAACATAGTATAATTTAATTAATCTAAAACATATATTTTGTCGATACTTTCCTGGGCCGGCAGCAGTTATTATACTTCTTAACCTTGTTGATAAGACAGATCCTCAAGAGAGATTTTGCATGTAGAAGGACTCTCATAAAACGGATATACGGTTAATTAATATGGAAGCTTAGCTGCAGGTCTTCTTATTTCCTGCTCGAAGAGATTCTATTTGTATTTCAATCCTATTCAAAGACGAATTTGCAATAATAAAATAAAATCAAATGTCCTGTGATACTGCCTGTTTAATATTCTACAAAGCATATCAAATAGGTTTATTTTTCATGGAATAATATTTTTCTTTCGGCTTACCTGACAGTTCATAATAACCAATACTCGATGGGAAGGGGGATCTGGCCTGGAGTCTGAGAGGCAGGTCATATCGGGGTGTTATGAAGTGCCAAGATGAGTATATATCAAAGAGAAAGGGGTTAATTTATGAAACAGTTAAAAAAGATAGTTGGTGTATTATTGTCACTGGCATTATTAGTAACAATGATACCGGCAGGAAGCAGCACTGTGAAAGCTGCTGGTGGGAAAAACATTGTTGCTTATTTCCCTAACTGGGGAATCTATAACAGTGCCCACCGCTCTATGACGGTCGGCATGATTCCCTGGGATAAGGTAACGGTTATTAACCATGCCTTTTTTGAAGTGGATTCCTCCTTTAAGCTGGTATCTACGGATACTTTTGCCGATTTTGATAAGATGATGGATCATTCGGAAGGGTGGGATGCCAACCAGTTGAGGGGGCATTTCGGAGAGTATAAGTATTACAAGAACCTTTATCCGAATGTAAAAGTAATCATCTCTGTCGGCGGCTGGACAAGAGGGCAGAACTTCCATGCAATGGCCTTGACATCCTCCAGCAGAGCAATATTTATCCAAAGTATAGTCGATTTCCTGAAAAAATATCCTTTTATTGACGGAATTGATCTGGACTGGGAATATCCCGGTGTTAACAGAGCGCCAGACCCTAATGACCAGTATGACAGAGGATGCCCGGGAGGACCGGAGGATAAGCAGAATTTTACTTCCCTTCTTCGTGAAATACGCCAGGCATATAACAGCAATGGTTTAAGCGGTAAGCTCCTGACTATTGCTGTACCCTCCGGTTATGACAAGCTCGCACTGCAGGAACCAGATATATATGCACAATATCTCGACTGGTTAAATGTTATGACTTATGATATGCATGGAGCCTGGGAGACTACAACGAATCATCAGTCTCCTCTCTATGCAAATCCCAATGACCCATCGGCGACTGCACCGGTTGATATTAAGAATAAATATAATACCGACGCTGCTATGAAGACCTTGCAGCAGGTTTATAAAGTACATGCCGAGAAATTGTATGTTGGAACCCCGTATTATTCCAGAGGCTGGAAGGGTGTTACCGGGGGAGTTAACGGAATGTATGGAACAGCCACAGGTGCAGCCACAGGTACTTGGGATAACCCTCAATCGCCCGGCGGGCAGTATCCGTATTTCATCTTAAAGACCATGGAGAACCAGGGTGGCTATGTGAAATACCGTGATGATACCTATACCAAAACACCCTGGTTATATAACGCTGCCCAGGGAATTGTTCTAAGCTATGAGGATACCACTTCCTTAAGTGCAAGATGTGATTATATTAACAGCAACGGATATGGCGGATTGATTCTGTGGGAAATCTCGGGGGATACCAGTGACTATGAATTAACCACCCTTGCCCATCAGAAACTAATCGGAAATATTACNNTTGCAGCCCCGGTATTTCGCCCGGCAGCCGGTATTTATACCAGTTCCCAGACAGTAACGCTCACCACTGCCACCTCCGGTGCAGAGATCCGTTATACCACAGACGGGTCAGAGCCTGTGGCTTCGTCTTCTCTGTATACTTCACCGCTTACGGTAAGTACCACAACAACCGTTAAGGCAAAAGCCTTTAAGAGCGGTATGACTAATTCTGCAACGGCAACAGCTGTTTATACCATAAGCACTGGTCAGACAGTGGCCTCCCCGGTATTTAGCCCCGCTGGAGGGACATATTCAAGTGCTCAGGCAGTTACTATTTCCTGTGCCACTTCCGGAGCACAAATCCGTTATACTACCGACGGAACAGAACCTGCCTCTAACTCTGCTTTGTATTCTTCTGCTCTTACAGTAAGTATTACCACTACTATAAAAGCAAAGGCATTTGTAAGCGGTATGTCTGATTCTGCAACCGTTACCCAGACCTATACAATCAGCTCTACTCAGACAGCAGCCTGGGCAGCCGGTACTACATATAAGGTCCTTGATCTGGTAACCTATAATGGAAAGACATATCAGTGTATTCAGGGGCATACAGCCTTATCCGTATGGACTCCGGATATTGTTCCGGCATTATGGAGTTTGGTTCAATAATTATACCGTATGAAATAAGCAGTTCTTAACAAGCAGAAAAGTAGGCTTTTGGCTTACCTTATAGGAGGAGATTATATGAAGAGTAATAAACTGGTAAAAGCAACAGCTATTATTATTATGTTGGTTATGGTATTTTCCCTTTCATCCAATGCTGTTGTAAAAGCAGCTTATCCCGCCTGGCAGGCAGGAACAGCATATAAAGTCAATGATATTGTTTCTTACAGCGGAAGTAATTACAAGTGTATACAGGCACATACAGCACTGAACGGCTGGGAGCCGCCGATTGTACCGGCACTTTGGGGATTATATAACGGTGGGGAAACTCAGACAGTAGCGACACCGGTACTTAGTCTTGCAGGGGGGACATATGCAACTGCCCAGAGCGTGACTATTACCTGCTCTACGTCCGGCAGCACAATCCGTTATACTTTAGACGGCAATGAACCTACGGCATCATCCACTCTCTATACAGGTGCAATAACCATATCGACTACAGCCACAGTAAAAGCAAAAGCCTTTGCCACCGGTCTGAATGACTCTCAGACAGCTTCTGCTACATATATCATTAATAAGACGGATACTGTGTCAATACCAGTATTCACTCCGGCAGCAGGAACTTATTACGGAAATCTGAATGTGACATTAACCTGTTCCACAAGCAATGCTACCATTCGCTATACAACAGATGGCACCAACCCGACAGCATCCTCCAAGGTTTATACCGGTGCTATAGCACTTACTGCTACAACCACTGTGAAGGCTTATGCAACAGCCTCGGGCTTGAAGGATTCAGCCGTTGCTACTGCGGTTTATACTATATCAAAGAACCAAACAGGGCTTCCTGCACATATTCTGACAGGATACTGGCAAAACTTTGATAATGGAGCAAAGTGCTTAAAAATAAGCGATGTACCCCAGACCTATAACATAATTGCTGTGGCCTTTGCATCAGCAACGGGCAATGCCGGTGAAGTCACCTTCGCATTGGATTCCAGTCTTGCTTCCAAAGTGGGAGGCTATACAGAGCAGCAGTTTATCAGTGATATCGCAGCAGCCAAGACAAAGGGTCAGAAGGTAATCATTTCTGTAGGCGGTGAAACCGGTACGGTCAGTGTAAACAATGCCGCAGCAGCCACGAATTTTGCCAACAGTGTATATGCACTTATGGTAAAATACGGATTTGACGGTGTTGATATTGATTTGGAAAATGGTATTAATGCAACCTACATGACCTCCGCACTTCGCCAGCTTTCCTCAAAGGCAGGAGCAGGATTAATCATTACCATGGCTCCTCAGACCCTTGATATGCAGTCTGTAAACTCCGGCTATTTCCAGGTGGCTTTAAATATTAAGGATATATTGACGGTAGTAAATACACAATACTATAACTCAGGAAGTATGTTAGGACAGGATGGTAAGGTATATTACCAGGGAAATGTTGATTTCTTAACAGCTCTGGCAGCCATTCAGCTGGAGAATGGGCTTCGTCCTGATCAGGTTGGACTTGGACTGCCTGCTTCTACAAGAGGAGCCGGAAGCGGTTATGTATCTCCCAGTGTGGTGAATGCTGCTCTTGATTGTCTGACAACCGGTACCGGCGGCGGTTCCTACAAACCGCCAAGGATATATCCGACATTTCGCGGTGCAATGACCTGGTCTATAAATTGGGATGCAAGTAATAACTATGAGTTTGCTAATTCAGTCAGTGCTAAATTAAAAACACTCCCGTAAATGATAAAATAATTTCAGGTATATGGCAGAAGTTTAAAATTATATTAGAATAAATTAATAAATCATAATAGCAAAGCTTATGTCCCTTTCTGCCAATTGCCAGAGAGGGACATGGGCTTTGTTTCATTTTTATTTAAACAAAAATGTAGTGGTTTATTATGAACCAGTCTAGTCCTTTCATCCTATTTTCATAGGTATATAGTCCGTGATTTATAACATTAATCTCATCAAATGTCGAAATATAATAAATAAGCCAAATTAGGAGTAATAATCATAGTAGGAACAGTTAATGACTTAAATTAACTAACCGTGAAACTTAGGGATGCGGCAGGCTAAAAGGAGATTTTGTGCTATTATGGATGTTAAGTATATAAATACTGTTTTAGAGACTTTCAATGTTACTTTAGAACAATTCGGTGTAAATAATATTAAAAGATGTAATATTCAAAAGAAAAATAAGATGCACGTGAATTTAGACGTATCTACAATTGTATGCTTTCAAGGTGCAGTGCAGGGGGACATAGCACTTTCAATGCCTCTGGATACTGCAAAAAATTTAGCTTCAATCATGATGATGGGGATGAGCATTACATCCATGGATGATATGGCTAAAAGTGCAATAGGAGAAATATCCAGTATGATAGCCGGTGCTTCTGCAACAAAACTCTCGTCCTTTGGGCTATCAACAAAGATCAATCCTCCCAGAGTTATTTTAGAAAATGCTGAAATTAACGGGTTTGAGACTATTGCTATAGACTTTGAAACTAATCTTGGGAAAATAGAACTTAATATTGGGCTGAATATTTAATATCAGGTAAGTTTCAATAATTACTGAAAAATGGTGCAGCATTCTGTATGGAAATTGATACTGATATGAGGATATAAATTATTATATGGATGCATGTGTTTATCTAATAAATTATTGTTTTACTACATAGATACATGCATCTTTTTGTCATTATAGATATTTTATGGTAATTAATGAAAAAAATTAAAGCGATAATGATTTTCTTATGAAATTGTTTATTATATTGAGCAAGTTCAATTTATCAAAGTATATGCTTACTGGCAATTAATCATAAAAAGTAGAGATTTTTATTCATACGATTATAATAGAGAAATAATATAAGGTACCTTAAAAATATCTTGACAATAATAAAATACAGGTTTATACTCTTGATTATAAGGTACCTTATAAAAACGAAAGGAGTTAATCTGTATGAATGAAAATATCTCTGATACACTGTTACAACAAATACGAAGTTGCACAAATTTGGTTCACAGGCTGATTCACAGCGAGCACCATTTTAAAAATCCGGATGCTCAAAACAATATTGGTCGTGCACAAGGGATTGTTCTGAAAATCTTAGCAGAAAAGGATGGCATGACACAAACAGAAATTACAGAAAAGTTGGATATCCGTCCTTCTTCACTAGGAGAACTTGTTATGAAGCTTGAAAAAAATGGTTATGTAGAACGTCGTCAAAATGAAAATGACAAGCGGGCCATTAATGTATTTTTAACGGAAAAAGGGCGAGAGTTCGAAAAAGAGTTAATCAATCCAAGGCAGAAGGCGGCTGAAACATGGTGTGCGGGTCTGTCTGAAGAAGATAAAACACAGCTTTCTGAGCTTTTGAACAAGCTGATTCTTTCCATGGAAGATGTTCTCACAAAAAATGGTGATGAATTTTCAGGAAGAGAGATGCCGTTTGGAGGTGCTTTCCATGAAATGGATTCCGAAGGATTCTTACATCATGGCCATGGCCATAAGGGTAGGCAGCATGGCGGCTCGAGGGGAGAAGGGAGAAAGAGCTTCAGATTCTAGGTCCCTTACATGGATATTACAAATAGTTTATCTGAAAAAGTGATTGTACCAATTAAGATGCAAACAATATTTTAATTGGTACATTATTTAACTTAAATAGGTAGAAATCTACCTTTCATTTTTAAATTAGGAGGAGATTATGAAAAATTCAAATTCAAACTCATTAAAAGCATCTGATCCATCACGCCTGACACCTCGTCTAAGAATGATTCTAATGGTTGTTATGATTGCGGATGTTCTTGACCTGATGGATTCAACTATTACCAATATAGNNCGGCTTACGCATTGGCTATGGGGGTGTTACTGGTTATTGGAGGACGTTTGGGTGACAGGTATGGAAAGAGGCGTTTATATTTAATAGGAATTATCGGATTTACACTGGCATCGGCTTTTTGTGGTTTCTCTGCCAATCCTACTATGATTATCATAGGACGTTTGATTCAGGGAGGTTTTGGCGCATTGTTGATTCCACAGGGGATGAGTATCCTAATGGCGACATTTTCACGTGAGCAGTTTCCTCGTGCTGTCAGCGTTTTTGGACCGATTATGAGCATATCCTCCGTTTTTGGTCCTATTCTGGCTGGATTTATCATTCAGGCGAATATCGGAGGTCTTGGCTGGAGGCCTATGTTTCTCATTAACATAATTCTTGGTCTCATAGGAGTGGTTGCCGCAATTAAATTATTGCCCCATGATCAGCCTAACGCAGAGGAAAAGTTGGATGGCATAGGGACTCTATTGCTTGGTATTTCCATGTTGGGATTAATTTATGGATTGAATGAAGGTCCAGTGGCAGGTTGGACGATAGTCCCTGTTATCAGTCTGATAGCAGGAATTCTGTTTCTAGGTGCATTTGCATTTCGGCAAATACATGCTGATAACCCGCTCATTAAGCCGGAATTATTTAAAAATAAAGGATTTACCTCTGGTATGCTGTTAGGTCTTGCATTTTTTGCAGCTGTAAGTGGCCTGTCATATGTAATTTCTCTGTTTTTCCAAATGGTACTGCATTTATCTGCTTATGAAGCTGCGCTGGGTCTTTGTCCAATGGCAATTGGTATTGTCCTTTCTTCCACTATATGCCGACCACTTTTAAATAAAATGGGGCGTAATATTGTCGTGATCGGACTTGGCTTAACACTGTTTGGAGCTTTTGTACTCTGGATCACCCTCTTTTTAAGAGGAGCTGCGGCTACAGCACTAATGATGGCTCCGGCAATTATGATTATTGGTGGGGGTATGGGGGCTTGTTTCAGCAGTATTTACGATGTAGCTCTCGGCGATCTTGCTCAGGATGAAGCCGGCAGTGCAAGTGGTTCTTTGAGTGCCATTCAGCAATTGGCTTCCGCAATAGGCTCTGCCGTCGTTGTAACACTTTTCTTTCATCTTCAGAGTACAGTTGGTGATAGCAGGGCAATGGAATACTGCGTTTTAATTGTAGCTGCCATAGTTATAATTGGTCTTTGCCTTGTATGGCTTATGCCCAAATCAATCTCTTTAGAAGAAGGAGAAAGGAGTTGACAGTAGACAGTATATTATTTTTGGGATACAATAAGTAGAGATAAACCTAATTGAAAGGTGGAGCATCATGGATAATAACACACGTATCCCAAATCATGATTTTTATATAAAGAATATTGCTCACGTTCTACGATACCAAATTGATCAAAAGCTCACCTATTATCATGTCACAGAACCTCAAGTCCGCCTTTTGGGACATATACAAGGCGGACAAAATACAGGTCATGAAATTAGTCGAAAGTATCTAAGCGAGGCAATGCAGATTTCTGGGCCTTCTGTTACCAGTCTGCTAAACAGCCTGGAAAAGAATGGATTTATTGTCAGGAGTTCAGGAATCAAGGATGGTCGGACCATGCAGCTCGTCCTTACTGAAAAAGCCACGGATGTGATGAAAGATACAATGTATATGTTGAATGAGATATCAGATGCCTTAGTGGCTGGTCTTTCAGAAGATGAAAAATCACTTTTTTTAGGATTTTTGAAAAAAGTTTATGAAAATGTTGGCCAAAATTCGCATATATAGAGGATAGTATTTTGCACCTTTAGAAAAGAAGGGATTGATCATATGGAACAAAAATTGAATTATTTAAGAGAATATAATGAAGAAATTTGCCTGGTATCTAGTAAGGAAGTTAGAAATATTAAAGAAGGCTTAATACCGGAAGTTTGGTGTGAAATATTCAACAAGGAGAATATAAATGATAGAAAAGAAGCGCTTTTAAATCTTTGGAGAAAATATGTAGGTACTGAACTGCATAATACAATAGCCTACTTATCTGAGTTTCTTGAGGAAATCGAAGTTATGGAATGTAACAATATTTATTCCATCCTATATACAGTTAGAAATCCTAATGGCGATGTTTTATATTATGAAGGTGGAAATCCACAAGATGAGTTTGAGAATAGCGAATTAGAGAGACGCTGGGATAAGGTTTCAGTTTCACTTAAAAGCTTCTACCAAAATGTTCATAACGGATTTTATTATTATGCCAGTGAATCAATGGGATTGGTACCCATTGCATCAGTCACATATTTGGGGGATGATGATCTGGAGTGGAGTATTATCGATGAGTTAAAGGAACCTATGCAAATTGACTTGAACACATCTTTTGGTTTCTTTAGCAATGGTATGGGCTCATATGTAGTAATTGATGTTGCCAACTGTGAAGAAAATAATGCTACATTTTGGTCAGCCAAAACTCAACCTAAATATAATATTAGTTTCTGGCGTTATGTTGATGAATGGATTGTTATTGGATTTCAAGGATAGGACTCAAGTGGTATAGAGAAAGAAGAAGCTGGCTCTCCTAAATTAAGAGCCAGCCTTTTTTTATTAAGATGCAAAGTTTCATTAGTTTAGATTCTGTCTTGACCTTATAACTAAATCAAATGATATTCTTTCAATAACTTTTCAATATCTGTGCCTGCAATCTTCTTTAGTGCTTCTCCAAGGGCTGCCTTAACATTAGGATCAAGATTGATATCTGTAAGCTTCTTACCATCACTTAAGGTTGAGGTTGCATTGAGGAGATCACGAATATCGTAAGTGCTGTTCCATACTTCTGGTACACCACGGTCAATATTTAAAAGTGTGTAGACACTTTCCATAGCCGTACGGACAGAGTATTCTATAGTAAAGATTGTATCACGTGTTGTTTCAGCAAATTGACCAAGGAAAGCAAAGTTAACGCTGCCAGCAGGAATAACGGCAGGGCGGTCACCGGCTTCACGGGGCATGAAGAAGGCAGTTATATAAGGCATCATACAAGGCACGGTGTTAGCACTTTTTTCTGCCATATCCTCTATTTGATTTTCCGGAACACCGATGTGGTACAGCCACTCCATGCAGATCTCTTTGCCAGTGCAATCACGCATAGGCTTTTTGATATAGTTGCCGGGTTTGTCGGTAAATAAACCGTAAATCCAGCCAACCAACTGATCCTTGGGCTGATTGCGGAAATGAGGCTGACGATTAAAGGTCCAGCTGAGCAGCCAGTTGGAGTCCTTAACGGTTACGATACCGCCGGTAACGACTTTACCGCTGAAGGGATCACGCTTGCAGATATTCTGAATATATGGAGGAATGCGGTTGTCTAAAGTTGTCACAGTTGCAGACATCCAATTACTTTGCTCTGCATCATAGCAGAATTTATCCGGGTGCCCGAAAGACGGATCCTGAGCCGCTATTTTACGCCACATGTCCCAGCCGCCGCCTTGCTTGATCTCATAATTGAAAGCAGCGGGAGTGTTTTGGTTGCCGATAGAAGAATTCTCAACACAGCCGCCGTTGGTGATAAACACCAAATCGTCTTCAGTAAGATCGATATGTTCCTTTTGTTTATCCCTGATAATGTCAATACGGGTAGCAACTTTCTTATCAGTTCTGGTGTCAAATTGAATGTTTTCAACCTTGGTACCGTAATGGAACTGAACGTTATGGGCATCTAAATACTTGACTAACGGCAGAATCATGGATTCATACTGGTTCAGCTTTGTAAATCGAACCGCTGTGAAATCAGGCATACCACCAATATGATGAACGAACCGCTTGATATACAACTTCATTTCCAGAGCACTATGCCAATTTTCAAAAGCGAACATAGTACGCCAGTACAACCAGAAATTCGAATTCAGAACCTCCTCGCTGAATACTTCAGAAATACGTCTGTTATACAAAGCTTCGTCCGGTGTAAAAAACAGTCTCATAATCTCTTGTGTACCCTTGTCTGACAAACCAAACTTACCGTCAGTATGGGCGTCTTCACCGCGGTTTATTGTTGCGCGCATGAGAGAGCTGTTAGGGTCATGCTTGTTGAGCCAATAGAACTCATCCAACACGCTGGCATTCTCAACTTCCAAGGAAGGAATGGAATGGAATAAGTCCCATAGGCACTCATAGCGATTATCCACCTCACGACCACCGCGGATTACAAATCCGGTATTGTCATATTCGTATCCATCGCAGGCACCACCTGCGAGAGAATCCTTCTCTAAAATATGGATTCTTTTGCCTTCCATCTGTCCGTCACGAACAAGAAAAGCTGCGGCTGCCAGTGAAGCGAGNNACCTGAACCGATTAAATAAGCTGATTTAGATTCTACACCTTTGGGTTTTTCCGGTCGGGCAAGTGATTCATAATTTCCTTTAGAATAATACATAGTGATTACCTCCAGTTTTATGATTTCTTTCACTCACTATTGTACTATTTGCTGAAATTACTACAATAATCAATCATCTGACATTGATAAGATTTACATCATGTGGGCAATACTGTATATTTTTTAATCATTTTTATGGATTTGATTAGTTTTCTTATTTTGGTACTTTTCTAACGCTCGTGATACTTCTCCATGAATCAAAGTGCTAAGTTGCTCTATAATTAATTCCGGATCTTCCTTCATATCCTTTTTGATCCAGTCCATGAGCAGGCCTACAAAGGCAAAATTATAAAAATTTGCAATGAACTTTTTGTCTGCTTCCGAAACCTTCATACCGGCTGCTTTTTCCTCAATAACTCCAATCAGTAAATCATAAGTTATTGCATAGAAATAGTCTTCAATTTTCTCTCTGCTGATAGAATGATATACATTTGAAATAAATGGTTTGTTCTCAAGAACCATTTGAAAAGTTTGCAAAAAACCCTGCTGCCAGGTCTCATATGTTTTTTTACCGTTAATTGCCCTTGCCGTTTCTTCTATACAGATCCATTCTATTAAGTCATAAATATCCTTGAAATGATAATAAAAGGTCATACGATTAATACCACAATCATTTGCAATGTCAGAAATGGTGATTTTACTTAGTGGTTTTTGCAGCAGTAGTTTTTTGAGGGAGTCTTCTAAAGCTCTCTTTGTTATCTGTGACATTCAAAGAAACCTCCTTGGTGGTGTCTGACTTTTATTAAATTATTCTTGATAGAGTAATTATTCTAATAGTTATCATACCATAAATTGCTAAAATCTACCATCGGAATTAAGCTGGAATTAATAAAAATAATTTTAGGTTAAATTGAGGCTATTTTCTCTTTGGCCCAAAGGTTGTTCATGGATTAATATTTTTCTAGCGTGCCCATATGGGGATATCTATAAGCTGTAGAATGCTTTTGTTTTGGGGTAAATTGATTTTTATATTATTTTTTAGGAGTTTAAATATACTATGTTGACAATAACACTACTATGTGATACTATATAGAAGTAATAAGTAATACTGAATATCGGTATTACTGAATAGTAGTTGTATATAATACTGTTCGATAATGATGATAGCTGTAATGAGTAGTATAGAGTAACTGAATAATGTAACTGAAAACTGAAAACTGAAAACTGAAAACTGAAAACTGAAAACTGGATACTGGATACTGGATACTGGATACTGGATATTGGAGGTGAATAAATTGGAAAATATCACGGAAATGTTAAAAGGTGTACTGGAAGGCTGTGTTCTTGAAATCATCAGCCACGAGGAAATCTACGGTTATGAAATTACACGTCGGCTGAATGCATTGGGATTTTCAGATGTTGTGGATGGGACAGTATACACCATTTTAGTGAGGCTTGAGAAGAATAAACTTGTAGATATAGAAAAGAAACCATCCGATATAGGCCCACCCCGAAAGTTTTTCACCCTCAATGCTGCGGGACGGGAAGAACTGAGAAAATTTTGGGAGAGATGGAATTTCGTATCATCAAGAATTAATGAGTTAAAGGAGAGTAAACAATGAATTTTTGGGAGAAAGTCACAGGAAGTGACATGACGAAAGAAATGAAGATTTTTGAAGAACGAGCTTCAAAGCTGCCCGTTGATTTTCAAGCAGCATGGGAAAAAGTTAAGACCAATCTTTGGACACACTCGGATTTCTCCGGCCGCAATCTTATGCCAATTCTTGAGGGAGTACTTGGTCTGCTCGAAGAAACGGCGGCAGACGGTCAGAGTGTTCAGGAGGTATTAGGAGAGGATATCAAAGGTTTCTGTTACGCTTTGGTTGGTGAAGAAGAAGCAAAGTCCTATCGTGACAAGTGGCGCCGGCAGCTCAACAATACAATTGCTAAAAAGTTAGGTAAGTAGGAGGATATGTGAAATAAAGAATATTTCACACGAAATAAAGGATATTTCACACAAAATAAAGCATACTTCACACGAAATAAAGGATACTTTACACGTAAATTTCTGCCTGCAGCCCCAAATTTGCAGTCTGTGAGAAAGGATTGGTTAATTATATGAGTATACAAGAAATTATTGAAGGTAAAAGAGAATGGAGAGCGCACATGGCCCGTGTCAAAGCACTTCCGCAGGATTATCAGATTGTTTATAAAGAGATTCAAAAATATCTGTTTAAGGTTGGTCCTGTAGAGATAAATGAAGGGACGGGTTTGCTATCGGGGATTATCGATCTTTTTGCAGAAGGTGCAGCCATGGGGAAAGGCGTGCTCGAAGTGACGGGAAGTGATGTGGCAGCTTTTTGCGACGATCTAATAAAAGATTCAAAAACTTATGCAGACATTTATCAAGAATCTGTTAACCAGGAGGTTAATAAAGCGATGAAAAACGCAATAGATAAATCAAAGTAAAGGGAATTCTGTAAAGGGGTGCAAAGTGTATAAATACGAGTGGATATTATGCCCTGTCTGTGGCAGCAAAACAAGACTTAAGATACGTAATGATACGGTGCTTGAAAACTTCCCGCTATTTTGTCCCAAGTGTAAGCAGGAAACAATAATCAATGTAAAGCAATTGAATATCTCAGTTATCAAAGAGCCAGACGCTAAGACGCAGAGCCGATAATATGTGAACGAAATCACAGTTGTCGGCTCTTTTTTATTATCATAAGCCAAGGGTCTTATGATTTATATGGTTCTAACCGCACAAGAAGCCATGCGGTATCTAATTTATTGACAAGTGAACAAAGAGACTTTAATTAGGTACTTATAAAACCATCAACTGGTAGGAGTCTTTGACTAATATACAGTATCTGATTCAAGCATAGCTTATACCATAAAATCGGTAAAGAAAAGCGATGACGAAAGAATACGAGGAGGAAAGAGAATGGAAAAAAATATTATTAAAATTAAAGGAGTCAAGAAAGGTTACAAAGAGGTAGAAGTACTTAAAGGAGTGGATTTGGAGGTTGAGAAGGGAAGTATCTTTTCATTACTGGGTTCCAATGGCGCAGGAAAAACTACGCTGATTAAAATTATGGCTACTTTGCTAAAAGCAGATACAGGAAGTGTAAATATTGACGGTTTTGATATTGAAAAAAATTCAAAGGAAGTTAGAGGGCTTATTAGTCTCACCGGTCAGTATGCCGCTATTGATGAAATCTTGACTGGTCGTGAGAATCTTCAAATGATAGCAAGACTTAGACATCTGAAATATCCAAAGCAGATAGCAGAGAAGCTGATTAGGCGTTTTGATATGTCGAAGGCAGCAGACCGCAGAGTGGGTACTTACTCCGGAGGTATGAAGAGAAGAATCGATATCGCGATGAGTCTTGTGGGAAACCCAAAGATTATATTCCTGGATGAGCCAACAACAGGTCTCGATCCAGAAGCACGCCTGGAAGTCTGGAAGCTTATAAAAGAGCTATCAAACGCAGGAACTACAGTATTCTTGACAACGCAATATTTAGAGGAAGCCGAACAGCTTGCTGATAAAATCGCTATTCTTCATGGAGGAAAAATCATCGCTTTGGATACGGTGGAGGGCTTAAAAAAAATGTTTCCGCCTGTAAAAGTTGAATATGTTGAAAAACAACCTGCCTTAGAAGAAATATTTCTATCAATTATCGGTAAAAAGGAGGAGAACTAAATGGAATCCGGCAGCAAATATTTTTTTAAAGATATGAGTGTTATGTTTGGTCGTTCTATGCGCCATATTTTCAGAAGTATGGACACAATAATTACAGTTTGTATCACACCCATTGCAATGATGTTATTATTCGTTTATGTATTTGGCGGTGCAATTGAGACTGGCACAGGAAATTATGTTAATTATTTATTACCAGGTATAATGTTAATGGCTATCGGCAGTGGGATAGCATATGTAGCCTACCGTTTGTTTATTGATAAAGAACGTGGTATCTTTGAACGTTTTCACTCTATGCCCATTGCCCGTTCTACCGTACTATGGGGGCATGTATTAACATCACTGATTTCAAATGGTATTTCAGTATTAGTGATTATACTTGCGGCATTGCTCATGGGCTTCCGGTCTCTGGCAGGCATCTTGGAATGGTTGGGGGTATTCGGAATTCTGGGTGTATTTACGATGGCTTTGACTTGGATTGCTGTAATAGCAGGACTTGCGGCTAAGACACCGGATGGGGCAGGAGCATTCTCTTATCCGATCATATTTTTACCGTTTATCAGTTCTGCCTTTGTACCAACAGACACTATGCCTTCCGTTGTACGTGCTTTTGCTGAAAATCAGCCTGTAACACCTATCGTAGAAGCTATCCGTAATTTATTGGCCAATCAGCCGGTAGGAAATGATATCTGGGCAGCCCTTGCGTGGTGTTTTGCAATTATTGTTGTTGCTTATATCTTTGCGATAAGAATTTATAAAAGACTATAATGTTTAATACCGGTCCTGGGTGATAACCAAAATGGCAGAGAGAAGGAGTACTTTATTCTTCCATAATCTCTCTGCCTTTTTATTAATAAACCCTTTTATCCAGCTTATCATAGACTGAAACAATGATTGTACTGATGGTTCCGGTATCTTTACTAATCTTTAAGGAAATACTTACATGATGTTGCCGGTATAAGAAAAAATCAGCATCGGCTTCGGAGGATTTCTCCTGTTCGGTAAACCCCTTTTCTTTCAAAAGCAGTGTTACATCATTTAAGATTTGCCCTATGGTTATGCCATATACATGATATGGTATTGTTGTTAGACTGATTTTTGAAAGGCGGTAGTCATTACTATCATAGGGATAATTAAAATAAATCCCTTCAACACCATCCTCAGCTTCTTCTGCAAAGTCCGGAAGAATATCAGAAGCTCCTTCAGATTGCTGATTTTCCCCTGTTTTGCTTGAGAAATCCAGAAGCTCTAATCCGCCGAAATCGCTGTTTTGATTGATATCTTTAACCAGTTCCAGGGTTTCATTGTATTCTTTCAATTCCTTTTCTCCGTTTTTAGCTTTATTGTTCTCAGCAATAATATTGGTTCCCACCAAACAAGCAATGATAACGACTACCGCCAGTATGACAATAAAAATGTATGGTTTCATTAGATATTCTCCTTAATCAGATGGTCTGGATACTGCTGCAAATGCTCGGGCATCACGTTCAACTTCTTGCAGATAGTAATCATAATATGTAACACTCGGGTCATTAAGAGATTTATAATTACTATTATCCCATTCCTTGTGAAGACTGTCAGGCACACCATATTTTTTCGGATTTCTCCAAACATCTTGTTGATATTGGTGTCTGGTTTCGTGTGTTATGGTATCAATTACTTTATCAATAGAGTAGTTTTTTAATGGATCAGTAACAAACCGGTAGTTGATTTTAATGGTACCATTCAAATTAGCTAAACCAAATGAACCATCGTCTTTCAGAGTGTATTCTACGGAATCGATATTGCTTGGATGGTTTCCCCATAATTTGTCCCACCAGTTTCTCTCACCATAAAAAACCTGGCCAATCTTATCTACATACTTCTCAATAATACTCTTACGTTTCTTTTCTGAATAGGTTGCCTGTCTAATGCTTTGTATTTTTCTTCGAAATCTTTTTTCAGTTTTTTATCTATTAAAGTTGAAACAAGAAGGTCTGCCAGAGAGGACTTACCTTCCCATAATAGAAATTTATCTGTTACGACTTTAATGTCAGAAGGGTTTAATTTGTATGCATTATCAATTGTTTTTGAGAGACTTAGGCAGAAGGGGTTATCTACTAAATCATAGATCTCATAATGAATTCCGTTAGCGAAAGAGACTAGTTTACGCCGTTTTTCATTAAGAAGTTCAAGTTCATCCGTCGTGAAGGGTATCCTGACACTACCGATATCTCCCTGTCTTGCAACATACTTTTCAATTTCTTGTGCCTCATCAAAAGCATCGTATAGATAATTAATAAATTTGTTTGCTTTCCTATATAATAACTCAGATAACTCAGCCCATTCAAATGAGTCAGTTATTAAATTTGCCATATGATTATAATGGAGGTATATGACGATGGTACGTAAAATTGAAGTTAGGGATGCAATAACTGATTCAATAAAATATTTTCCTATGGTTGAAGATAAACTTCAGGAACTACAGGATTTAATGAAATCTATTGATATTAATTCTGTAGTGAGTTGCGTCGAGTCAGAAGAGTTGTTACAACATTTCGATAATGGTTTGCTTTCGTGCTTGCTTCAGGATATTTCGACCTATAGGCTTTAGCCATTCTAAACCCTCCTCATTATTTTATTAAGCTAACAGTATAACATAAGTAAATTATAGTATATATTTGTAACTTTATCAAATAAACAATTTGAAAATTATGTAATTAATTTTTGTTTTTACCATATAACAAAGAAAAATGACAATTAAGTATCTGTATATCGTTTCAGAATTAGTCTTATTGAAAATATAAGCGTTTTTATGTAAATAAGGAAGTTCTAAGAGCAGAATACATGATGATTCTCTTTTAAATACATAATTTTCTACATATAGGAATAATAAAACAAAAAAATATTTGACAAATAATGGAGATAAAGATAGAATTATAAAAGGAAAAAATATACAGTTAGAAAACGTTTTAACTTAGCTTAAAGGACATATACAAAAATTCTACAGGGTATATGACCTGACAACCAAATCAGGAATAACCATTTCAAACAAGCCATTGTGAGGAGGATAGATAATGATCTATGACCTATTAGAGGATGCGGTAAGAAAGTGGGGTAACAAGCCAGCGGTTATATGTAATGGCAATATAAAAACCTACTCGGAACTAAGCAATATGGTTGAACTCATAGCAGACGAATTAAAAAAATACAAAGGAACTGCAGATAATAATATCCTCCTGGCAATGGACAACAGTATGGAGTTTGTGGAAAGCTTCTTTGCAATCAACAAAGCAGGAGGGACCATTATTCCATTGTATATGAATATGGGAGAAAGCAAACTGAAAAGTATTATTGAGCATTATGAGATCAGATGCATTCTGACCTTGAAAAAATACAAGAACAAAATAGAGCTTGCATTAGAAGAGTCGGTAAATCATCTGGAAAAAGTATTTTACATAGAAGACACTGGCAGTTCAGTAACAATAGAGACTTTTGATTATAAACCTGCATTAACACACGAGCCATATTACAGGGGTAACAGCCCCGGTATTATTTTATTTTCTTCTGGTACTACAAATCTTCCGAAAGGTATTATGCTCTCAAACAATAATATCATAAGTAACGTAGAAGCAATCTCAGAATATTTATCTCTGACCAGTGAGGACAAGATCTTACTGATGAAGAATATCAATCACTCATCAAGTATTACCGGAGAGCTGCTGGTATCAATACATAACGGCTGTTTGCTTCATATACAGGCAGGATTCATAACGGCAGCCAGTATAATGGACGCAATTTCCAAGCATAAGATTACCATCCTGTTTGGTGTACCAACTATCTTAACTGCTATGATTACCCATGGTGAATTTAATAATTTCGATATGAAATCACTGCGCATTATTAATTTTTATGGTGCAAGCATGGCTATCCATAAAATAAGAGAATTAGCGGAGAAATTCCCGGAAGTAGATTTAATATATTCTTACGGACTAACGGAAGCAGCACCGAGAGTGACTTATATTAAGCGGGAGGATTTATTATCCAAAGAGGGCTCCAGCGGTATTCCTATAAAAGGAGTAGAAGTTAAGATA
>DJJW01000048.1:0-14685 GCA_002434335.1 Lachnoclostridium sp. UBA6558 | reverse complement strand
TTGGGCTGGCTGGATGCGGAGGGCTATTTATATGTAAAAGGAAGAAAGGATAATATGATTATCAAGAGTGGTAAGAATATCTATCCGGAAGAAATAGAGGCTGTTCTGATGGGTTATCCGGAAATGAAAGAAGTGCTGGTCAGAGGAGAAGCAGATGAGCTGGTAGGTGAGGAGATCGTTGCCTATGTTGTCTCTGACGGGGAGGAAGCATTGAATCTCTTTCAGGTTCTGAAGCACTGTAAGAAAGCGTTAGAAGATTATAAGGTACCTGGGAAGATATATCAGGTAAAGGAACTTAAGAAAACATTGAGTAACAAAATTATGCGTAAACAGGTCTTTGGGGAAGTATAAAAATAATATAGAAGGGGTTGCCACAGATAGGGTACTAAAACCTATTAATCTATGGCGGTATTGCAGCTTACCTGCAATATTTATGGTATAAGAATGAATACAGTAGATGAAAGATTGAAAACAATTATTTTAAGTACTATGAGAATCGGAATTGATTTGGAGGATATTGAAGAGGAGACAGATCTTATCAATGATCTATTATTTGATTCCATTCAAGTGTTACGATTAATCAGCAGAATTGAAGAAGAATTTGCTATTACCATTGAAAACGAAGATTCTCTGGTCGAACTTGTACAAAACTATGGATCACTGAAAGGATTTATTGAAAAGACGGTAGCAGGTGATTCAAAGTGTTAATCCAAAAGCAAAAAGAAATACGCAAGCTGCTAAAATTCCTGGATGAGAAGAATGACTTTTATCATGTGCTTTTTCAAAGAAACAAGATCGATTTAGAAAGTGACATTGAAGATATATTTTATAAATTACCGGTTATAACGAAGCAAGACATCAGAGAGCATTATAGTGAATACCTGTCAAAACTTGACCTGCCCCAATTCAGTGAATTTACCAGTGGTTCTACAGGAAAGCCGGTTAATTGCGTAAAAACAAGTGCGGAACGGACCACTGCGGGCATTAATGTCTGGAAAAGAAGGCATCAATGGGATAAAGAGGCAGATATCAATAACTATATTTATCTCTATGATAAAAATACCTATCGGAAAGTTGGAAATCTGCTGAACTTTGAGAAGAACAATATGATTAAATGCTTCAAGCGGCTAATGGAACGAAATCCAAGATGGTTGTCCGGTCCTATTTCCAGTTTTGAAAGATATGCAAAACTGATTGAAGCAGGTGAAGCAGAGTATTCCTATGGAAGTATTAAGTTTCTGGAATTAGCAGGTGAATATGCATCAAAAGAACAGCGGGAATTTGTAGAAAAAGTATTTGGTGCAAAAACCATTAATCATTACGGAATTATCGAGAGCTGGTGCATAGCATATGAATGTCCCTGCGGGAAGCTTCATGTCCAGAATAATTTATTTTATGTTGAGACCAGAAACCCAAAGCAGCAATTCGAGGATCCTGAAATTGGTGAGATAACTATTACAAGTTTCTACAATAAATTAATGCCGCTGGTAAGATACAATATCCAGGATTATGGAAAGGTAACCATGGAACAGTGTGAATGCGGGGAGACCTCCCAGGTCATATCTTTGTTTGGCGGGAGAACAGCGGATATTATTGTTGGCACAGAGGATGTATTAGTAGAACTGTTTTTTAAGGGAGGAATCTATAAACTAATTGAACGGTATGGAGATTGTGTAGATGGCTTCCGTGTGGAGCAGACAGGTTTAAAGGAATTTCTAGTCCTGATTCAAAAGGGAAAAGGGTTTAAGGAAGAGATGTCAGAGATAATGACCAAACATATAAGAAGCGGTCTTGGAAAAGATATGAGGGTTCAATATCAGTATGTTAATGTAATTTCCCCTTTGCAATCTGGTAAAATGAAGATTTTTTACTCACATCTAAAAGAATCGGAAGGATGAATACCATGAATACGTTCAAACCACAGCATACGGATACCTATAATTGCCTTGAAGATGTACTTGAATGCTTAGCCACCAGTTATCATCGGGAACATATGCTAATGTTTGCCGATGCCTGGGATTTTTCTTACTATTCCGGTGATACAACAGCAAAGCTCGGTAATCGGATAGAAGCAGGAGAATATAATGCCTGGAGGAATCTTGAATTAAATCACGGCATTAAGTCTAAATATCATTTTACCTCTGATATGGATAAGCAGTATACCTTATTAACATCCAGTCTGCAAAAGGATAGTCCGGTAGTTTTATGGCTGGATGGATATTATGTGCCTTGGACGAATGTATATCAAAAGCTTCATTTGAAGCATTTTATCATTGCCATGGAGCAGTTGGAGGAGGAAAATGTTGGAGTCATTGATCCCTATTGGAATCGTAAAATTAATATTTTTAAGAAAGAACTGTTTTACTTGTCAAAAGCAAAGTGTATAACCTCCTGCTGTGGGGAGGAGCCGGTTATTGTACCGGAAGTATTGGTGGGTAAGGCTGTAAAAAAACTGATGAGAAAAGAGCATCACGCCTTTAACAATATACGAGCCTTTGCAAATGAAATCGCTGGCAGTCTGGATCTCACAAAGGAACTTGAGAATTTTGAAATGCTGATATATAACTGCCCCCTTTTTATGCAGCTGGCAGAGGTGTTTTTTCGAAGGAAAAATTACGCCAAGCTGCTGCATTATCTTGCAGTTTCCTACCATAAACCTTTTATGGAGGAGTGGTCCAGGGAAATGAATCTCATCGGAGAGAGTTGGGAAAGCACCCGGGAAATACTGGTGTGTATTGCCAGAGGTGAACGCAGTATAGAGGCAGTTTCCGAATTTGTAACAGGTGTGTTGCAGCTGGCTGACAGGGAAGAAGAACTGGCAATTTCCATGAATCAGAAACTGAATTAGCGGAGGGGCTATGGTTAACCTGGAATTTAAATTTATCAGTAAAGAGAACTATAATTGTATTGAGAATGTACTGGCAACCTTAATGTTAACCTGGGAAAGAGAATATGCCTTGATGTTTGCAAGGAACTGGGGATTTACCATGCTTCCGAAAGAACATAAAACGAATCTTCTCGGATACCGTATCGGAGGCGGAATCTATCATACCTGGGAATGTCTGAAGGAGTATGCAGGTATTGACACAAAAGAGATACCGGGAGATGCCAGGGTACAAAAACAGGTATTGCAGGCTGCACTTGCAGAAGGGAAGCCGGTAATTATAAAAATGGATGGTTATTACGCACCCTGGAAAGACGTATATAAAAAATATCATTTACTGCATTACTGTCTGGTGGTCAGTCTGACAAAAGAGGGGTATGGCTGTTTGGACCCCTATGTTAACAGTAATATTAATGTGTTTCCTTATGAATATTTTGAAATAGCAGAAACCCAGTGTATCCTTCCGGAAGCAGCAGCGGTCAGACAAGAGGCAGACTTGTATAAAATATTAAATAAAGCGGCAGATATTATCCTGAGGCAGGAGGGAACTGTCAGTGGAATCAATGGCATTCGGGCATTTGCTGACACCTTTCAAGGTGAAGTGGATTTACAGGCAGAAATGGCAGGATACGAAGATATGATCTGGATTGCGCCAATCATATATCAAATTACGGATATCGGCTCCAGGAGATTGAACTTTTCGGAAACGTTAACTGCACTATATAACAGATTTGGATTTAAGGAATTGGAAGCTATGAGCGCCAAAACCGCAAAAAACGGCTGGGAATGGAGAAGAATTCGAAGAACCATCGTTGCGGCTATGGACAAACCGGAAAGCGATCAGAGGAGCAGAATTGCAGATATGATTCGGGGGGTAGCGGATGGGGAAGAAGCCGTGGCAAAGGAAATGTTGAGCTTTCTGGAAAAGGTGAGTTAATTGAGAAAAGGCAATTTTTATAGAAAATTAAAGAACAAATTATTTCAAATCTGTGTAAAGAACCTATCTTTTTTATTCATACTGTTTGTAATTGCAATAATCTGTACTTTTGTGCTTGGGAGGCATATATATACCGGCAGATATCTAATGACCGATGGGGTTGTAAGCACGGATTCCTCTAACAGTAGTGAAATACGAATAATGGTTGAAGCAGATATGGTACCTGATATCGTAAAAGAAAACGATATTAAATGGTATGTAAGTGCAGATAAGGTCCGTTATAAAGCGGTTATTAAAGAGATTCTCTATAATGAGGGGGGAATCTGTGAACTCATATTACAACCTGGTGACAAGGGGAAATCTAATATAGACGCTGTTAAGAAAGTGTTTGTAATCATACTGTATGGCAGGAACTATGTATTTTAAGGAACTATAAATTTAAAATGACGGATGGAACGAATGAAAACTGAACGAATGANNACGAAAAAAAGCTGGAACGAAATAATGATGGAACGAATAAAAGAATGGAACGAATAAAAATGAAACGAATGAAAGCTGGAACGGTTGAAAGCTGGAACAAATGAAAGAGGTTGTAGCTTGGATAAAAAGGATCTTGTCAGAAAAATAATACGTTTTGCGATAGAATTTAAAATGCCTTTCATAAATACATTCATTTCCATGATTGTATTAAACGTTTCTTATATGGTATTTCCTTTGTTGTTTTCTGTANNTGTTATGGTAGATGAAGTTTTTGTTTATCAGAATAAAAACTTTTATGTAATGATTATTATAGCAAACCTTGCGATCTACTTGTTTCAAATGGGAATAGTACTGGTTCAGGTTCTGGCAGTTGCCTATTTATCTAACCGTTTTTTATTTGATATAAGACTGAAAGTATTCCAAAAAATACAGCATATAAATGCGGAAAACTATCATAGCAAATTAATTGGTGATTTGGCAGCCGTAATTAATAAGGATGTAGATGATATTATGACGGTAATTAATGTGAACTATTTTAATATTGTCATAAATTATGTTCAAATCATAGCCTGTGTGATATTTGTGTTCCTGATTCATTATAAGATTGCGATTTTAATGTTTGTAATTGTGCCTGTCACCACCTTTATTGCTGTAGGGTTCGGCCGATTAGTCAATAGAAGGACAGAGGCATATCGAAGGGAGTATGGAAATCATATCAGCTGGGTTTATGAAATACTTTCGGGTATAAGAGAAATCCATATGTTAAACGCAACAAAAGAGATAAATAAGGTATTTTTGCAGGGGCGAGCCGGGTTAATAAGAGAAAAAGCACAGATCAGTTGGTTTGAACTATTATCAGAACGGGTTAATTCAGGAATCTGCATGTTAGCGAATCTTTGTATCTATGTGTATGGTGGTTATCTGGTGATCCAGGGAGATATTACCTTGGGTAACATGATGGCAATCCTGTGGTTCTTTGCATTGCTTAAAATGAGTTTAACCGCTGCTGCCCAGAAATCAGTTGCTGCACAAGGAAATCTGGTAGGTGTATCCAATGTGGCATTGCTTTTAGCAGAGGGAGAAGAGGAGGACGGATACAGACGAAATCCGTTAAGGCTTACAGAAGGGACCATCCAATTTGAAAATGTCAGCTTTTCCTATAACAGTGAGAAGGAAGTACTGAAGAACATTAATCTAACAGTATTCCGGGGGCAAAAAATAGCAATAGTAGGAGCAAGTGGTTCCGGTAAGACAACGATGGTTAATCTGCTGCTTTGCTTCTATGATTCATACTCCGGCAGAATAGCTATAGACAACCAGGACATTCGGGAAATATCTTTAAGATCACTTAGAAACTCCATTGGATATGTACAGCAGGAAACACTTATTTTTGAGGAAAGTATCAGGTATAACTTAAGGCTTGGAAACAGAAGAGCTACAGAGCAGCAGATGATAGGGGTGCTGGAGGAAGTAAATCTGTGGAGTGTTATTTCAATGCTTCCCAAAGGGCTGGATACGGTCATTGGCGAGGCGGGGTTTAATCTGTCGGGAGGCCAGCGTCAGCGGTTAGCGATAGCAAGAATATTGTTAAAAGACCCAAAAATATTAATCTTTGATGAAGCTACTTCTGCTTTGGATACCAGCACGGAAAAGGAAGTCTTAAATGCCTGGAATCATCTGAGCACAAACAGAACTACCTTAATTATTGCACATAGATTAACGACCATATTGGAGACAGATAAAGTTGCAGTCATTAAGGGGGGAAAGTTAGCAGGTTTTGATCATAATTCCGTATTGCTGAAAAACTGTGATGAGTACAAAAGGTTATTTGAGAAGCAATATTTTTCAAGGGAGAATGGGCAATCATATGAAATCTTATAAACAGCTAATTGAAATCATAAAGTCCTTAAAGACTTTCCTGGTGACCGGTAAGAAAGATTTTGCTTTTTTAGGAATCGGTAAGGCACTGCTCATTCTCTTTGGTTTAACCGAACCAATATTTAAAAAGTATTTAATTGATGATGTCATATTGAACAGAAAGCTTGAGGTTTTATGGTTTATCTGCATTGGAATGGTGCTGGTATATATCCTTGAGACCTTAACCCAGCTTATAATTAAGAAAAAAGAAAATAGTTTCTATTACAATATAACCTTTAAAGTTATTGCAAAACTATGGCATTACATTACAGGACAGAGAACGGAATATTACGAAGAAAACGATATTGGTGAACTAAAAAACCGTGTGGATAATGATGTTATTGTTTTAGAGGATTTTATCAAGCAGCAGATTATAGGGCGCCTTGTGGAGATGGGGACAATTGCAGTAATTGTTATTATACTTTTTTATATGAACTGGGTATTAACATTATTTGGAATCCTTATTCTGCCTCTGGTATTTAAAATAACAGTAATTATGGGCAATAAAGTGGGAGATGCAGCGGAGGAATACCGACAGGCCTGGAGCGGTTATGAAAAATGGCTGGTGAATGATTTGCGGGGATGGAAAGAGGTAAGAGCATTAAATATTCAGAAGAATGACCAGATATATTTCGTGAAGCACTGGAAGTCCTTATGTAAGAGCAATTTTACAAAATGGATGTATTGGTTTGGAAATGAATGCTTCATAGCCTTTAAGGATACCTTTCTGGTGAATCTGAGTATTTATTTTGCAGGAGCAATTTTTATATTTAACGGGTGGATGACAGTAGGAGAGTTGCTGGTATTTAAGGTATATTACGAACAACTGATGGTGAGCATCAACCGGCTGAACAATTATAATATGATATTCTCCAGAGATTATCCCCTGTTAAAAAGAGTTGCAGATATGCTTCATAGCGCAGACATAAAGAAAACTAAGAAAGAATCCTTATTGTGCACCCATTTTATAACATTTCATTTCAAAACCTGTCCTTTCGTTATAAGAACCAAGTGGGCAATACCCTTTCAAATATTAATTTAGAAATAAAAAGGGGAGAACGCATTGCGATTATTGGGAAAAGCGGGTGCGGGAAAAGTACCTTGGTTAAATTATTATCCTGTCTCTATTCCCCAAGTGAAGGCAGACTTTGTATTGACGGACAGGAACTGAAGCTTGTGAAGGAGGAAGATATCCATAACTGCATTGGTGTGGTAATGCAGGAAAGCACTATTTTCAATATGTCCATATGGGAGAACCTAAAGCTGGCAAAACCGGAGGCAGACAGGGAGGAAATTGAACAGGCATGCGAATATGCAGGTTTTAAGGAAGTAGTTGCGCAGCTGGAACATGGCTATGACACGATTGTGGGTGAAAAAGGTTCCATTTTGTCCGGTGGTCAGAGACAACGGCTAAACATAGCACGAATTATGCTTAAGAATCCGAAAATCATCATTTTCGATGAAGCTACTTCCGCACTGGATTATCAATCGGAGAAAATAATTAATGAAACCATTGAAAGAATATCGAAAGGAAGGACTGTTATTGTTATTGCACACAGATTATCTTCTATTATTAAGTTAGACCGGGGAATTGTCTTAAAGGACGGAAGAATTGTTGGAGATGCTTCTCTGGACGTCTTATGGAAAGAGAATGAGGAATACAAAGATATCTTTCAAAGTCAATATGCAATCAATTGAGGGGGGCAGTAAATTTAGATGGAAAATAAATTGAGGTGGGAAGATTATTTTAAATTAGCAGATCAGAAAGCATTATATGAAGTGGCAGAGACCAATATAGTGACAGACCATGCCAGAAACAGGGAACTGGAACCGGATATAGCAGAGCGAAAAATAGAATGCAGTTTACCAAATCCCAGGACCGGGTTTGCGGCCTTTCTGATCTTACTGTTTCAGTATACCAGGCAGGATTGCATTACCTGCGGCTTATACAGGGAGGATACCAGTGAGGTGATTTCCTTCTCTATGGAGGATAGTGACCGGATGTGGGAGGTACAGGGGAGAGCCGAGGCGCTGATTCATAATGCAGAAAAGGTTACGGCTATTCTCTATAATCCTTTTCAGGGAGAGATAGGGGTGGACCTGGCCTTTAAGATTACAGGCAAAAAGACAGCCCTGTTATATGATAAAAATTTATGGGATGACAGTTCCGTAATAAGATTAGAAAAACATTACTGCAATATTGTCAATTACATAGCGGGAGATGACAAATGCAGAGTCCTTGATATTGATTTTATAACACCGGAAGAAAAGAAGCTGATATTGCAGGAATTTAACAAGAGTGCGGCAGATTATCCGAAGAAAACCATTGTAGAAATTTTTGAAGAACAGGCAGTAAGAACGCCGGATGCTATCGCTGTTGTGTACGAAAATGAAAGTATAACCTATGGTGAGCTAAATAACAGAGCAAATGCTGTAGCAGATAAATTACGTGCAATGGGGGTTAAGTCTTGTGATTTCGTAGCCATATTGGCTGAACGAAGTATCGAAATGATCATAGGTATCTATGGAATTGTTAAAGCGGGAGGGGCCTATGTTCCAATTAATACAGAATATCCTATGGACAGAATTGATTACATCATGAAGGATTGTAAACCGAAGGCGGTATTGGCTTATCAGGCGGAAACAAATGGACTTGAGGTTCCGGTGGTGAATTTGGGCGATGAAGAATTTGCAAAGGGTGTAGAATGTAATCCGATACCGGTTAATAGGCCGGAGGATATTTTATATGTAATCTATACGTCAGGAACAACCGGTAATCCCAAAGGAGTTATGATTGAACATAGAAACCTGGTGCGTTTATTGTTTAACAGTAAATTTCAGTTTGACTTTAACAGTTCTGACGTTTGGACTATGTTTCACTCCTTCTGCTTTGACTTCTCAGTCTGGGAAATGTATGGAGCAACCTTATATGGCGGAAAACTGGTAATAGTTCCGAAGGAGACAGCAAAGAACGGGCAGCAGTTTCTTGACCTTATTGTAAAGGAAAAGGTTACCGTATTGAATCAGGTTCCTTCGTCTTTCTATAATTTAATGAGTTTAAACAGGTGGAAGGAAAAAGACCATATAAGATATTTAATATTCGGCGGAGAAGCCCTGTCACCGAAACGATTGAAACAATGGAAAGACTCTCACCCGGATGGAAAGATAGTTAACATGTATGGAATAACAGAAACAACGGTACATGTAACCTACAAAGAGATTGGCAGTTTGGAAATTGAAAAAGGCATAAGCGATATTGGTACAGCAATACCTACCTTAGGGGTTTATATTATGAATCAGATGCATTTATGCGGCATTGGTGTTCCTGGAGAGTTATGCGTATGGGGGGAAGGGCTGGCAAGAGGGTATCTGAATCTTACTGAAATGACGAAGGAGAAGTTTATAAAAAATCCTTATGGGGAAGGCAGATTATACCGGTCCGGGGATCTTGCAAGATGGATGCCAGACGGTAATATTGAATATTTGGGACGTATTGATCAACAGGTTAAAATCAGAGGTTTTCGAATCGAGCTGGGAGAAATTGAGACCAGTTTATGCAAACATGAGGATATTAACCAGGTAGCAGTTGTCTTAAAGGAGTTGCAGGGAAAAAAGGCCATAACAGCCTATCTTACGGCGAAAAGGGAAATGTCTGTTGGAGAATTAAGAACATTTCTTACAGATAAACTGCCCAATTATATGATACCTGCCTTTTATGTTCAACTGGATAGTATTCCTACCAATCATAACGGTAAGCTTGATAAAAAAGCACTTCCGGACCCTGTTGGTAAAATGAGGACAGGCGCGGAGTATCAGGCACCCTCCACAAAAGAAGAGGAAACTCTGGTAGAAATATGGGAGGAGCTGTTACAGGTTCCGCAGGTTAGCCTACAGGATAATTTCTTTGACTTAGGAGGGGACTCCCTGCTTGCAGTATTAGCCTGTACTATGGCGAAAGATAATGGAATTGATCTGGAAGTAAATGAAATGTTTCAGGGAGGCAGTATAAAAAAGATTCTGAATTACAGAGGACAAGCAGTAAACAATCAATTCGAGCTGGTTGAAAATATGTATAATATGAAGGAACTGGAGAATCTCAAAGATATAAAGGGCAAGGCGGTCATTACAGAATATAATATCGGAGAGTATAAAGCAAAAGCAGAATTGCCCGCAGCAGCACAGAATGAAATTACTACCTATCTCCACAGGAGTTTGCCTCTATGTGCAATACTTGCGAATGGTAATTATATTGGATGGTTTTATTCCAACTATATTCAGATATTTTCCTATAAAGATGCCAGTGGTTTCCTGGAAATCAATTATTTGGAACCCCGGGACTCTTATGCGGATATTGCGGATGTCATTTGCCTGGGATATCATTTACTGCAGGAGGTCGATAGCATCGTGGATTTTATAAAGGAAAAAATACAGTTAGGGTATTACCTTATTCTTAATCTGGATGAATATGAACTAAGTAACAAACATGATTATAAGAGAAATCATTATGTGCATGCTTCTATTGTCTATGGGTATGATGATGAGACAAGGCAGGTAAAAGGTGCTGGCTTTGACAGATCCAGATTATTTACGGAATTATTGTTTGGTTATGATGAACTGAATAAATCCTTTCACAGCAGTAAAGCGCATTATTTAAATTATGCGCCTTGGTGCGCCTGGTCAGCGGTGCAGTTAATGAAATTAAAATCCCCGGAGCGGCAATTTCCATTTTCTAAACGTAAATTCATGGAGGATTTATATGATTATATACACAGTAAACCGGACGAATACCGATTATACAACTTTGAATATGACGTGAATCGGGTTACTTTTGGTATGGAGGTCTATGAGAAATTAGTAGAAGAGCTTCGTAATATCTTACAGGGTGAATTTCATGTGGACTACCGGGCGCTGCATTTATTGGCTGAACATAAGAAATGCTTATATGTCAGACTGAGCTATGTTATAGAAAAATATAACTTAGGCTTTGAACTGGTAAGGAAGAAGGAAGAATATTATCAGCTGGTTTTAAAGTTTGATGAAATGCGAAAGCAGTTTCTGGGTCAGGTTCTTCAGGAGTTTAAACTGCAGGAATTAACAACAGAGCAAAAGAAGGCTATTAAAAACGTTTCGAATGAAATCATACTGGCAAAAGATGTGGAATATAAACTTCTGGATGAAATTTATGGGCTGCTTAATAGAAAGTTTGGAGGGTGAGGCTTTGAGAAAGTATAGTTTTGTAATTCCTACCTATCAAAATAGAAATCTGGTTATCAATACCTTAAGGGCATTGGATTATATCGAAACCACCGAAGCGATATCCTATGAAGTAATAATTGTTGATGATGGTTCCCTGGATGATACCTTTCAGTCCGTAATATCCGAACATAAGAAATATTCTTTTATTTATACATACTTGCCAAGAAATGGGAATTCCTCCAGAGCAAGGGCAAGGAACTATGGACTTAAAAATGTAACGGGTGATATTGTAGTTTTTATAGACGGAGATATTCTGGTCAGACCTGATTATTTGATAAAGCTGGATCGCTTTTTTGAACAAAGCTGCGATATGGCGGTAGTTGGAATGCGGTTGCTGCTTAACCAACCAATTGATGAGCAAATAGTATTGAATAAATCTATATTCGATAAAAACCTTTTAAGGTCTTATCAAACAGGAGTGGATTTTAGACATCAGATCTTTGAAACCCTTTCCTACAATGCGAATAGCATGAAGGTGCCCTTCCTGTTTGCATTAACCTGCAACCTGGCAGTACCAAAGAAATGGATTGAATTAACAGAGGGCTTTGATGAAGAACTGAAAAAATGGGGCATAGAGGACATCGAGTTTGTTTACCGTATGTGCCAGAAAGGAATGAAGCTTGCTATCAATACCAAAGGGACAGTTATTCATCAGTTTCATGGCTCAAAGGAAGAAGATACCGTAGAAAAAGATAAAATCGAGGAGGTAGACTATAATACTTCCGTGTTTATAAAAAAATATCCTGGTTTTTTTGGCTTATCGGACCAGGAGATTTATGAATTATTCCATAGTATCGCCCATAATTACAAGAAGTTGGAAGTGGATCAAACGTTAAGCTCAATAGAGATATGCTACGATGATATTAAAAAGAAAGAAGAGATAAAATCTGCAATCAGCAAATACGCCATGGATGAGGCGATTAAGCTAACTGTATTTGACTATATTGAGGATTCAGACTTAGATATCTTTATCCAATTAATGACGAATGTAAAAGCCAAAATACTCTACTTTCCGAAAACGATTGATTTCTATGGCTAAAAATAGGATATAAAGCTGGCTGTCATGATTGTAAGCACAGTCAGTGGAAGCTATAAACGCGGAGCAGTTAAAATATAAAATGAGGCCCTTTCCTGGAAGATGAATTCTATATTTAATAATCATTTTCCAGTCAACCAGGCGGAAGAGCCTCATGATATATATACAAGCTTATCTCGTAAATTATATATACAAGCTTATTTTGTAAATTTAATATTATCCAAAGAGATGTTATCGGAGCTTGCTCCAATAAATAATATCATATTTCTTACGAAACTATCATTAGAATCTGCAGCTATCGTTTTGAAGTTGGGGCTATCATCAACAGAAATCGTCAAGGTTGCTTTATAGGTACCGTCTGACTGAGCTGTAAAATTATTTGTGCTGATATGCACCGCTTTTGCAGGATTAGCCCATCCATGGGTGTCGCTTTGGGGAATTGCAGCTATTGATACATTGGTTGGTGTGGGAGAGATAACATCCATAGTAAGTTTTGTCAACCCATAGATATTAATAGACTGCCCCCAGACATCAGCTGAAAGACGTGCATTTGCCCAAAAGTTACCTTCTGATAAATCATTGCTGCCATAGGTATTAAGTCCACGAAGTTCTAAGGCATTATTAGCATTTTGAATCAGAATGGAAGTAATGGGGCTGTCCCCATTGATACCAAAGCCTTGTGTTGTACCATCGTTAAAATCCCAAAATCCGGATGAAAAATCTAAGGGCGGCTGTGGTTTATTGGGCTTGGGATCTTCCGGCGTGGCATAATATATCCCTTTAATACGGGCACGTACATATTGACCTGAGGCAGTCAATTCACTATCTGCCCATATCTTATCAGAACCAGGTTCAAAGCTTGTTGTACTTTTTAATGCAGAGGCTACTTCGTCCTTGTTGCAGAGTGAGAAATTACACCAGCTTATGTTATTTGCATTAAGGAAATCTAACCAGGCATCAGCTTTTGCCAGATACGGCCCGGTAGTACCAGTGGAAAGACTGGTTCCCCATTCTGTAGCAAATACTCCAACCCCATGGTTCAGAGCATATCTTACGTTACTCATGGCATTATTTCTATCGGTATCCACATTTGATACCGGATTGGTACCGCTATAGAAATGAACAGAATACATTGTGTTTTTATCGGCAATTGGATTATCTGCGGCCAAATCAGGTCTTTGGCTCCAGAAGGGAGAACCAACGATAATTAGATTTTCATTGCCTTTATTTCTTAACAGCTGAACGATAGGAGCCGCATATGCTTTAACCTGAGACCATCCGGCTGCATCATTTGATACGCCTCCATTTTCACCGTTAGGTTCATTGCATAATTCATATATAATGTTTTTATTATTTGGATACAGATCAGAGATTTCATTGAAGAAGCTTTGTGCTCCTGAATAGATACTGTTATTTGGATTTCCGGGATTAATCATATGCCAGTCTACGATTACATAAAGATCATTTGCAATGGCATAGTCTATTCCTTTTATAACTTTCTGTTTGACCGATGGATTGGCTGCATACCCATCTTCCCCTATATACATGGCAAGGCGTATTACATTTGCCGCCCAGTCATTGGCAAGAGCTGAAAATGCATTATTATTGACAACCTCAGGAAACCACTGTAACCCATGGGTACTCATCCCCCTTAACTGAATCGGATTACCGTCTTCACCGCATAGTGTCTTTATGCCATTTTTATCAAGTACCTGTAATTTACCTCCGACAGAAGGTTTTTTTACATCAGAATTACCAATAAGATGAGAATAATCTGAGGAAGCTGCTGTAACGGTAGCTTTTGGTATAACTGAGCTTACCAGAACAATAACAACAGCAAGAGAAATCAGCGTTCTTTTTGCATTTTTAATCATTATACTCTCCTTTTCTGTGCATTCATTGATAGTTTGCGTGGAGTCGACTTCCATTTATTTCTAATACGCCATAATATTACAGCTAAAAAATTTTGATGTAAAGTAAAAATTTACTTACAAAAATGTGAATAATTTAACAAAAATGATATTGATTTTATAATTGTTGTATGGTTGCTTTATAAAAACAGAAAAAAATTTACAATATAAGGACTTATTTTCTACATAAGACTAATCTGATAGTAGCCATAAAAAGCTTAATGAAACTATAAGAAAATTGGTAAAATCAAAATTTTCAACGCAT
>DJJW01000046.1 GCA_002434335.1 Lachnoclostridium sp. UBA6558 | reverse complement strand
ATTCAAAAACATTGTACTAGGCTTGGCACTTAATTATTGCAGCTTATTTTATATTTAAATAGTCAGAAATAAATAATAAAAATCGAATTCTTTTTATAAGTTTAATAACTGGGATAAATATTAATTCAGAAAGGAAAACCGCCATTGGTTCGTAAACCAATAGGATGCGGCATAGGTATTATAAGAATGAAAAAAATAATGAAAATTGAAGGTATGTCCTGTGGCCATTGCCAGGCAAGAGTAGAGAAAGCATTAAGTGCCATTAGTGGAGTAAATGCCAAAGTCAATCTTGGAAAGAAAGAAGCCGTAATTGAATTTTCTTCCGATATCAGCGATGATGTATTTATCAATGCGGTAACAGAAGCCGGATATGAAGTAGTATCCGTAGCAGAGAAGAAAGGACTTTTTGGCAGATAAGAAAGAGGTTGTTATGAAAGCTGATAAAGATAAGATTACACGTCTGTTAAAAACTGCCAGAGGGCAGATAGACGGCCTTTTAAAGATGGTGGAAGACGACAGATATTGTATAGATATCTCAAACCAGCTGTCGGCTACCCAGGCAATATTGCAAAAGGTGAATAATGAAATCATTCAATCCCACTTAAAGAGCTGTGTCAAAGACAGTTTTGACACAGGTTCCGAAGAAGATAAGGATGAAAAAATCGAAGAAATCGTAAAATTACTGGATAAACTATCAAAATAGAAGATATTATTAATACAGTAAATAACAGGGTCAATCAATATAATTGTTTTATATTGATTGACCCTGATTCTCTAAAAAAATATGTTTTAATCAGTCATGCACAATAAGATTTACGTATCAGGTGGTATAATTCATACCTCTCATTTATCGGTTGTTATCGGAGATCACTGAGGCCTTGCCGTCCTATTGTAAAATAAAAGTTTTCTTTTACAATTCTATTATTATTTAACAGTAAATTTCTTGCATGATTCTTAAGGAAACAACAAATTATAATGAATATAATACGTATTCATTAAGTTATTCTTAAATTTAAAAAATCCATTTTCTTTTTACAAAAAGCTGTGATATAATTGTTCGAGATTTACAAAAAACTTAACTTATCTAAATATTCTGTTTTCATTTCTTTGAAAACAGAGTATAATTTTGTTTTATACAGGAGCGTAGGGATGGATAATCAGGAGAAAGCCGACAATCAGGGGAAAAAGATTTCTACAAATAACAATTGGGATAATTATTCCGGGGGGCTGAATACTGCAGCCAGTTATAATGAGGAAGATGATTTTATGCAGGAAATAAAAGCTTCTTTGGCACAGCAGATCAGTACGGAGATGGAGGATAACGATACGGATACAACAAATAATATACCGAAAAAGGGAAAATTTCCAAAAGGACTTAAGATATTTGCAATAGTATTTTCAACCATTATGTTAGCGTTGCTATTATTGGTGCTGACACCGGGGGGACAAAAGCTCTTATTTACTATTGCAGGTAATTATATATATAATAAACTGGATTACGAAGATATCAATCAACCAGTGGATAATGATACAAATACAAATGTAGTACCTACGCAGGCACCGGTTAAAGTAGAAAAAGAAGTAATTAATATTCTTCTTATTGGTGTAGAAGAGATCGGAGGTGCTTCTAATACAGACTCCCTGATGATTGCCTCCATGAATACAAAGGATAAATCCGTAAAACTCACCTCAATAATGAGAGATTTATACGTTGAGATACCTGGACATGATAATAATAAGATTAACGCCACCTATGCTATTGGTGGAATGGAGCTTTTATATCAGACAATCAGCAGAGACTTCGGAATTGATATTGATGGATATGTAAAAGTTAATTTTGAAGCTTTCGAGAAAATAGTCGATCTGGTTGGTGGAGTAGATGTAACCCTTACTTCCAAGGAGGCATATTACCTTAACACTACCAATTATATTTCAAATCCTGCATACCGTAATGTGCATGAAGGTACGCAAACTATGAACGGTAATCAGGCGCTAGGTTACTGTAGAGTTCGTAAGGTATCAACAGGTACAGAAAATAATGACTTCGGAAGAACACAAAGACAAAGAGCAGTCCTAAACAGTATTTTTGATAAAGTGAAGGATATGGATGTATTTAGTTTAGTAGGCTTAATGGATAAGTTTCTTACACAGGTTGATATTGACACTGACATAACGAATTCAGAATTTAATAATTACCTGCAATTAGGTGTTAGCTTAAAGTTAAAAGAACTTGAGAATTATAGAATACCCTCTGATGGTAATTACGGCTCACAACGTGTACAGATAGGAAAATATAATGTGGACGTATTGGTTCCTACAGATTGGGAAGCAACCAGAGCGGAAATCCATGAGTTTATCTATGGAAGTGACAGCAGTGATACAGCAGATAATGGTACTGCCGGTACCAGTGATAACACTTCAGTAACCCCTACAGAATAATAAATAGTATGTATTAAGGTCAATGTAATACCGTTGTAACGTTTCAGATAATAGAAAGGTTATAACGGTATTTTTAAATGAAAAATTAGGTTATTAAATTTAGTAATTATATGATAAAAGTATATAAAGCGGAGAAAGCGTATTAGCTGGTAAACACAGGCGGAGTGAATCTATGAGTAAAACAGGTATATACAGACACTTTAAAGGTAACTATTATGAAGTTTTAGGACTGGCCACTGATGATGCAAATGAAATACTGGTATTTTACCGGCAAATGTATGAGCCCTTTGGCTTTTGGCTGCGTCCGAAGGATATGTTCTTTGAGGAGAAAGATACAGAACAAGGAAAAGTAAAGAGATTTAAAAAAATCGGAGAGAGTACGGAAAATATTATGAGTAATATAGATATATCGAGTTTAAGGATAAGACATTCTGAAAAGGAGGATTTATATCGAATTCGTAGTTGGAATGAAGTGGATGGGAGCTTTGAAGTAAGTAATATAGGGTGAGAGTAGAACTGGCCTGCTAAGAGTTTAGACGCAGTGAAGTAATTGCTGTTGTCCATTTATGAAGGAAAATCCGGTAAGAACTTGCCGGATTTTTTTTGCTGATATATAAAGATATATTTTTAGCGCTATACTTAGTTTCTGACAGAAGGCCTACAGTAGAAGATATAGTTGACTAGAAGGAATTTCTGGTGTATGATAAGATAGATATTTAGATAATTATCTAAATATCTATCTTATCTGAAAGGAGACTTATAATGCTTCAGATTATTAATTTCAGCAAAAGCTATAATGGTGCCAAGAAGGCAGTAGATGATCTTTCACTTGCCGTTAATTCAGGAGATATCTACGGTTTCATAGGGCATAACGGGGCAGGCAAGACAACAACACTTAAGGCTATCTCAGGGATTTTAGACTTTGAAGACGGTGATATAGTTATAGATGGTATATCCATAAAGAGGGATGCTTATAACTGTAAGAAAAAGATGGCATATATACCCGATAACCCGGATATTTACGAACATCTGACTGGGGAAGGTTATTTGAAGTTCATAGGTGATGTCTATGAGGTTCCCAAAGAATTACGAGTGAAGCGTATTGAAGAATATGGAGAGGAGTTTGAACTGTTATCCGTTTTAGGTGATTCCATCGGTTCTTATTCCCACGGTATGAAGCAAAAGCTGGTATTAATAGCTGCTTTCCTTCATAAACCTAAGCTGTTGCTTTTGGATGAGCCCTTTGTAGGGCTGGACCCTAAAGCAGCTCATACCCTAAAAAAGCTTATGAAAGATCTATGTGAAGAAGGCAGTGCAATATTCTTTTCCACTCACGTTCTGGAAGTAGCTGAAAAACTGTGTAATAAAATAGCGGTAATAAAAGGCGGAAAACTAATAGCCAGTGGAAATACAGAAGAAGTAAAAGGAACGAGCAGTTTAGAAGAGGTATTTCTGGAAATGACCAAGGAATAGGGAGGAATAGCTATGCAAGAATTTAAAATCTTAATAAGGCTAGTCTTAACACAGTTTCCGAATGTCTTTGATCTGTCCTTTGCTAAAATAGGGAAAAACAAGAAAAACACAAGCAAGGCTTTTAAGTTCATATTACCGGCTGCATTCCTGCTCTTATGCCTAATCTCCTTTTCCTACAGTTATGGAATGGGATATGGATTACAAATGGCAGGAAGAGTTGAGAAGCTTATGGAGCTGGCTGCATTAACAGCTTCTGCAGCAATTTTCTTTACCAGTATATATAAGATCAGAGGTATACTTTTTGATTTTAAGGATTTTGATTTTGTTATGGCACTGCCGTTTAAATTCACAACAGTTGTTATCAGCAGATTACTTTTACTCTACCTGATAAATCTGCCGACAGTTCTGATAATTATGGGGCCGGCAGGAGTTGCTTATTGTATGTTAACAGGATGGGATGGCTTATCCTTACTTATGAACCTTGGGGGAGCAATTCTTTTACCTTTCCTGCCAATATCCTTTGCAGCGGCAGTAGGTACGATGATAGCCTTTATAGCACAGGGATTTCGAAAGAGCAAAGTTATAAACATAATATTAATGTTTGCTGCACTGATTGGATTTATGGCTGCTTCTTTTTCTCTGAATTCTGCGGGAAACAGGTCTGCTCTGGCAGCAGCAGCTGGGAACATCAGCAGTATTTATCCACCGGCAGTTTTTTATGAGAAGGGAATATGGGAGAAGGACCTGGTATATCTGTTGTTGTTTTTATTCGTTTCAGTTGGAAGCCTTAGCATATTTCTGCTGGTATTCACGAAATATTTTCTGCGATTAAATACACTGCTCCTTAAAAAGGCGCCGTCCAGAGGTTATAAAACCGGAAGGATAAAGGGTGGCACACCCTTTCAGGCATTGTTTGTGAAGGAACTTAAGAGATATTTTGCATCTGTAAATTATGTCCTGAATACCGGTTTTGGACCGGTGCTGTTAACGGTAATGAGTATTGTACAGCTATTCTTAAAACCGGACCAGTTGGAGGGGTTTCTTGGAATGGAAGGTTCTATTAATTACCTTAGGCATTTTCTTCCTCAGTTTATTGCATTTTGCATTGCTATGACTTGTATCAGTGCAAGCTCCTTATCTCTTGAAGGAAAGAATCTATGGCTGATAAAATCCCTGCCGGTTACAGCCAAAACTATCTTTGATAGTAAGATTGCCTTAAATCTGGCAATGACAATACCTTTTTGTATTCTTGACGGAATATTGCTGGCAATTGGCTTAAAGCTGGGATTATCAGAAGTTTCAGCTCTGCTGGTGCTCCCAATAGCAATAAGCTTTTATACCTCAGTGGCTGGCTTATATTTTAATCTGCTATTGCCTAAGCTTGACTGGAATACAGAAATCGCTGTAATCAAGCAGAGCATAGCTGTTATGGTAACTATGTTCACTGGTGGCGGATTAGTGATGCTTCCGGCAGTTACAGCTTTTTTCCTGCCTGGTATAACCTCACTGGCTGCAATGGGTATAGCTTCGGTATTGATATTTATCATTACCGGAATCCTATATACCTCACTTCAGAAAACAGGTGAGAAGAAGCTCATGCTGTTAGGGAGTAACTAGAGCTGTAATGGTCTAATTATCTGCAGAAGGAATCACGCTCAGTATTGTCATGAAGAAAATTAAGTTAACAATAGGCAAAGGAAATTAAAAGTATTGTGAAAGAGGTTGCAATGAATGATGTGTTTAAAGCCCTGTCCGACTCAACCAGGCGAAAAATACTGGAGTTACTGGCAAAAAGGGATATGAATGCGGGAGAGATTGCAGATTATTTTAATATCAGCAAACCTTCCATAAGCCATCATCTTACTATACTGAAAAATGCAGATTTGATAAGCGATGAAAGAAAAGGACAAAATATTGTATATTCTTTGAATACAACGGTTTTTCAGGATGTAGTAAGATGGTTTTTTGATATAACAAAGAATGACGGAGAGGAAGAGAAGAGCCATGAGTAAAAAAGGACAGATAATACTATGGATTATTACACTGGTATCCTTTGCAGGAATTGTAGCAGTGTATCATAAACTTCCTGACAGAGTTCCAATTCATTGGAACAGCAGCTGGGAGGTAGACGGTACTGCAAGTAAGAATAAGATGTTTCTTATCGGTGCTGTACCTGCACTTGTTAACGGTTTATTCTATCTGCTTCCTATCATTGATCCAAGAAGAAAGAATTACGATGCTAAAACATATGGTCTAATGAGGGCGGTAATTGTTCTTATGTTTGTCTTTCTATCATGGGCGACAGTAGTCACTGCTTTGGATCTGGGGATAAATGATAAATTTTTGTTATCAGTTATAATCGGTATAGCCTTTATTGCAATGGGGAATTATCTGCCGAAGGTAAAGAGTAATTTCTTTGTTGGAATAAAAAATCCCTGGGCCTTGTCTGATCCAACGATCTGGAGAAAGACTCATAAGGTGGGCGGTTATTTCTTTTTTATTATTGGGTTGTTAATGCTTGCCATGGTAGTAATTGATACTACCCTGTACAGTAATATTGTTATCGGGCTGCTGCTGATAGGTATTCTTGCGGTAAATATCTATTCTTATATATTGTACAGGAATAATTTTAAAGCTTAGCCAAGTGATATCTATATTTGATATTCTCACTGTATTATATTAATTGCTTCAAATAACCTGCAGTTTAAGTGTATTAAATGATTTGGTTATATCGAAAATTTTTATAGAATAGAACTTTTTGAGAATGAATCATAAACTACTTAAAAGAAAAGAGCAGTTGAAGGTGTATTGTGATGCGCTTCCATAAGTTAGTCCCGAAATATGATTTATGGGAGGTCAGCGCACGGTATACATTTTCAACTGCTTTTTTATCATTAATATAAAGTAATCCATACTTGTCTGCTGTTACATAATGACTTCTTTTTCTTATTCTTACCTGCAAAATATATTATGATGTAAGATAATTTTAGAGGCTGTTTAAGAAATTTTCATTAAATAAGATAGCGTCCTTCATTGCTTCCGTACCCGGTGCACCTTTTGTATTACGCTTTTCTACACAGGTCTTTAAAGATATGGCATCATAGATATCAGCTTCAAATACCGGTGAAATAGCTTTGAATTCATCGAGGCTTAAGTCATCCAGTGAAACATTTTTGTTGATACAGTATATTACCAGCTGACCGATAATACCATGGGCATCACGGAAAGGCACACCATGATTAACAAGGTAATCAGCAGCATCCGTTGCATTGGTAAACCCTCCTTTAGCACTGGAGGCCATTTTATCCCGGTTAAAGACTGTTGTCTGAAGCATATCTGTAAATAGCTTCATGCAGCCTTTTACCGTATCAATGGCGTCAAAAGTCAGTTCCTTGTCCTCCTGCATGTCCTTATTATGAGCAAGGGGCAGCCCTTTCATAGTAGTCAGCAGTGAAACCAGACTTCCATATACCCTTCCGGTCTTACCTCTTATAAGCTCGGCAATATCAGGGTTTTTCTTCTGAGGCATTATACTGCTCCCGGTGGAATAGGCATCGTCCAGCTCAATAAATTGATATTCATTGGAATTCCATATAATGATTTCCTCACAGAAACGGCTTAGATGCATCATAATTATTGAGAAGGCGCTTAAACTCTCTATCAGATAATCTCTGTCTGAAACCGAGTCCATACTGTTATTCGTTGCACCATGAAAGCCCAGGAGTTCTGCGGAATATTCCCGGTCCAGAGGATAGGTAGTTCCTGCCAGTGCCCCTGCTCCTAAAGGTGAATAATTAAGTCGTTCGATTATATCTGTCAGTCGCAGATAATCCCTTTTAAACATTTCAAAATATGCGCCTGCATGATGAGCTAAGGTAACCGGTTGGGCTTTCTGAAGGTGGGTAAAACCAGGCATATATGTATCAAGGTGTTCTTTCATAAGCTTTAGAAGTACATTTAAGAGTTCTTTTGTAAGTTCTTTGATACTTAACAGTTCTTTCCTGGTGTATAATTTCATATCAAGAGCAACCTGATCATTACGGCTTCTGCCGGTATGGAGTTTCTTACCGATATCACCGGTCCGCTCTATAAGGATTGATTCTACAAAGCTGTGAATATCTTCCTTTGATTCATCAAAGAGTAGTTTTCCCTCTTTTATTTCAAGCTTTATATTTTCTAGTTCTTTTATAATAGTATCCTTTTCCTGTTCACGAAGGATTCCCTGTTTGGCCAGCATGGTTACATGGGCTATACTGCCTTCTATATCTTCTTCGTAGAACTTGCAGTCAAAGGAGAGGGATGCGTTGAAATTATGGACTAATTCATTGGTTTCTTTTGTAAAACGTCCGCCCCAAAGCTTCATGGTTGCACCTCGTTCTTTCTTTATTTGTATTTGATAAATTTAATTAATTATACAATAAATATTATAAATATACAAGTGTAATTAAAGCGAGTACTAAAATAAACATAGAAATACCTTGAAGATGCAATATCTAAGAAAAAGTAAATCTCCATAGTATCTAGCCTTGATTAGTTTGAAGAGCAATTATTGGTCATAATCTTGTACTGCTCTACAGAAGGTTCACTCAATTCTGCGCTTGCTATTTGCATATGGAAGTGCTGGTGCATAAAAATACTCTGGAATGGATAATTGCATATAATTGTCTGGTATAACTTTGCCTGTGATAAGATAGCAGGATAGCAGTTTGTGATCTTGATAGAGTGAAAGATGGAACGAAAATTCAGGAGTGCTGCTGTACATTTATGTCTGTACNNGTACAGCAGCACTCCTGTCGAATGAATTATTGCGTCATGATGCAATCAACAATAAGCTCTTTATTTAATCTAATTGATACAGCTTAGTATATTTATCTGTAAGATATGCAACAAAATAATCGGCATTCAAGTCTTCCTGCATCATATCAGTCAGAAGCTCAGAGGTATTCTTTGTAGCTCCGTACTTGTGGATATGTTCTTTTAAGAAATCAAGAATAGGTTTTAAGTTTCCGAGACGTAAGGTTTCTTCTACAGGAATCTCTTTTTCCATATGACTATATATTTGCGCTGAGATAGCGCTTCCTAATGCATAGGAAGGGAAGTAGCCGAAGCTTCCGCCTGCCCAGTGGATATCCTGGAGGATTCCTTCTCCGTCGTGAGAAGGTTCTATTCCTAAGTATTCCTTGTATTTTTTATTCCAGATTGCAGGTAATTCGTTAACCGAAATATCTCCTTCAAATATCATTTTTTCAATTTCATAACGGATAATTACATGCAATGAATAGGATAATTCATCTGCTTCTGTACGAATAAGGCCCGTTTCGGATTTATTGATTCCGGCTATGAACTGATCTAAGGATATATCCTTTAATTGGTCAGGAAAAGTCTCTTGCAATTTGGGATAAACAGGAGTCCAAAAGGCTTTACTTCTTCCCAGCATATTTTCAAAGAAGCGGGACTGAGATTCATGAATTCCCATAGAACTGCCGCCGCCTACAGGAGTTAAGGAGATGTCATCTGCTATGTTCATTTCATAAATACCATGTCCGCTTTCATGGATTACGGAAAAAATAGAACTCTCAAGGTTATTGGAATGGATATGGGTGGTTATGCGGACATCTTTATTATGAAGGTTTGTAGTAAAGGGATGGGCACTTTCTGCAAGAACACCCCTTGAATAATCATACCCTACATAAGCACTGATAAATCTGGCGAACTCTAATTGTTTCTCTTTATCGAACTCCTTATAATTATAGGATTTATCAATAAGATCTTTTTTCACTTCAACTTTTTTCATAAGGGGTACTAAGGATTCTTTTAATTTATGAAAGAAGATATCCAGTTTATCCATGGAAAAGCCCTCTTCAAAGTCGTTAAGCAGGATATCATAAAGTTTTTCATCACCTTTTTTACGATAAGAAGCGAATTTTTTCTGATATTTTATGATTTCACCCAGTGTAGGAGCAAATTCTTCAAAGGATTTATTTTTCTTAGCCTTTGACCAGATTCCGGGAGCCATAGCAGTAAGCTCGCTGTAAGCTCTGTATTCTTCAGGAGGAATGGACTCCATCTGTTCAAAGGATTTCTTCAGATTTTTTACGATTGCTTTCTGGTTGAAGTCAAGTTTACTCCATTCGGCTTCTTCTGAGAGGGCCTTCAGCAGTTCTTTTACATCATGATTTATAAGGGTTTTGAAGTATTCAGTGGATATAACACCGATTGCTTTTGAGGTGTTCTCGGCTGCACTTTCCGGTGCCAGTGTTTCATTATCCCACTCAAATAAGGTAAGGGCCTGTCGAAAAGCCATTTGTTTTTCAATATATAAGCTTAATTTATCATATGCCTGACTCATAATAACATCTCCTTTAACTATTAATATTTTCCAGTATAACATAATTATTATTTAGTTCAACTGGTATTCTGTATAAAACATATATGAAAGGGATAATCTGGAATAGACGGCACCGATTTCGTATATCATATGATTACCGCGCTAAATAAAATATATTCAGGTGCGAAAAAGCCCGGTATTGAATTATCAACCGTAAAGTAACAAATAATAGTAGGGTATGTTTAAATATCGTACGGCACTGACTGTTCAGTACAGCTCAGCAGGTTTAAGGACACACTAAGAATTGTGAGATATGTAAGTTGAATTTAGTTTTTTCGTAAAACAAGATTCAGTATATTGGAAAGGAGTTAGTAATGAAGAAGCATTTTGAGATTGAGAAAGTAATAGGAAGAGAAATACTGGATTCCAGAGGAAATCCTACAGTAGAGGTTGAGGTGCTCTTAGCAGATGGAAGTCTTGGCAGAGCTGCAGTACCTTCAGGAGCCTCTACAGGAGCTTTTGAAGCAGTGGAACTCAGGGATAACGACAAAAAGAGATACTTAGGCAACGGTGTAAAAAAAGCAGTGGATAATGTAAATAAAGTTATAGCAAAAGAAATAACAGGTCTGAATGCCCTTAATCAGGTAGAAATCGACCGTAAGATGATTGAAGCAGACGGCACAGATAACAAGGGAAAATTAGGAGCTAATGCTATTCTTGGTGCTTCCCTGGCAACTGCCAAAGCTGCGGCTCAATCCTTACATCTTCCTCTCTATCAGTATATCGGCGGCGTCAATGCCAAGNNTGGAGGAAAGCATGCGGATTCCAGTTTAAATATACAGGAATTTATGATTATGCCTATCGGTGCAAAATGTTTCTCAGAGGGACTTGAGTGGAGCACAACAGTGTTTCACACCTTGAAGAAATTATTAAAGAGCCAGGGGTTTGTCACAGCAGTAGGAGATGAGGGCGGATTCGCACCTAAGTTCGGCAGTGATGAAGAGGCGTTAAATTATATTGTTAGAGCAATAGGGGAAGCCGGTTATGAGTCAGGTAAGGATTTCTGCATCGCTATGGATGTTGCTTCTACTGAAATGTACGAAGAAGCGAAAAAAGCAGGACGAGAAGGAGAGTACCTCTTCTGGAAAGCAGGAGAATATAAAAGTGTTGATACCATGATTGACTATCTGGAGGACCTATGTAACAGATACCCTATAATGTCTATTGAAGACGGTCTTGCAGAAGAAGATTTTAATGGCTGGGAGAAGCTGACGAAAAGACTTGGAAGCCGTATACAGCTGGTAGGTGATGATTTGTTCGTTACCAATACCAAAAGAATTGAAAAAGGTATCGACAGAAACATCTCTAATTCTGTTCTTATTAAATTCAATCAGATCGGAACCTTAACAGAGACATTGGAGGCCATTGAAATGGCTAAGAATAACAAATGGACAGCAATAGTGTCCCATCGTTCCGGTGAAACAGAAGACGTTACCCTGGCAGATATTGCAGTGGCAACCAATGCCGGACAGATCAAGACAGGAGCACCATCAAGAAGTGACAGGGTTGCAAAATATAACAGGCTGCTAAGAATAGAAGAACAGTTAGGCGATATCAGTGTATATCCTGGAAAGAAGTGCTTTCAGATATAATTGAATATAAGGGGCTGTTGCATATGAAACAATGTTGCGGTAAGAAGCGTTACAGGAAAGCCAAGGGCTTCTTACTGCTTTACATTTATTTTGCAACAGCCCCTCTTTTTATTGATATAATCATTATTTTAAGGGAACAGAGTAAACTTGACTTACATTACAGCGAAACCCTTTGATTATGTTACCGCTTACTAGCTTATGTGCATCCCTGGGGCATAAATCTACATCCATGGTATAAATGAGATGGTCGTAGATGGTGCTGATAAATAGCATACTGTCATCATAGGGAGCAAGATCTCTTCTTTTACGCAATTCGTATGCATCCATAATTATCACCCTTCTTATCTTAAGAAATAATTGTATACTTCCTTCATTTAATGACATTATAACTGTTTCTACTACATATTTCAATCACCCTGTGTAATATTTACTACCTTATTTTCTGCCCTTTTGGATTTCTACCACAACAATTGGTAGAAATGACAGTACCAGTACCAGAGACCATTGTGCCGGGGTCAAAGGCACTACCTTAAAAATATCAGCCAGTGGTTTTACTGAAATAACAATAACCTGCAGGAAAGCACAGATAAAGAAAGAAAGCAGCAGTTTCATATTGGAGAACAGACCTATCTTCGTGAGGGAATGCTCACTTCTCATGTTAAAGGAATGGAACAGCTGTGACAGGCTTAATACTGCAAATACCATGGTTCTTCCGATATAGGGAGTTGTCATCGCTGCTAATTCAACCGTTTTTGTTCCTTTTAGGACACCGCCTGGGAGGCTGGCACTGTCAAAGAAACGAATACCGATTATAAAAGCAAGAAGTGCCAGAGTGCCGATTAAGATACCTTCTGTAATAATCTTAAAGGCAAGACCATCTGCGAACATACCTTTATCCGGCGGTATTGGTTTCTTCTTCATAATATCCCTATCTGCAGGCTCAACTCCAAGTGATATTGCCGGTAATGAATCTGTTACTAAGTTAACCCACAGCAGCTGAACTGCCACTAAGGGAGAAGGAAGACCAAAGAGGATAGCGGCAAAAATGGTAAGGATTTCACCAACGTTACAGGATAAGAGGAAATGAACGGATTTCTTGATATTATCATAAATTCCTCTGCCTTCTTTCACCGCAGAGACAATGGTAGCAAAGTTGTCATCGGTTAGAATCATATCTGCTGCATTTTTTGCAACATCTGTTCCGGAGATACCCATAGCGCAGCCTATATCAGCAGCTTTTAAGGCGGGAGCATCATTGACTCCATCACCAGTCATGGCAACTACTTCACCTCTTGCCTGGAAAGCCTTAACGATGCGAACCTTATGTTCTGGTGATACCCTGGCAAAAACCCGGTAATCCCTGATTTTTTCTATTAATTCCTCCTGAGACAGTCTGGAGAGCTCCGCGCCTGTCATAGCACCTGATTGAAGGGCAGAGGGGGAGGAGGAGAGGTTTCCGGTAAATTCTGCTGCTCTTAATTTGGGAAGGGGTGCTTCCTTTGATAATATACCCAGATCTTTTGCAATGGCGCAGGCGGTACTGACATGATCTCCGGTTATCATAACAGGAGTTATTCCCGCCAGCTGGCAGGTGTAAACCGCATCCCTGACTTCCGGTCTTGGCGGATCTATCATTCCGATCAGGCCTGCAAAGGTAAGCCCCTGTTCTAAGTTCTGCTGCTTATTTTTTCCCGAAACACTATAGGTTTTAAGTCTTTCAGGCAGGGAGCTGCCGGCGGGATAATCTTTGTAGGCTACAGCGATTACGCGTAAAGCTTTTCCGGTCATACTTTCATTAAGGCGTATCAGCTGATCCTTTAATACCTGTGTCAAGGGAAGTTCTTTTCCCTTATCCACATTGCTGCACTCTGACAGAAGGATATCAAAGGCACCTTTCGTAATCTGTCTGTAACCTCCGTCAGGCATTTTATGTACAGTCGTCATCTGCTTTCTGACTGAATCAAAGGGGATTTCAAATACTCTTGGATGTGTGAGATCTAACTGAGCTTTTATTAGTCCTGTTTGATGGGCTGCCATTACCAGGGCATTTTCTGTAGGCTCTCCGGTTACGGATACGGACTGGTGCTTACCTTTTCCGGTTATCTGTAAGATTGTATCATTACAGAGACTTGCCAGGGTAAGCAGCTGCTTGCCGCCAGGGCTATCCGGCAGTTCCTTTCCTTTTGAAGTACAGATTTCGGTTACTGTCATCTTATTCTGAGTAAGGGTACCTGTTTTATCAGAACAGATAACAGTAGCACTGCCCAAAGTCTCCACCGCGGGAAGCTTACGGATAACTGCATTTTTCCTTGCCATACGCTGTACACCGAGGGAGAGCATAATGGTTACGATTGCAGGCAGTCCTTCCGGAATTGCGGCAACTGCCAGGCTTACGGAAGTCATGAACATCTCAAATACCGGCCTGCTCTTTAAGATACCGATAAAGAAAATAATAATACAGATAACCAGGGCGGCAATACCAAGGGTCTTACCCGTTGAAGCGAGTCTTTTCTGAAGGGGGGTCAGAGGAGTTTCATCCTCCATAATAAGCTTTGCAATATGTCCAACCTCTGTATGCATACCTGTTGCCGTAACCACAGCAGTACCTCGTCCGTAAGTAACAATACCTGTTGCGGCTACCATATTAATACGTTCAGCCGGCAAAATATCTTCTTTTAGAAGAACCTCTGCGTCTTTTTCAATAGGATGGGATTCTCCGGTAAGGGAAGCTTCATCAATCTTCAGATTCACGGAGGTTAAAAGTCTTGCATCTGCCGGAACGAAATGACCAGTTTCAAGATATATAAGATCACCGGGAACCAGTTCCTTGGCATCCACACTTTCAAGAAGGTCATCTCGCATAACAAGTGCTGTAGGTGCGGACATTTTTTGGAGAGCTTCCAGAGATTTTTCTGCTTTGCTTTCCTGTAAAACCCCCAGTATGGCATTTAAGGTGATAATAAAAATGATGATTGCCGGCTCTACGAAATCCAGTTCACCATGCAGTAAGGATACAAAAAAAGAAATCAGTGCGGCAAAAATCAAGGTTAAGATCATAAAATCCTTGAACTGGCTGATGAAGCGTAAGAACAAAGGTTTTTTCTTCTTTGCTTCAAGAACATTAAGCCCATATTTTTTTTGTCTTTTCAAAGCTTCTTTTTTTGACAGTCCTGAAAGTCCAGAGTCCAATTCCCGCAGGACCGCTTCTTTTGTAATACTGTGCCAATTGGTCGTCATTTTTAACACCTATTGCATATCCCGAATTATGGACATGGGGATTTTGCTCCTTTCTCAATTACTTCTATAAGCTGAATATCACTCCATACATAGCTCCCATCTGAGTACTTTAATGTATACAGAAGCCAAGGAGTGAAAGTGGCAGAGAGGTCAAAAGTTGATATACAGCTTATTTATACTCAGTGTCAAATTAATTATATGATAAGCTTCTTACTTTTATTTCTATGGAAAAAACTGTTTGTGATTACAGGATTTCATAACGGTGAACAAATATTTTAAGTATTGGCATCCGAGTATGGAACAGAAAGCTATTCAGTATTTTTACATAAATTAGCCAGGCTTATAAGTGAAAGTATTTCATGCTTTTATATGATAAATCTATGTATTTCTATTAACATTAAGATAAAAGAATGGTATAATTTAGCTTATGTTTGTTTAAAAGCAATCATTAGTTGGCAGAATATTAGAACTACGATATGGTGGTTTCTGCATAATATGCTGTATAAGCCAACTTAAGGTGTGTTCGAAAATTTGTTTTACCGTTCTGATTACCCCGATTTGCGGCATTCAAACACACCATAGCGAGAACAAAGAAATGAGGTAGTATATGGGAAATATCAAACATTTTTTCAGGCCGTACAAAAAGCTTCTCATAATAGGACCTGCTTTTAAATTAATGGAAGCAATCTTAGAGCTGCTTCTTCCTTTTTTTATGTCCAAGGTTATTGATGTGGGTCTTAAAAACGGAGATAAAGCTTATGTATGGAAAATGGGCATGATCATGCTCATAACTGCAATAGTCGGAGTAGTTTGTGCTCTTATCTGTCAGTACAGTGCGTCGTTAGTGTCCCAGGGTATGGGTACTGATATAAGAAATGCATTATTTAAGCATATGGAAACACTCTCAGGAAAAGAACAGGACAAATTCGGAACCTCTTCTTTGGTAAACCGTATAACCAATGATGTAAATCAGATTCAGCTGGCGGTGGCAATGTTTATAAGACTGGTAATCCGAGCACCATTTCTGTGCATCGGCGGGCTTATAATGTCCTTTGTACTGGATGTCAGCTTATCATTTATCTTACTAATTGTAATACCGGTATTTATACTGATCCTGTATTTTACCATGAAGAAGTCCATCCCTTTATACGGAAACGTACAGAAGAAACTGGATGAGATATCTTTGAAATTAAGAGAGAATTTAAGCGGTGTCAGAGTTATCCGAGCATTTGCCAGAAAGGACAGAGAGAAAGAACGCTTTGATAGAATCAACAATGAATATGCTGTTAATTCCGTTAAAGTAGGAAAAATATCTGCCATGCTGAATCCACTGACAAGTGTTGTACTTAATTTTGCCATTGTGGCTATCCTATGGGCAGGAGCTGTGAGGGTAAATAATGGGCTTATGGAAACCGGTGAGGTAATTGCAATTGTAGGTTATGTAACGCAGATATTAGCTGCAATGATAGTTATCTCCAATCTGGTTGTAATCTTTACAAAGGCCTCTGCCAGTGCAAGAAGAATAAATGAGGTTCTCGGAACACATACCAGCATAACGAATCCTGAAAAGAGCCAAGAACTGGCAGTTGATGAAAGTATACCGGCAGTTGAATTTAATTCTGTATTTTTTGCATATAAAGAGAATTCGGATAATATAAAAGATACAAGCAGTTATGCTCTTGCAGATATATCCTTTCGAATCATGAAAGGGGAATCCTTTGGAGTTATCGGAGGTACCGGGTCCGGTAAGTCTACGGTAATCCCCCTCATACCGAGATTCTATGATAATCAGAAGGGCAGTGTAAAAGTCTTCGGCAAAGAAGTTAAGAACTATAATCTTACCAAATTGCGGGAAATTATAGGCCTGGTGCCGCAAAAATCGGTATTAATCACTGGAACTATAGCGGATAACCTTCGTTGGGGTAAGGAGAATGCTCCTTATGAAGAGCTTAAAAAGGCAGCTGCAATCGCCCAGGCAGAGGAATTTATAAACAAGCTTCCGGAAGGGTATGATACTCCCATCAGAAGAGGAGGAGTTAATGTTTCGGGCGGACAGAGACAGAGACTAGCCATAGCAAGAGCCCTGGTAAAGAAACCAGAAATACTGATACTGGATGATAGTTTCAGTGCATTGGATTATGCTACAGATGCAGCACTTCGAAAAGCCCTGAAGGAAAAAGCGAAAGATACCACGGTAATAATCATCTCTCAGCGAGCGAGCACTCTGAGAAATTGTGATTCCATACTGGTGCTCAACGAAGGTGAAACTGTTGGGCTGGGAACGCATGAGGAGCTATTGAAAACCTGTGAAGTATACCAGGAAATCTGCCGCTCACAGGAAGTGGCAGGGGTTGACGAGTCGGTATGCAATGGTATTTAAAACATTTCACACAAGGAATTTTGTGCCGGTGGTCCAAAGTTTGCCGGCTGTGAGAAAGGCATGGTTATTATTTTGAAAAAAACAACAATAAAAAGATTATGGGGCTATATCGGTAAAAGTAAGAAGCTTCTGGTAGTTGCGTTTCTTTTCTCATTACTTGGTAATACCATGGCAGTATTTACGCCGCTGTTAATGGGAAAGGCAATCGATAATATTATGGGAGCCGGAACCGTTAATTTCAACGGTTTGCGTAATATACTGCTGGTTTTGGTAATTTTATATGTTATAAGCAGCTTTTTTCAATGGCTGATGTCGGTAATCAGTAACATAGCTGCTAACAATACAGTAAGGGATTTACGTAAAGATGCCTTTTATAAGCTAAACAGGTTACCCGTCAACTATTATGACAGACATTCCCATGGAGATGTAATCAGCAGGCTTACCAATGACATCGATGCCATCACAGATGGATTATTTCAGGGAATAACACAGATTATGACTTCTGTTGTAATCATCATCGGTAGTTTTATCTTTATGATGATTATAAGTCCGGTAATTACCTTGGCAGTTATAATAGTAACACCGTTATGTTTCTTTATCGCCTCTTTTATTGCAAAGCATTCCAGGCAGATGTTCGCCAAGCAGTCCAGACTAACAGGAGAGCTTAACGGATATGCAGAAGAAATCATAGAGAATCAGAAACTGGTTATGGCTTTTGGATATGAAAATAAAGCCATGGAGAACTTCGGAGCTATGAACAGTGATCTTTATGAAGCCGGACAGAAGGCTCAGTGGTACTCTTCCTTAACAAATCCCACCACAAGACTTGTAAATAATATTGCTTATGTCATTGTAACTGTCATGGGTGGACTCTTAAGTCTGGCAGGTAATCTGTCTGTGGGAAATATAGCAAGTTTCTTAACTTACTCAAACCAGTTTGCGAAACCTATTAATGAAATTACGGCTGTAGCATCACAGATACAGGCGGCTTTTGCTTCTGCTGACAGAATTTTTGCTCTTATGGATGAGGAAGAGGAGGTTACCGCAGAGGAACCGGTGGTGGAATTAAGAGATTGTCAGGGAAATGTGGAATTCTCTAACGTTTACTTCTCCTATAAGAAAGAAGTTCCCTTGATACAGAATTTTAATCTGAAAGTGGAAAAGGGCAGTATGGTTGCAATTGTCGGACCTACAGGCTCTGGTAAGACCACACTGGTTAATCTTTTAATGCGTTTTTATGAATTAAACAGCGGAAAGATCTTTATTGATGGTAAGGATATCAGCCATATGGATAAGGATAATCTCAGAAAATCTATTGGTATGGTATTACAGGAGAGCTGGCTTACCAGTGGAACCATTGCAGAAAATATAGCATATGGTCGTACGGATGTAACTCAGGAGGAAATTGTAGAGGCTGCCAAAGCGGTGAAGGCACATGGATTTATAATGAGGCTGCCTGAGGGCTATGATACAGTAATTGAAGAAGATGGAAGAAACCTTTCCCAGGGACAGAAACAGCTGCTTACGATAGCCAGAGTACTTATCATAGATCCTCCTATGCTGATTCTGGACGAAGCAACCAGCAGTATTGATACCAGAACCGAAATCAAGATTCAGAAAGCTTTCTTAAAGATGATGGAGGGAAGAACAAGCTTTGTAATAGCACATCGTTTATCTACCATAAAAGAAGCAGATACCATTCTTGTATTGAATAACGGTAACATTGTTGAACAGGGAAATCATAAGGAGCTCCTTGCAGAAAAAGGATTCTACTATAACCTGTACCAATCCCAGTTCTCGTCTTAATAGATTTGAAACAGTTTTGCCATATGATTAACACAAAGTTTGCTTATGTTAGCAGTACCCGATTGTGCCAATTTATGGCAGTCGATTAAAGGAAAGGAGTAAGAACCGCTTAAAATTATGCTAATCTTTCGCATCGAATTTTATTGATGCGTATGAGACATATGGTGGAATGAGGTAGTTAATGACATATTCATTGAAAACAATACGAAAGATTGTTATCTTAAGCATTGCATCACTTTTAATAGGTCTTTTTACAAACGGAGTACGGGCAGAAGCGAAAGTTGATTATCCGTACTATATAAAGGTCAATAAACAACAGAATGTTGTTACAGTATACGAAAAAGATGAAAATGGAAAATATACGGTACCGGTAAGAGCAATGGTATGCTCGGTAGGAGCTGATACTCCTATAGGTGTCTTTAAGACTCCGATTAAATACAGATGGAAACTTCTTATGGGAGATGTGTGGGGGCAGTATTCAACAAGAATCGTAAGAGGTATCTTATTCCATTCAGTTTGGTATTACAAAATGGATGCATCTACACTTTCAGCAACCCAGTATAACAAACTAGGCACAACAGCTTCTCATGGCTGCGTACGCTTAACCGTAGAGGATGCTAAATGGATCTATGATAATTGTCCTATAGGCACTACAGTTGAGATTTATAATGGGAAGGATCCGGGACCTTTAGGCAAACCCGTTGCTGCAAAACTTCCGGTCGGTACAGGCTGGGACCCTACAGATCCCAATGTTAATAACCCTTATAACAAGAAAGGACCGGTTATCACAGGTGTTAAGAGTAAATCCGTTGAATGGGGTTCCAAGGTTGATCTTTACGAGGGAATTAAGGCTGTATCTACTACAGGTACAGATATAACAAAGGATATTAAGGCTGTTGGAAAGATAGACACATATACAGCCGGAAAGTATAAAGTCAGCTATACTATAAAAGATCTGCTAGGAAAAGAAACAACAAAAACTGCAACCATTACAGTGAAGCAGAGCAAAGATACCCCTGTTATCAAAGGTGTTTCCGACAAAATTGAAAGTACGGATACCGTTATTAACAGAGCTTATGCACTTAAAGGAGTATCGGCATTTCTTTCTGTTAAAAAGCTGCCGGCCAAGGATATAAAAGTAGCAATCACCAAAGCCGATGACGGCTCCTATAAACTTGCTTATAGTGTAAAGGCAGAAAACAAAAAAACAACCAAAGCTGTTGCAACTGTATTTGTAGATAATGAAGCACCGGTATTAACAGGTGTTAATCATCGGACAATTACAAAAGAACAGCTTGCAGCAGGTGACAAAGAGATTCTTAAGCTTGCAAAAGAAGGGGTCTCAGTAGCTGATAATTATACAGCCCTTACAAATAAGGATATCAAGATTACAGTCCAGCCAATTGAAGACTATGCCTACTTCGTAAATTATGAAGTGGCCGATAAATATGGTAACGTTACAAAAGAGACTGTTCAGTATACCTATTTTGAAGGTGTGCGTATAGAGGGTGCTGCTAACAGATATGATATACCTGCAAATGCTACGATGGATGATATCTCTGCGCTAGCTGATGTAAAAGCTTACAGGGAAGATGGCACGGAGTGTACAGATCAGTTAATGGTAGGCATTACCTATATCGATGATAAGACTTACGAAATAACTTACAGCATGGATTTGCCCGAGGGCAGGGAAATTTCTGTTACCTGTTATTTTTATTTAACGGAAGCAGCTTCAGTTAGTTCCCTAGAATAACATAGCGGGACAGAGCGTAATAGTAAAAGATCTGATAGCAACGGCGTAGAGAATAAATAAAAGCCTGAAGAGGAAAGGAATAGATTCCTGGAAGTCTTCAGGCTTTTATAGTTTAACGGAAGTTTTTAGACATTTTTTTAATCATTTCTACTTTTTGCTTATCGGCAGGGGACATGTCTTGTGTCAGGATATCCACCAATAGATCATTCTCTTCTTTGGTAAACGTTAAATTCATTGCTTTTAGCTGGGTATTGGCTTTTATCAGCAGAGGAACAACCTTATCCTGGGATTTGCCCTCAGCTTCTTTGGAAAGATCAATTAATATAGCCATTTTTCTGGGATCAATGTTTTTCATTGCCGGGTGATTCATCCAATTTAAATTACTCACATTTATTCCTCCTTAAAATTAATTTTCCTGCATCATATTAAACATCATACTTAAGTTATCAAAAGTACTCTTTTGTTCCGGTGACAGCATTGTACTAAGAAGTTCCATCATATTAGGATTTAAACCTGAGCCAAACCCATTGTTTGATTCGGTGCTGTTAGTGTTATTTTCAGTGCTGTTGTCGGCAGGCTCAGACTGGCCCATCATACTGGATAGAGCAGAGTAGGTTTCAAACATATTTTTCATATTCATAAAGTTCAGAATACTGTCAATAATCTGTCTTTCTCTTGCATAACATACCTTTCGGATGCTGTTCAATAATGCAACAATATCAATGTTCTGCCTTTGAAAGCTAAAGGCAGAAACACGGTCTTTATTTCTGACTGATTGCAGGGTGTCCATAAGCTCAGTGGTCTGTATTATCAGGCTTGCAGATTCCTGTGTTTCATTATCAAGATGCGGAAATGCAGCCTTCATGATATCTAACATATGTTTTAAATTATTTTCATTAGGCGGTAGCTCTTCGGAACCAGGTTCGTGGGAATCATTAGAAGCAGTAGAATCAAATTCAGCAGCCCCGGAATGTGAACTGCTTTCTGTGTTTTCAGGATTATTCTGATATGTAAAATCAAAACCGTGGGTATTGACATTATTGTTTTCATATGAATATTCCTCAGCAGAAACACTATCTAATGCATTATTACCGTCAAATGTACCATCGTCAGCAGAAACATCAGCTGATGCATTATTACCGGCTGAGTTATTGTTATAAGCGGATGTATTTTTAAAACCGGATGCAGAAGGGTTTACAGCTCCGTTAAAATACCCGTATGGATATCCGCTACCATGATTTCCGGTATTGTAATTCCCAACAGAGTTAATGGTATTATTTTCAGGAGATGATGCGCTGCCTGCTGTGTTTGGAGTGTTAATATTATCAGCATCCTCTTTGTTAAAAGAATTAGTCATACCGTAACCTTCCATAGCTTCTCCATTTCTTATTTATCATTATACTATATTCAAATACAGGAAAAATATAACCACTAGGGATGCTATTTCAGACAAGCAGAGAACAAAGAAAAACAAAATAGAAAGCTTCCAGATTTTCTTTATAGGATGAAAGCCTGGAAGCTTTGACTGTATGAAATCCTCTTTTTCAAGAATATTTATGTTGTAAACTTAGAGATTTCCTGCTGTAATCTTTGCATATTGCTTCTGGAATCGTTTATTTTATTCAGTACCTCAGCAGACATACTATTAATGTCTGTTACCTTGTAAGCTATTTCAGCAGTGCCCTTGGCACCTTCACTGGAGGCAGCTGATACGCCGTCAATAGTTTCAAGCATATGACTTACATTCTCTGAAAGATTGGCGGCGGCCTGGTAGAAATTCTTAACTAGAGTATCAACAAAAGAAGCGTCTTCACTGTACTTCTCCATAATATCCAGAAAAGAGGCATAATCATTACGAACATTTGTGTCCATAAAGGTCAGCAGCGACTTGGAATTTGCTGCCAGATTATCAACGGACATGGTCACCTTACCTGTAATACTTTGTATTTCTTCTACCGCATTTTTAGATTCCTCCGCCAGCTTTCGTATCTCTTCGGCAACAACAGAAAAGCCTTTCCCGGCCTCACCGGCTCTAGCTGCTTCGATTGCGGCATTTAATGCCAGGAGGTTAGTCTGATTCGTAATCTGCATAATAGAATCTGATAGGACATTGATCTGCTGGACAATCTGAGATTCCTCTATAGAAAGTCTTAATTTACCATTGACCTCTTCTAACAGGTTATAAGTTTCCGCCTGTGATATTTTGATACGGGACTTTACATATACTGCCCGGCTGCTGATTTCATTTACTTTCTCAGCACCTTCAGCAGTTTTGGAGGCTATTGTATGAACGGTATTATCTATTTCCATAGCTGAATTGGTCATTTCCTCACTGGAGGCGGCTGTTTCTTCCATTCCGGCTGACAATTCTTCCGTAGTTGCAGAGATATCTTCAATGGTACTGCTTAAGGATAGCATATTTGATTGTACTTCAGCTACCAGATTATCGGTGCCGGCAGAATAGTGACTGACATTCTCAATGATTCCCCTGATATTTCCAATGAATTTATTTATACTGATTGACAGCTGGTTGATTTCGTCTTTGGTTTTAATATGTATTGTTTTGGTTAAATCTCCCCCCTGTTCTGCAAGGGTATTTAATTCTGCTTTTAATAAGTTCATTGGTTTCAGAATGGAATGGATAATAAAGGTCATCACTATAAGGCTTATAACAGAAAGGGCAAGAACAATAATCATACTGTTTCTTGTTGCATTTTGGTAAAGTTCATTGCTTGATTTCATTTCAGTGGCGGCAGTATTCTTACTATAATCAACCAGTTTTGATAAAAGGGCGGATATTGTATCAAAAGCTGTTTTTGAATCCTTGTTCATCATTTCAAGGGCTGAATCAGTATCTAGATTTCTGCTAAAACTTATTGTCTTATCATGGAGGGCTATGTAACTATTCCAACTTGTGATAATTTGATTATATAGTATTTCATAATCAGAGGTATGTATATACTGTTTGTATTCTTCTAATTTACTATTTATAGCGTCTTTTCTTGCATTAAGATCTTTTTCCAGTTCGAGCTTGGAGGCTAATACATTGTTAAGAATATGATTATATTCCTGAATTCTATAATTGGAGGTCATGGTGTTTAGATCTTCTGATAGAACGATGCCAGGTAGCAGTTCATTATTCGTACTCTGAAGTTTTAGATTGATAGATTTCATCGTGAATATAAAATAAAAACTGAGGATCATTAGCATAATAAGAATGCTCATAATAAGAAAAATTAGTTTACTTTTTATTGTCTTTAGCAAGTTATTACCTCCAGTATGTGTGAGTATTTATGAAGAAAAATCATTAGTTATACATTTTGATAATTTTATCATGCCTATAGGAAAGATGCAATATCCTAATAATACATTAAAATGTTAAAAAAAAATGGATATTACAAGACATTATTACACCATACAGAAATTAGGTTACTTTCCTTGACAGAGGAATTCATCCATAATACAATAATAGTAACGATGTTGTTGAGAATGGTGTTATAAGGAGCTTTGATTTGTTTGAAATATCGGACTGGAAACTCTTGGAGATACCTCATCTCATCAGCAAAAATATAAAAATATAAAAGTATATAAGTATGCAATCAACTTATATAGGTTTAAAGAAAGGGGTTCATGAAACAGTAATTTTATTATAGAAAGGAAGACAAGTATTTGAGTGTATTTATTGAAAAATTTAAAGAAGTATTAACATCGGTCTTACCCATAACAGCAATAGTCGTATTGCTTAACTTCACTTTAACACCCATTGAAACACCTATAATGATTCGATTCTTAATAGGAGCAGTATTTGTAATTTTAGGTCTGACAATCTTTCTTATTGGAGTAGATACAGGTATTACACCGATAGGTAATAACATGGGTAGTGCAATAACAAAAAGCAATAAGCTTTGGGTTGTCGCAATTGCAGGTCTAGTGTTGGGTTTTATTGTATCTATCGCAGAACCTGACCTTCAGATTTTAGCAGGACAGATAGATCAGGTAACTTTGGGACTGATATCAAAAAATAGTATCGTTTTTATTGTCTCAATAGGAATAGCCATACTTCTCTCAGTAGGCTTAATAAGAATTGTATATAATTTTCCTCTTTATAAATTGTTAACGGTTTTGTATGGTATTATCTTAATTCTCGGCATATTTACTTCTAGAGAGTTTTTAGCCATATCTTTTGATGCTTCTGGGGCAACAACAGGAGCTTTGACAGTTCCATTCATATTATCTCTGGCAATCGGTGTTTCCAAATTAAAAAAAGACAGCAAAGCTTCTGAAAAAGATAGTTTTGGACTGGTAGCGATAGCTTCTACCGGTGCAATTATTTCTGTAATGATAATGAGTATATTGTCAAAAACAGATAAGATAACAGGCAGTCTTAAGCAGGAAGCTATTTCGGATTCAATCATATATCCTTTTATACATGAATTCCCAAAGGTAGGCTTAGAAATTTTTATTGCACTTTTACCTATTCTGGTGATTTTTCTGATTTTTCAAAAAAAATATTTTGGACTATCTAAAAAAGAAGTAAGAAAGATTCTTTTTGGCATATTGTTTACACTGCTTGGACTTGTTATGTTTCTGGTAGGAGTAAATGCCGGCTTCATGAATGTTGGAACTGTCGTAGGATATAGTATTGCATCTTTAGATAACAAAGCATATGTTGTGGTAATCGGATTTTTGTTAGGTATTGTAACTATTCTGGCAGAGCCGGCTGTTTATGTACTGACACATCAGATTGAGGAGGTAACAAGCGGATATGTAAAGAGAAGTGTAGTTATGATAACCCTTTCCCTTGGAGTAGGAATGGCGGTGGCATTATCCATGATACGTATACTTATTCCTGAATTACAGCTATGGCAATATATCTTGCCAGGGTATATAATATCAATTGCAATGAGTTATTTTGTACCGAAACTATTTGTAGGTATTGCTTTTGATTCCGGAGGAGTTGCCTCTGGACCTATGACGGCTACTTTTATCCTTGCTTATGCACAAGGTGCTGCAGAAGCAATCGAAGGTGCTAATGTTTTAGTTGATGGATTTGGAATGATTGCTATGGTTGCTATGACTCCTTTAATCGCGTTGCAGATACTAGGTTTTATATTTAAATTAAAATCGAAAAGGAGTGAATGATAATGGGTAATAAATATGTTGATATAGAATTGATACGTATTATTGTTAATTTAGGAATGGGTAGTAAATTATTAAAGACAGCAAAGGAGAATGGCATCTCGGGGGGAACAGTACTGTTAGCTCATGGTACTGCTAATAATACAATATGGGATTACTTAGGGTTGTCAGATATGCGTAAAGAGGTGGTTTTACTGTTAGCTGACAGCGAAACTGCCCAACGTTCTTTGGAAATAATGAATAAAGAATATAAATTCGATAAGCCGAATCATGGAATCGCATTTACAACATCTATTAGTGCAGCAGTAGGATCCAGAAGCTGTTCCTGCAACAATATGGAAAATGAAAGAGGTGTGAGTAATACAATGTATCATATAATTACAACTATAGTTGAAAAAGGCAATGCAGAGAAAGTGATTGATGCTGCAACAAAAGCAGGGTCTAAGGGGGGAACAATTATCAATGGAAGAGGCTCGGGAATTCATGAGACCAGCAGGCTTTTTTCTATGGATATTGAACCGGAAAAAGAAATTGTACTGATTCTCTCCGAAACCGCTGATACAGATGCAATTGTTAATTCCATAAGAAATGATTTGAAAATAGATGAGCCTGGTAATGGAATTATTTATGTGCAAGATGTTAACAGAACTTATGGAATTTATAAATAATACGAAATCAAATGTGTAATTTTAAATGGGCTGATGCCATGGCATATAAACAACATGGCATCAGCCCATTTGTATTTATCATTCCGGATAGTTAAGGTGTTCATCTGTAATACCGTTCAATATTTCCTGTATAAATTTATCAGCAAGATATTTTGCCATATTCAAGTTCATATCAAGGTAATTACCACAGTTAAATGCGGCTGCACCTGGAACCTCGCCTGTAAAATCACGTATGAAGGTATACATTTCTGTAATCAATGAGACTACATCTCTTGAAGTATAGTCCCCTGCCAGTATCAGATAGAATCCTGTACGACAGCCCATAGGTCCAAAATATATGGTTTTATCCTTATATTCAGGATGATTTCTTAAAAACGTTGCACCCAGATGCTCGATGGTATGAATCTCCGCAGTATTCATTACCGGTTCAAAATTGGGTCTGGTCATACGTATATCGAAAGTGGTAAGGGTCGTGTCACCAGCTTTATCTTTTCTTGATACGTAGATACCCGGCAGTAATCTCAGGTGGTCTATTGTAAAGCTTGCAATCTGCTCCATAACATGCTCTCCTTCAGTTAATAATTTTGACTTATTATAACATAGATAAGATACAGTTAAAAGTAAAAAATTATCTTTACATTGGTATTACATTACCCACACTTAAGAAAAAGTAGTATACTACTACTGTTTTATCAGATATAATAAATTGACAGGGATATCATAAGATTACTTTGATACTGCTTATGCAGAAGAATTAGGAATACAACGTATTTTACTACACAGAAAGGCCTTTCTCTTTGAAAGGCAGCAATAGTTTAAAGGAGAGCATTATGACGGACAGTATAATATTTGATCTTGATGGAACACTATGGGATGCAACGGACGGAGCAGCAGTAGTATGGCAGGCTGAAGCTGCAAAATACAGTGACGTTAAGGATGTTATAACAGCCGATAAATTAAAAGCTTTATATGGACGGCCTTTAGAAGAAATAGCAGTCAGGCTGCTTCCCGGTGCAAAGACAGAAACTGCTCTTGCTATTATGAGAGAGAGCGTTATCAAACAATGTCCTTATCTTGAGAAGGACGGAGGTATCCTGTATCCTGGACTAATCAGTACCTTAAATGAGCTTAAAAAGAATTATAAACTGTTTATCGTAAGCAATTGTGAGGAAGGTTATATCCAGTGTTTTTTAAATGCGCATAAATTATGGGATCTCTTTGAGGATTTTGAATACCCCGGCAGAAGTGGTAAACTAAAAGCTGAAAACATTAGGCTTGTTATAGAGAGAAACAATCTGCAATCACCAGTATACCTAGGAGACACAGAGGGAGACCGGGCAGCTGCAAAGAAAGCGGAGATTCCGTTTATTTATGCAAGATATGGTTTTGGCGATGTGAAGGAATACGACAAAGCAATCGATAGTTTTGCAGAGCTGCTGAGCAATATTTGATATTGACTTTGGATTGCTTCATGGAGTATACTAAATATAGAAAAAATAAAAGCCGATGATTAAGAGTAGTAAGCAGAAGATCTGTTATCAGAGAGCTGTCGCAGGGTGGAAGACAGCAGCAGGATCTGTATGAATGGACTTATAGGCTCGGGAGGAAAGGAATTATTCCAAGTAATGCCCGACGGGGTCTTCAGCCGTTATCAATGAAGCATATATTTCAGTATATGGATTGAGAGGGCGTTTATGCGCCAAACCGGGTGGTACCGCAGAAGTGAACATGACTTTTGTCCCAGTGATATTACGAGAGTAGTATTCTGTGGCAGAGGTCTTTTTTTGCAAAAAAATAGCATCCTAGTAATAGGAATAGCACCTAGTAATGGGATAACGCCCATTACATAAAAAGGACTGCCGGATGAAGTGAAAATGACACACCGAAGGAACTGTGTCGCTATGATGACAGCGTTTCAGCCCATGAGCCAGGAAAGTCGGACTCTTGTTCTATAGCAGTAAGAAATTTATAGAGAATGAAAAGTAAGCGGAGGTAAAAATCAATGTTAGACGGAAAGAAAGTATTATTTAGCGGAATGCAGGCAACGGGGAATATTACCCTGGGAAATTATATGGGAGCTCTAAAGAATTGGATTGATTTGAACAATGATGATAGTTACCAGTGCTTTAACTGTGTGGTTGATCTGCATTCTTTAACAGTAAGGCAGGACCCTGCAGAGCTTCGCAAGAGAGCGAGAACGCTTCTAAGCCTTTATATTGCAGCCGGTCTGGATCCCGTTAAGAACTGTATTTACTATCAGTCGCATGTGTCCGGTCATGCAGAACTAAGCTGGATCTTAAACTGCTTTACTTATATGGGAGAATTAAACCGTATGACACAGTTTAAAGATAAGTCAGCAAAACACGCCGACAATATTAATGCAGGCCTCTTTACGTATCCTGTTCTTATGGCCGCCGATATCCTGTTGTTCCAGACGGATGTAGTGCCTGTAGGTGCAGACCAGAAACAGCATCTTGAAATAACCAGAGATATCGCCGAACGTTTCAACGGGGTATACGGAGATGTATTTACCATTCCGGAGCCTTATATCGGTAAGGTAGGTGCCAAAATCATGAGCCTTCAGGAGCCGGATAAGAAAATGTCCAAATCCGATGAGAATGTCAATGCTACCATATATCTTATGGACGACCCGGATACAGTTATTCGTAAGTTTAAGAGAGCTGTAACCGATTCTGACAATGAAATACGTTATACCGATGAGAAACCGGGAATCAAAAATCTTATTGATATCTACTCCGCAGTTACGAATAAAACTTCTGGAGAAGTAGAACGAGAATTTGACGGCAAAGGGTATGGAGAATTCAAACTTGCAGTAGGTGAGGCAGTTAACAGTGTATTGGTGCCAATCCATCAGAGAATGGATGAACTGTCAAAGGATAAAGCCTATATAGATGGAATTATAAAAGAAAACAGTGATAAAGCCAACTATTTCGCAACGAAAACACTTCGTAAGGTACAGAAAAAGATAGGCTTGCCTGAAAGAGTACGATAATTTTTATTTGAAGGAAAGGCTGTTTGGATATGAATATAATTTTTTTAGAAACAGATACCTTAGGTGATGATGTTGATTTATCGGTCTTTGAAACCTTAGGGAAGGTGACAAAATATAATAAAAGTGAACCTTTGCTTAATCGTGAGAGAATAAAGGAAGCAGACATCCTTATTGTGAACAAGGTTCCAATGAATGAAGAGAATCTAAAAGCTGCTGTTAATCTAAAGCTTATATGTATTACAGGTACCGGAACCAATATTGTTGATTTTCCGTATGTGAACAGCAGAGGGATAGCAGTAGCAAATGTAAAAGGATATTCAACACAGTCTGTAGTACAGCACACCTTTGCTCTTTTGTTTTACCTTTACGAGAAATTAAGTCATTATGATAACTTTGTCAAATCCGGTGGATATGTAAGCAGTGATATTTTTAGCTGTTTTGATGAGAAGTTCAATGAACTTTATGAAAAGACCTGGGGAATAATAGGATTGGGCAATATCGGAAAAGGAGTTGCCTCCATCGCCAAAGCTTTCGGCTGCAGGGTAGTCTATTATTCGACCTCCGGCAGGAATCTGAATGAAGAATATGAGAGAGTTGATTTTGATACGTTGTTAAAAGAATCCGATATTATCTCAATTCATGCACCGCTGAATAAGGATACGGAAAATCTCATTGGAGAAGAAGCACTTAAAAAGATGAAACCCACTGCACTGTTATTAAATCTTGGAAGAGGACCTATTATTGATGAAGCCGCTCTCAGTAAAGCCTTATCGAATAACTGGATTGCAGGTGCTGGGCTTGACGTATTAAGACAGGAGCCAATGTCTGCGGATAATCCTCTGCTTGCTATTCAGGACAGCAAAAAGCTCATAATAACGCCCCATATAGCCTGGGCTACGGTAGAGGCCAGAAGAAGATGTGTGGCTGAAGTATATGAGAATATGAAAGCATTCNNCTTCGATTTCAAGGTATAAGAAGTCCTAATTCTCTGGATTTTTTGTGCTTGACATCTTCTAAACAGATAACTCGCTTCGCTTAAACAATCTGTTTTAGAAGATAGCACAAAATATCCAGAGAAAAGGACTTCTAATACCTTTCCATAGGCGCATTCATTCTTCTGGTTTGCGCAATTTGCCTGAAATCGATTGGGAATAATACATTTGTTGAATGAAATTATGAAGTATCAATGTCTGTAAATAAAAAAAGGACAAATGAATGAGATATTTTTCATTCATTTGCCCTTTTTTTAAGGCTCTGTGTACAAATAGTTGGGGTGTGAACACATTTCCAACTATTGATACAGAGCCTTTATTAATTGGGAGTAGGTTAGGGGGATTCGTTATTAATATTTACCTACTGCGTAGATTTTACTTCATTCCATTTCTGAATGTAGAGAGCGTCCATATCTTCACCAAGATAATGATAGGTGGAGCAGCGGTCCAGTATATCGGCAGAGGGGAAGGCAACTTCACTGTTTTTGATAGCTTCGTCCTGGATTAATTCTCTGGCGGCTTTGTTGGGTGTGGAGTATGTTATATATTCGAAATTCTTTAATGCGATTTCTGGTTTACACATAAAGTTAATCCATTTTTCTGCATATTCTTTATTTGGAGCATTCTTGGGTATTACCCAGCCGTCGATCCATACATTGGAGCCTTCTTTGGGAACAACATATTCCAGATCGGGATTCTCTCTTTGGGTAAAGATAGCTTCTCCGGAATAGATAACACCAATTGGATTATCTCCGCCAATCATTTTATCTCTTACCTGATCTACTACATAAGCATCAACCATTGGCTTCTGTGATTGCAATAATGCTTTTGCTTCCTCTAACTGGGCTTCATCTGTAGTATTTATGGAGTAACCAAGATAACTTAGAGCAATGGCAAAGGCGTCTCTTACACTGTTAATCATAAGTATGTCACCGTTGTAACCATTTCTCTCAATGAAATCTTTATCAAAAAGAGCTGCCCAGCTGTCAATGGGTTCCTTAATCATGGTTTTGTTATACAATAGACCTACTGTTCCCCAGCAATAAGGCACACTGTATTTGTTTCCGGGATCGAACTCCGCAGCACTTTTTAAATAAGCAGGATCGATATTGGAGATATTGGGAACATTGTCATAATTGATTTCAGCAAGTAAATCTTCCTCGATCATCTTCTGAATCATATAGTCTGAAGGACATACCACATCATATTTGACAGAGCCATTTTTGATTACCGGATACATATCCTCATTCTGTTCAAAATATTTCAAAACAACCTTGATTCCTGTTTCCTTTTCAAAGAGGTCTACTACATCGGGATCAATGTACTCGCCCCAGTTGTAAACATAGATTTTTTCTCCGCCTCCGCTTGAACAGCCAGTAAGAGTCGCAGTTCCTGTTAGAATCAGAGTGCACAGAAGAAGCAGTGATAGCATTCTTTTCATTGTTTATACCATTGCATATCGCAGGCTGGCTGCGATACTGCCACAAATAATAAGGAGTGAAAGAATCTCAATGTGGCATCCTTTCAATTTATAATTTTCTTTCACTCTTTTCTACTTTGATGTGTTATATAGATTGGCAGCAATTATTAAGCTTTGCCAAGAGCTTTTCCAGTATTATCTTTGTCATTTCTTCGGTTGATTAAAACCAGCAGAATCAGAATACTTACAAACAGCAGAGTAGATAATGCATACATTTCCGGTTTAATTCCCTTACGTACTTCTGTATAAATAATGGTTGATAAGGTATCAACACCGGCACCATTTGTAAAGTAGGTTATTACAAAATCGTCCAGTGACATGGTAAAGGCTAATAGGAAGCCTGAAAATATACCGGGGAATATATCCGGAAGTATAATTTTAAAGAAAGCATAGGACTTGGTAGCTCCAAGATCCAGTGCGGCTTCATAAAGACTGACATTCTGTCTGGCAAGCCTTGGCATAACACTTAATATTACATAAGGAATATTAAAGGTTATATGGGAAAGTAACACGCTGGAGAAACTTAACGGATAGCTTAATGCAATAAACAGAAGCATTAAGGAAATACCGGTAACGATATCTGCATTCATCATGGGAATGTTGGAGATACCAAGTAGGATAGTTCTTGGCACCTTTCGCATGTTATTGATGGCAAGGCAGGCGCATGTGCCGATTATGGCAGCGATCAGGGCAGATAGAAATGCTATAATCAAAGTATTCGTCAGTGCCTCCATAATGGCTTGATCCTGAAACAGACTGTTATACCAGCTTAAGGTAAAGCCACCCCATTTGGATCGGGATTTTGACTTGTTAAAGGACAAAACTATCAATATAAAGATGGGTGCATATAAAAATAAAAGGATCAGCCCTAAATAAAATCGGGACAGAAATTTCTTTATCATATTTTCGTGCCCTCCGATTCTTTGTCATATTTGGCAAGGACAGCCATACTTAAGAAGATGAATACCATAAGCACCAGAGAAAGACCGGAACCGGTATGCCAGTTATTAACCGTCTTAAATTGCTGCTCTATGATATTTCCAATTAACACTACCTTACTGCCGCCCAGAATATCTGAAATAACAAAGGTGGTGAGAGAAGGAACAAAAACCATGGTAATACCGCTGACTACACCGGGCAAAGTCATAGGCAGTATGATTTTTATAAAAGTTACAAAGGAATTAGCACCTAAATCTCTGGCTGCATTGACATAATCATCACTTATCTTTGCCAGGGAATTATAAATTGGCAGAATCATAAAGGGGAGAAAATTATAAACCATACCGAATATAATGGCTCCCGGTGTATTGATCAAATCCAGTGCAGGCAGATGGAGAAATTTAAGGAGGGTATTGATAACACCCGTTTTCTCCAGGATATTCTGCCAGGCCAGTGTCCTAAGCAGAAAGTTCATCCACATAGGAAGTATAAATATCATAATAATAAAGGAATTATTTTTTAATTTCATACCATGCAGTATCAGGGAGAGAGGATAAGCAAGGATAAGGCATACCACCGTACTGATGATGGACAGTTCGAGGGAAAGCCACAGGGCTTTCAGATTAATGGGATCCATAATCAGAGCCAGATTACTTAAGGTAAGACCTCCCTCTTTGGCGGTAAATCCATAGTATATTATGATAAATAGCGGAACAATCACAAATATACCCATCCAAAGTGCATATGGATAGGAGAGCCATTTCTTAGTTTTCATCCGGTGTCACTGCCTCCTCATCCTCAGATTGAGGTTTGTTCATAATATGAATATCAAAAGGATCTACTTTAATACCTACGTTACTTCCAACAGGACATAAATCTGTACTGTGGACCAGCCACTCGTGACCGCCTGCAAGAACTTCCATTTCATAATGTACGCCTTTAAAGATCAGGGAAGTAACCACACCGCTAAGAGTACCTTCTGTTTCTTTGACAAGATCGATATCCTCCGGTCTGATAACCACGTCTACGGGCTGATTCTTTCCAAAGCCCTTATCCACGCAGGCGAATTTGGAACCGAGTATACTTACAAGTCCATCCTCGATCATTGTTGAGGAGATGATATTACTTTCACCGATAAAGTCTGCTACAAAGGCATTCTTGGGTTCGTTGTATATCATTTCCGGTGTACCTACCTGCTGGATATAACCCTGGTTCATGACTACAATCGTATCAGACATGGTAAGGGCTTCTTCCTGGTCATGTGTAACATAGATAAAGGTTATTCCGAGTTCATTCTTAAGACGGATAAGTTCATATTGCATATCCTGGCGCAGTTTTAAATCCAATGCGCCTAAGGGTTCATCCAGTAGAAGTACCTTTGGTTCATTTACGATTGCCCTGGCTATTGCAATACGCTGCTGCTGTCCGCCGCTTAAGGAATCAGGAGTACGATTCTCAAAGCCTTCAAGATTAACCAGCTTTAAGGCATATTTTATCTTATCCTGTATGTAGGCTTTGCTTTTCTTCTTTATTTTTAATCCAAAAGCAATGTTTTCTGAAATAGACATATGAGGAAAAAGAGCATATTTCTGAAATACGGTATTTAACGGTCTTTCATTGGGAGGCAGTTTGGTTATATCCTTCCCATCAAAGAGTACTTTACCGTTGTCGGGATTTTCGAACCCTCCAATAATACGAAGAGTAGTGGTCTTACCGCAGCCGCTTGGTCCTAACAGAGTTAAGAACTCATTTTCCTTTATATAAAGATCCAGATTGTCCAGAACAACATTGTTGTCAAATTTCTTGGTTATGCCTATTAAATCAATAAGTTTATCGCCAGACATGATAAATCCTCCTGAGTTTATTGTAAAGTAAAGTACGTTTCACACCAGTCTTATAAAACCATACGTCTGTTTTGGTATGATTTCAAGTTAAAAGCTTGGTGGTGTGGATATCCACAATAGACTGGCGCCTTGCTTATCGGAAGCAGAAATATAATGGTTCTTGCCAGCTTTATAATAAAAGGATTCGCCCTTTTTTGCTTTATAGGTTTTGTTCCCTATATGAAGAATAATACTGCCGTTTAATACATATCCGAATTCTTCACCTTCGTGAGGATTGTCCGGATAAGTGGAACCGCCGGGTTCCAAGGTCAGGAGAATGGGTTCCAGCATGTTCTTTTGTGCATTTGGGATGATCCATTGGATACAGTTCTTAAGTTCCGGATCAATTTTCTCAAAATAATCACTTTTCTTAAATACTACCTGTTCTGTTGAGGTATCGGAAAAGAACTCTTCCAGATTGGTTCCAAGGCACTGTAAAATATCAACTAAGGTAGCTATGGAGGGACTGGTTAAATCTCTTTCCAACTGGGAAATAAAGCCCTTTGAGAGCTCCGCCCTGTCTGCTAATTCTTCTTGGGTCAGATTCTTCTGTACTCGAAGTTCCTTGATTTTTTCACCGATTTTCATCCTGGGCTCCTTATTAAAATTAAACTCAAAGTTTAGTGTTGCTAAACAGCATAATCATTATTATACACAGAATTAATGTCCTGTCAATGGCTTATTTATTTTTATACAGAAAAATGAATAGTAACAGAAAAAAGCTTCCTAAACCCTTACAAATACTGTATGCGTATAAATAGCAAACTGTATATTAGAGGTTTAGGAAGCTCTTATATGAGTGTATTTTATGAATATAAAGTCGAAGTCCTTATGCCTGAAGTATTAGGATCTGTTTAATCCCATGGACATACGGGAAAGTATCTTATAAATTTCTCTACCAAGGCTAACCGCAACAACTGTAGTTACCAGATCTTTTGCCAGCATCAAAGGAACGGAAGGCAACAACCAGGTACCTGTTATCTGATAATAAAACAGAAGGCCCATAACATGGCATATCAGCAAGCCAATGATACTGAAGAAAATTCCCATATGATAGGATTTTCGACTTCCGAGACCAGTGAGAAAGACCATGGGAAGGAAACCGAACAGATAACCGCCGGTAGGTCCGACCAATGCATCGATACCTCCGCCAAAGTTAGCAAATACAGGAATACCGATCATTCCGATGAGAAGATAAAGGAATACGGACAGGAAACCTGATTTTTTACCAAGAATGGTACCAATAAGAACAATACCAAAGGTCTGAAGGGTTACCGGTATACCTCCCGGTAGCATAAACGATATCTGGGACAGTACCGCAAGGATTGCAGTAAAAAGCGCAATTTGAACCATTTCCTGAGTTGTCAGGAATTTTCTTTTCATAGTTACTCCCATCTGCGTACTCTTGTACGCGTACAAAATCAAAGAGGAGTGAAAGTACTTTTCTTCACTCACTACTCTCCGTGCAGTTACCTGAAAAATTTTATAATAGAATCCATTCTGGAAGTAATACTTACAAACAGCATGTCTACTAAGGTAACGGCAGCCATGGATTCAACGACAACGACAGCTCGGGGAACAATAACCGGATCGTGGCGGCCTTTAATATTTATGCTTATATTCTCACCGGCTTTATTAATCGTTCTCTGAGTCTGTGCAATAGAGGCTGTAGGTTTTACGGCAGCCCGGAATACGATTTCCGAACCATCGCTTATACCACCGAGGATACCACCTGCATTATTGGTTAGTTTGCTGATCTTTCCATCCTCAGTGTATATAAAAGGGTCATTGTTCTGTGCACCGGTTTTTTGAGCAGCAGAGAAACCTGAGCCGAATTCAATTGCTTTTATGGCACCTATGGATAGGATTGCTTTTCCAAGGTTAGCATCTAACTTGTCAAAGACCGGTTCTCCTATACCAGCCGGAACACCGGAGATTATACATTCAATTACACCGCCGATGGAATTCTGTTCCTCCATCTTCTCCTGCATGAGAGCCTCAGCGGCAACAGAGGCTTCAAGGTCTGGCATAAAGAAAGGACTTAAAGGAATGTTATCTCGGTTGCATTTGGTATAATCAATGTTAATATTACCAATGGATTTGGTATAGGCGCAAAGGCTGATACCAAGCTCCTTCAGAATAGCAGAAGCAATTGCTCCGGCAGCGACTCTGCCAATCGTTTCTCTTCCGGAGGATCTGCCGCCGCCTCTATAGTCGCGGAAGCCATACTTGGAATCATAGGTATAATCTGAATGACCTGGGCGGTAAAAGCCGGCTATTTCAGAGTAATCCATGGATATCTGATTTGTATTGAGAACAGCCAGGGATATTGGAGTACCAGTAGTTTTTCCTTCAAAGACACCGGATAATATCTTAACGGTATCTGCTTCATTTCTTGGGGTAGCATATTTGGTCTGACCCGGGCGTCTTCTGTCAAGAAAAGCCTGAATAGTTTCTTCCTCAAGAGGAAGCCCTGCAGGGCAGCCATCTATAACAACACCTATTCCTGAACCGTGGGATTCTCCCCAGGTAGTTATGCGAAACATTGATCCAAACGTTGAACCTGCCATATAAAACCTCTTTCCGATTTATATTTGTTATTTCTTATAATGCTTTATCTTTGTTTAAGAATTTTACACGTTAACGTAAAAAACTTTATTGAATTTATATAAGTATATAAGAAAACTATTTGTTAATCAATATCTTTTGAGGACATTTTAAAAATACAATTCATATATTGTAATGATTGGTAAAAAAATAGCTTGAGAATAATTTACCTGAGGTACCAGGATGAACGTCTTTTATTCTTAAACCATCTTTTAATTCTTATAAAATCTAAGTTTTATAATCCCGGCTGTTTTAGGGCGTTCTATATAAAGTGAAGGAAGCGCTGCTATGGAAAGGCTGAATTCAACTTATGTAATAGTATAATTTACAAGGAGGTTACTATGCCAAACTATTATTATGCAAACAGAGGTAATGACAACCAAAAGGCAAAAAGTATGCAGGATAACGGGATTAATCCAGGTTATTCATATATAGACAAGAAGAATGAGAAGGTTGAAAAGTCATCAAGAGATTTGGTTATAGATGGGAATTCAGTTTATGAAATAGATCCGGACTGTTATGAAAGAGCAAGACAGAACAGGCATAATGGAAGGCAGGACTGGAATAGAAGATAGAACAAAAAAAAGCTGCCGTAAGGCAGCTTTTTTCTGTTTGATGTAGCTTCTAACTGATAAAGAATAATTAGAAGGAGTTTCCGCATAAGCAAAGGATTAAGATGATCCGAATGATTGAGCCGCATCCGTCATTGCCGCCGCATCCGCATCCACTGTTACCAAAGCCGCCACCAAAGAATCCGTTACCACCACCGCCACAGCAGCAAAGTAAAAGGAGAATAAGAATCCATGAACTATTATTGCCACATCCGGAACCGCAGTTAGTTGCTGTTAAATCACTCATGTAAGAGCCTCCTATTTGTTATTACAATGTATCATATGAATCTGAGCTTGCCCTATTTCCTATATTTATAGAAGAAATTGTTGCGTTTTTACGACAGAAAATTACAGAATCGCATTGCCTTTTACAGAGATACTGAAGATTAAGCCCGGAATGTAGAGAAAGGCTTGTAAAGTTTAAGTTGTCTCAGTTGCTCCCTATTGTTATAATATGGGTAATTTATGATAAGAAATATAATTTGTGCCTGCCTCCCAAAGATTGCAGGTTAAGAGAAAGGTATGGTTAAATGAGAATATTAGCGGAAGAATCAATAGCCTTAATTGTTGATATACAGGAAAAGCTGGTTCCTGTGATTAAGGACAGTGAAGATATGGTGGGAAATGTAAAACTCTTGCTGGAGGGCTTTAAGCTGCTTCAAATTCCCTTTATGGTGACACAGCAGTATACCAGAGGTTTGGGTATGACAATACCGGAGATCAGGGACAGGGTGGATAACTTTCAGTATCTGGATAAAATAAGTTTCAGCTGCTATGAGGACAGCAGGATAAAAGAAGAGATAGACAAATTAAAAAAGAAGAATATCATTTTGTGCGGTGCAGAGGCGCATATCTGTGTACAACAAACTGCTATAGATTTAAGGGCAGCCGGATATAATGTAATTGCCGTAACCAATTGCATCGGTTCAAGAAAACCCGAAGATAAGGCAGCTGCACTAAAACGTTATGAGTATGAAGGTATCATGGCTGCTACTTATGAATCCCTATTATTCGAATTAACAAGAAAGGCTGGCAGTGATACCTTTAAAGCCATCTCGGCCTTGATAAAATAAATGGAATAATCTCCTCCTCTGACTAATATAAATAATCGGAAAATCTTTTTTTGAATTTCTTTAGAAGCAGCGTTCTCTTTGTACAGTATAAGGATATATGAACGCTTATTTTTTTCGTATATTAATTTTTATAGAGAATCATTTCAGTTATTATAGGAAAAAGCAATTAAAATTCACTCTAAGATGCATGACCTGGGATGATATGAGATAATTGTATGAGAAGACACCTGTTTGTAAATAATAATAAAGAAAACGATAATTATTATTGAAATTCAAATGAAAATGAAGTATAATATAGTCAGATTTTAGAAAAGGAGGAGAACTATGTACAATTTATTAGTAGGCGGTGCAGCAGGTCAGGGTATTGACACCACTGTTGCAATTCTGGAGAAGTTATTAAAGCACTCCGGTTATTATATATACACCACCAGGGATTTTATGTCCCGTGTACGCGGCGGCCACAATTTTTCTATGATCCGTTTTGGAACCGAGAAGATCAATTCTCACAGTGACAGAATTGATGGTATTATTGCATTAAATGATGAAACCATTCATCTGCATAAAGATAAACTAACTGAGAAGGGATTTATCCTGTGTGACAGCAGCTTGGAATACACTGACGACAGAATAATCAAGCTGGATATGGATAAGAAGGCAAAGGAGCTTGGAAATCTAAGAGCATCAGGCAGTATTGCTATTGGTGCTATATTAAAGCTTTTTGGTGAACCGTTTACATACGTGGAAGAAGTTATGCCACGAGTCATAAAGAAAGATTTTTTAGAAGTTAATCTAAAGGCAATTCAGATTGGATACGACAGTGTTGAACCTGTCTTTGAACATTTGGAGGGACCCTTTAAAGATTATATGCTGATTTCCGGAAGCAAGGCAGTAGGACTGGGTGCAGTTGCCGGCGGGCTTAAATTCTATTCCGCCTATCCCATGTCACCTTCCACAGCAGTCATGGAATATCTCGCTTTTATCGGTAATGTCTCAGGGGTCCTGGTAGAACAGGCTGAGGATGAAATTGCGGCAATCAATATGGCCCTTGGTGCTTCCTATGCGGGAGCCAGAGCAATGACTGGTACCAGTGGCGGAGGTTTCTGTTTAAAAGTAGAGGCTTTAGGGTTTTCCGGTATAGCAGAGATTCCGCTGGTAGTAATAGATGTTCAAAGGCCGGGGCCTGCAACAGGGCTTCCCACCAGAACAGAGCAGAGTGATTTGAAATTTGTAATATCCGCAGCGCAGGGTGAGTTTCCCCGTATGGTTATAGCCCTTCGAAATCATGAAGATTCATTCTATCAAACAATCAGAGCGCTGAATCTGGCGGAAAAATATCAGATACCCGTAATCCTTTTAAGTGATCAATATCTTGGTGATACCACAGCTTGCGTAAAACCATATAACCTTGATGATATTACACTGACTGAACCAGCAAAAGAAGCAGAAGGGGAATATTTACGTTATCGTATTACAGAGGACGGTATCTCTCCAAGGCTTATACCCGGTTTAACTGAACATCTGGTGACAGCAGATAGTGACGAACACGATGAAAGAGGCTGGATAACTGAATCTGCTGATGTCAGAAATAATATGATGGATAAGAGAATGAGGAAGCTAAAAGGACTGACCCTGGAATTACAGGAACCGGAATTTATCGGTGAAGAAGACTGCAGGGTATTGCTTCTTGGCTGGGGTTCTACCTATGGACCCATAAGCGAAGCTGTTAGCAGTTTAAACCGGTCGGGAAAAGGAAGTTTTGGTGCATTGGTATTCGGTGATATCTATCCCCTGCCAAAAAAGAATCTGGAAAAGTATTCCAAAGGAAGAACCTTAATAAATGTGGAACAGAATGCAACCGGACAGCTGGCATCCCTTATCAGGGAACAGACCGGCATCAGCTGTGACAGAAGTATATTAAAATATGACGGCAGACAGATTTCCGGTGAAGAGATAGAGTCACAGGTACTGGAAGGAGGTCTTGACTGATATGGGAAAATTTACAACCTACGAAACAGCCTGGTGCCCCGGCTGCGGCAATTTTGCCATTTTAAATAGTTTAAAAACAGCCTTGGAAGAGCTTGATAAAGACCCAAAAGATGTACTGATGGTAGCCGGAATCGGTCAGGCAGCAAAAACACCTCAGTATATCAGCGCTAACAGCTTCTGCGGACTTCACGGAAGGGCTTTACCGGCTGCAGTTGCGGCCAAGATAGCCAATGAAAAACTAACTGTTATTGTGGATTCTGGAGACGGTGACTCCTATGGTGAAGGAGGAAACCACTTTATACATAATATAAGACGAAATGTAAATATTACACATTTTGTCCATGATAATCAAATCTATGGACTTACCAAAGGGCAGGCATCTCCTACCAGTAAGGAAGGTCATGTAACAGAAGTACAGACGGATGGAAGTATGAATACTCCTTTAAATCCCGTATTAATGGCAATAGCTGCCGGTGCAGGTTTTGTAGCCAGAGGTTTCAGCGGTGATGCAAAACAGCTGGTAACCCTTATGAAGGAAGCCATTTCTTATCCTGGTTATGCATTTGTGGATATCCTGCAGCCGTGTATCAGCTTTAATAAGATCAATACCTTTGCTTATTACAAGAGTAAAGTTGCACCACTGGGAGAAGAGTACGATTCCACTAATAAAGCAGCGGCAATTATGACTGCAATGGAAGGGGAAGAAAGAATTCCCACCGGTATAATCTATCGAGAAGATAAACTGGATTTTCATAGAAAGCATAACCTTTTAAAAGACGGTAAGACTTTAATTGAACAGGAGAGGAATACAAAAGTAATTGAGGCGTTAATCAACCGATTTGTATAAAGTTCATTTAACTTATAGAAATATGGTTAGATATAATTGTAATATTGGTTAGATAGTGTGTTCAGTAAAAAAAGCAGGGTTACACCTAAGCTTAGCAGTATTCTCTGTTGAAACCGGCATAGATATTATGCGGAGATTTCAGCAGGGGATTATGATAAGCTTAGGAGTAGACCTACTTTTTCAATAAATTCTTAAGGAGGTTAGAAATGGCAGTTAAAAATGCAATGACAAGTGATTTTCTTCATTCCGCTTACGGTGGAGAGAGCATGGCCCATATGAGGTATTTGACCTGGGGAACCATGGCTGAGAAAGAGGGCTTTCCTAACATAGCCAAGCTGTTTGAGGCCATCGCTTATGCAGAAAGAGTACATGCAAATAATCACTTCAAGGAAATTGGAGGAGATACTGCTGATGCTACCGTAGTTGCCGGAGCAGTATTTGGAACTGGAAAAACAGTGGATAATCTGCAGGGTGCAATTAATGGTGAGCTTCATGAGGTGGATCAAATGTATCCTGTGTATCTGAATGCAGCAGAATTTCAGGAAGAAAAGGGAGCACAAAGATCCTTCCATTTAGCGCTGGAAGCCGAAAAAATACACGCAGAACTGTTCAAACAGGCTCAGGATGCTGCAAAAGGCGGACAGGATATTAAGCTGGAATCAGTATATGTCTGTCCTATCTGCGGACATACAGTCCTTGACGGTGCTCCTGATAAATGCCCTGTATGCGGTGCCAAGCAGGAATTATATAAGAAGTTCTGATTCCGCTATTTTAAGGAGCAGAAAGCCCACTTTCATAGTATTTTGCTTTGAAGTTAGGAATGTAACGCTGATAAGCGCCTGAAATCAAGCCTTATTGTATCATGCAGCTTTTATTCCAGAAAGTGGAATACGCAGCCCCGTTACTATCAATACAAACTAAGAAGATGGCAGAACTTACCATAAATACAGAGTGACAGCGTTATAAAAGCGTGTCTGCTGAATACATGGTAGGTTCTGCCATCTTTGCTATTGAAGAAGTCTTTTTATATTTAACAGACCCCAGCCCTGTTTTGACCAGGGATAACCAAGGTCAATGGCGCAGTCCCGCAGCTTCAGTTTAACATCTTTGTTGCTTAAAGACGGATATACAGAAAGTAAAAGAGCGATAGCACCTGTAACAATGGGGGTAGCCATGGAGGTGCCGCTCTTAACAGTATACATTAGGTTAGTATAATCATTTCTGGGATTATTAAGAACATTGTATCTGTATCTTTGGTAATTTTTCATGGTACCGCAGGATACAATATTAGAGCCGGGAGCCACGATATCAGGCTTTTTAACACAGGATGCTGTAGGGCCTCTTCCCGAATAATCCATGGTTTTGTTTCCAAAGAGTTCAACAGTTATTCTGTCATCGGAAGAACCAACAGTAATTACCTTTCGGCTGATACCGGGAGTTGATATGGACATAGGACTGGGACCATTGTTTCCGNNTGGTTTCCGGCAGCTACCACCACTACAATACCCGCATCCCACACAGCATTTACACCTTTAACCAACAGTGAATTTTCATCGGCATTGTCTTTTGTCGTTGTGCCAACTGAAATGTTTACGACTCTTATATTGTGTTTTACTTTATTATCAATTATCCACTGTAATCCAGCCAGTACATCTGAAATATTACCGTCACCTTTCTGATCCAGTACCTTAATTCCGATCAGATCACATTTCGGGGCGATACCTGTATACTTACCATTTGAGAGAAAACCGCTGCCGCCTATAGTTCCTGAGACGTGACTGCCGTGGCCGTTATCGTCATAAGGCTCAATTCTTCCGTGTATCAAATCATGAAAGGCCTTTATTCTATTTTTTCCTTCTGTAAAATCCTTGTGCATACAGATGCCGGTATCTACAACTGCAACGCCTACATTTTCTCCCGTAATATTTCTTTCGTGTGCCCAGTTTAAATCTATGATATCGGCTACACGGTTCATTTGAGCGGTTATGTGTGTATCCAGTTCATAACTCCAGAGGTGATTCTCTGATTGGAGATTACTTAAAGCATCCGGTGCCACCTCAACAACATAAGAGTCAATCATAGGCAATTTATATTTGAGCTTACCCATTGAAGCAATTTCATTGTAATTGTTCTCGTAATCACTGCATCGTACAATTATCTGTACTCTTTCCTGTTTATTCATAGCAGCCATTCTTTCCTTACAGTCTTAGTAATTTTATGAGGATTCCTCTTGTCTTTATGACGAATATCAATTAAACCATTGCATTTTTCTGTCAAAGGTTTAAAATATAAAGAGAAATGTAATTATATGGTATAACAAAAACCTTAAATAGCTAGAGGTTGACATGTCCTATGAAAGAAAGAGGAAAGTTAATGAGAAGAATAAAGAAGCTTGCTGTACTCATACTAATTCCGGCTATGTTAATAACAGGAGTTTTAAGAAACCAGACAATTGCTGCCGCAGAAATTGCAGTAACGGAAGGGACAGAGCCCGCCACTGAGAATAACAGCCAGACCAGGAATGTAATAGAGAAACAGTACGGAATCCTTACTGCAGATGCAAATGGTATCTATACCTTATGGGATTTCTCCAAGGATACTGACGGGAGAATTGAAACCACTGACAAAGGTAACATTATGATTCCTTTGAAAAAAACAGCGGCAGAGATAACGGACCTTAAATTCACCTATAATAAAGCAACAAAAAAGGCAACTGTGACAAATACAGTGAATAAAAAGAAAATAATCTTTACCCTGAACAGCAGTACTTTTTACTACTACTCCTCATCCAAGGCAAAAGGAATAAAAAAGACCATGGCTTCACCCATGTATATTTCCAAGGAAAGTAAAGCAGTTATGGTACATATGGCAGCTCTTAAATGGGTTCTTTTAAAAACAGAGGGGGTTAAATCCTATAAAGTAACTGAGATGCAGACAAAAGGGTTTGATACCACTTCTCTAAGTGGAGTTATCGTGTACAATCCATATGACAAAGTCACCAGCCTTGTGGAAGCCTCCAAAGTAAGCAATCTAGGAAGGACAGTAAAAGTAACCATACCGGAAGGTTATTCAGTACCTCAGGTATTTACGCTTTTAGCCAGGAAAGGAGTATGCGCCTCAGAGGAAGTTTTGTATAAAGCTATGGAGGAGTATGATTTTACCAGGAACTATTCATTAATTGCTGAGCTGGAGGATACCCCTGAACGTTGTTACCTGCTGGAAGGATATTTATATCCTGACACCTATGAGTTCTACCGATTGAGCAAAGGAGAAGATGCTATAGGCAAGTTATTACGGAATGGAAACGGAAAAATAACAGAAGCTGATAAGCAAAAGGCAGCAGAGCTTGGGTTGACTGTGGATCAGGTGCTGACCATTGCGTCACTGGTGGAAAAGGAAGGGAAGGATAAAGAAACAAAATATAACATATCTTCCGTAATTCATAACCGCTTAAATATAAACAAGAAACTGCAATTAGATGCCAGTATCCATTACGTGGAAAAATATATAAAACCTTATATAAACGGGGATATCAACCGCTACAACAGCTTTTACAATACCTATAAATGCCCTGCTTTGCCGGCAGGACCAATCTGTAATCCGGGCAGGGAAGCAATCAATGCGGCACTAAACCCGCCTCAGACAGATTATCTTTACTTCTATAGTGATACTCAAAAAAATTACTACTTTTCCAAGGAGTATCATAATCAATAAGATATCTCCATACAAACTCCACAAATGACTGGTATTATAAGGTATCATTTTATGGAGTGGAGGAGAAATTTATTAAAAAGAAGCAATTATCTATTAAAAACATAACTACAGTTGCAATTGGTGCAGTTTTGTTGTTGCTGCTCATTGTTTTTGTAGTAAAGAACGGATCAAAGGGAACTGATACTGACAAAGGGGAAGAAGTGCAAAGCGCTGGAATTACTCTCAACGATAATAGTGACATTGTTATTGATACTTCAAAAATAACGGACAAAGCATCATTTTTTGAAACGGAAGCCGGTGGTATGACAGTAGGTTTATTCGCAGTCAAGGCAAGCGACGGAACCATTAGAACCGCCTTTAATACTTGTCAGGTGTGCAACGGCAGCCCTTATGCCTTTTTTGAACAGACAGGTGACAACTTCCAATGTCAGAACTGTAAGAATGTCTTCCCCACAGACAAAATAGCGCAGGAACGTGGTGGCTGTAACCCAGTACCCATCCTTGAAGAACAAAGAACAGAGAGCAATGGTGAAATTATAATCTCTTCTGCATTAATAGAAGAGAATTCCATACGCTTCCAGAATTGGAAACAATATTAAGACTTTGTAAAGGATTTTATCTTTAGAAGGACTGCTTGACAGGTGATTCTGTCGAAAGCAGTCCTTTTGTTTTACATAGAATTTACAAACCCGCCATAATGGGTTTACACGATATTGATAGATTTAGCTTAACAGAAGACAGGTTAATGGAGGATGTATGAAAAATACAAAGGAAAAGAAGTATCTTAGCATGAAAAAGAAGGTCAGGTTTAAATCTATTAAAAATATTATAAATCAGATATATAGTATGCCTATCGGCAGAAGGCTCAAGTTCACCTTTGGCTGTATGGGTGCAGTAATGTTATTAATGGTCATTGTCTCGCTGGTTAATATTATGTCATTAAGAAACATGACCAATGAGTTTCATTCACAGATCTATCAAACAGAAGAGAAAGTAATAAAAGCGCAGGTTTCTATGAAAATCATTGAAAATAATATATACCGCAGCTATATTACACAAAATAAAGAACTTTGCAGTAAATATATTGAAGAATCCGAACAGGAATATGATTTACTGGAAGCGTACATAACAGATTTGTCTGCCATACCTGCAATAAATAATGGAGAGCAGAAGAAGATCATAGAAAGCTTACAGTTAGAATTAGGAAAAGGGACACGTTACAGAGAACAGATTCTTTCCAGTGCCAGAGAATTCGACCAGAATAAAATCTATAGCATTTATAAAAATGATTACGTCCCCATTCATAGTCATATGGTGGAGGAGTTAGAAGAGCTGGAAGCCTTTACAGCGGCATATGCCAAGCATTATATGAACAGTATAAACATAAAAGTAGTCGTAAGTATTATTTCATTTTTACTGCTCTTAATTATCGGTGTCTTAAGCTGTGTGAAAATTCTCTCAAAGACAATAAAAAGTATTATTCGTCCCGTTGATAATATTATGGCCGTTATGAATGAAATGGCAGCAGGTAATTTAGAGGTAGATCTCCAATATTCATCTTCAGATGAAATGGGCAGCCTGTGTCAGGGAATTACACAGACCATAGACAAGCTTAAAAATTATATCAACAACATAACATATGTAGTAAGAGAATTGGAGCAAAAAAACCTGACGGTTTCTGTAGGTATAGAATATGAAGGTAATTTTACCCCCATTAAATCATCTCTTGAAAATACGATATTATCTCTTAAAAATGTGATAGAGGCGATATCGACTGCTGCTGAGGGAATTTCCTTAGGGTCCGCACAGATTGCAGTGACAGCAAAGACAGTGGCAGACGGAAGTGTAGAGCAGAATAACCGGATAAATAATCTGGTAGGAGAAGTAGAAGCAATTGTTAATATGATTAATATAAATACCGACCAGACAAAAAATGTAACAGGTCTTTCTGAAACAGCTGTAACTGCTGCGAGGGAAGGCAATAACAGTATGAGTAAAGTACTGGAAGCCATGGGAAGCATTGAACAGAGATCAGGTGAAATCTCACAAGTTATTTCAGTGATTGAACAGATTGCGGAACAGACAAATCTCTTATCCTTAAATGCTTCCATTGAAGCCTCCAGAGCAGGAGAAAACGGAAGAGGATTTGGGGTTGTAGCATCTGAAATAGGTAAACTTGCAGCCAGATGTACCCAGGCAGTGCAGTCAACTTCAGGGCTGATCAACAGTACAGTCAGTGCAATTCATTATGGGTCCCAGATGGCGAACAATACGGCAGGAAACTTTGAACGTATCGTAAAAGTTTCTGAGGAAACAAATTATGTGATGGAAAAACTGGCACATAATACAAAAGCAGTACAGAATGAGTTACAAAAGACACATGTGTTCCTAAAAGATATTACTCCCATAATAGAAAAAAATGCCGCTGCTGCTCAAGAAAGTGCAGCTATGAGTGAGGAATTTATTATGCAGGCGGACAAACTGGAAAAGTATATTAAGGAATATTCGCTGGCATAGCAAAAAACTGGAACAAAACAGCGTATCTATCATATTTATATGGTAGGAAGCATAGAAAGCTTCCTTTATACTAATTGTCAGGATTTAACCTGGCAATTGGACATAATGCAGGAAAGGAGCTTTATGCATGAACGCTGGTTTTAATTCATTTGAGTTCGATAAATCAGGAAGGCGTCAAAGGGATGATAAATCTAATATTTCAGCATCTGGTTTTAATGGTGGCTGGAATAATGGCCGACCCGGTGACTTTAACGGGCAGGGGCAGCCTTGTCCGCCGCCTCCATGCCCACCGCAACCTTGTCCGCCGCCCGGACCGCCCGGACCTCCTGGACCTCCTGGACAGCCCGGCCCACAAGGCCCATCAGGGCCGCAAGGTCCAATGGGACCAACAGGACCTAGAGGACCCGCAGGACCCGCAGGTCCCCCCGGACAACAAGGACCCGCTGGAGCCACCGGAGCAACAGGATCAACAGGCCCGGCAGGAGCACCAGGAGAGATTGGACCTACTGGTCCCCAAGGTGAACAGGGACCTATTGGTTTAACGGGAGCAACAGGAGCCACAGGTCCTCAGGGTCCCCAGGGAGTACAAGGAGAAGCAGGTCCGGCAGGTCCTCAAGGAGAAGCAGGTCCAGCAGGAGCACAAGGCCCGGCAGGAGCTACAGGCCCACAAGGTCTTCAAGGAGAAGCAGGTCCGGCAGGTCCGCCCGGAACAACTGGAGCTACAGGCCCACAAGGTCCGGCAGGAGCCACAGGTCCCCAAGGCCCCCAAGGTTTACAAGGTCCGGCAGGCCCTCAGGGAGAAACGGGAGCAACCGGAGCCACAGGGCCTATCGGTCCTCAGGGAGAGCAGGGAGTAGCAGGTCCACCCGGAGCAACTGGAGCAACCGGAGCCCAAGGTCCGGCAGGAGCCACAGGTCCACAGGGGCCTCAAGGTCCCCAAGGCCCGGCAGGTCCACAAGGAGAAACGGGAGCAACCGGAGCCACAGGTCCTATCGGTCCTCAGGGAGAGCAGGGAGAAGCAGGCCCGCCCGGAGCAACCGGAGCAACCGGAGCCCAAGGTCCGGCAGGAGCCACAGGTCCCCAAGGTCCTCAGGGTGAACAAGGAGTAGCAGGTCCGGCAGGTACAACGGGAGCCACAGGTCCTCAA
>DJJW01000047.1 GCA_002434335.1 Lachnoclostridium sp. UBA6558 | reverse complement strand
GCTTCAAAATCATTCATAATTCTATCAAATGGAAAGACACAGTTAATCTGGGCAATTTTTTCCTCCAGACTCAGTTCCTCCAGAAGTGCCTGTGCCCGTTCATGAGGATGCAATGAAGTATCTAAATAGTTCTCACTCATAATATACCTTTCCTTTCATTCTATATAAACTTAGCATAATCAACTGATTTCATCTTGTAATATATCTTATAATATTGTAATTTTCTATTTTGAACTCTCAAAAAAGAGAAATGGTTTATCCCTTTACAGCTCCCAGCGTAATTCCCTTTACAAAATATTTTTGTACATAGGGATAGATAATCAAAATTGGCAGAATACCTACCACGGCAATGGCCATACGTACAGTCCCCGTTGGAATCGAAACCGTTATCCCTGACGCAGCGGCAGCCGCATTAGACTGCAGAAACTCTATGTTTTTCATCATATTTGTCAAAAGCTGCTGTATACTGTACAGCTTGTTATCTGTCACGTAGTATAAACCATTGGTCCAGTCATTCCAATACCCCACTCCGATAAACATGCCAATAGTAACAACAATCGGTTTTGACAGAGGTACTATCATTGAACCGAAAATTTTATACTCGCTTGCACCGTCAATATGTGCTGATTCTATCAAGGACTGAGATACATTATTCTGTATATAGCTCCTAACCAGAATCACATTCATAGCTGACATTAACAGACCCGGAATAATCAAAGCCCAAATGCTGTCACGCATGTGAAGGTATCTGGTATACATGGTATAGGTAGGTACCAAACCACCGTTAAATAGCATGGTAAACAGCAGGAAGAAAGAGAAAAATTTCTTACCGGGAAAACTCTGTTTTGATAGTGCATACGCATACAACATCGTGATGAGAAGGCTGACGGTTGTTCCCACTGATGTTACAATAATTGTAATTGCATACGCCCGAAAAATCTGTGTTTTTTCCCCCCAGATATATTGATAAGCTTCCAAACTGAAGGACTTGGGGAAAAAGGAATATCCGTTTAATACAATTTCTGCATTATCGGTAAAGGATGCTGCTATCAGCAAAACAAAAGGCATTATTGTGATGATTGTGGCTACTGCCATAATCATGTTTGCGATGATCTGAACTTTATTGTTTGAGTGTTTCATTCCATTCTCCCTTCTAGAATAATGCATTTTCTTTGCTATACTTCGTTGTAAGCCAGTTTGCCAGAAGTATCAAAGTAAATCCAACCATTGACTGATAAAAACCGGCCGCAGAGGACATTCCCACATCCCCAAGCTTTATTAAACCCTGATATACATAAGTATCGATTGTATTTGTTACGTTCATCAGCGGTCCCGAAGCCATCGGCACCTGATAGAACAGACCAAAGTCAGAGTAAAAGATTCGCCCGATACTCAGCATTACCATTGTAATTATCGTAGGCTTTATCATTGGCAATGTTATATATCTGATTTTCTGAATCTCATTAATTCCATCCACTGATGCAGCTTCATATAGTTCGGGATCCACTCCCAGTATGGAGGACAAATACACCACGGTTCCGTACCCGACCCCCTTCCAGCAGTTTACAATTACCAGAATGAACGGCCAGTATTTCGGTTCAGTGTACCAGGAGACTGTAGGCAGCCCGACTGCTTCCAGGACTCCATTTAACAATCCTGTATCACCTGCCAGAAATGCATAAGCAAGATAACTTACAATAACCATAGAAATCATAAATGGCAGCATAATCACGGTCTGATATACCTTAACAAACAGCTTCCGGCGGATTTCACTCAGCATAATAGCATACAAAAGTGCCACAATCAGGTTAACGATAATAAAGGCGATATTATATAAAATAGTATTTCTTGTGATATTTAATGCATCAGGGGTCTTAAATAAATACTCAAAATTATCAAAGCCCACCCAGTCACTTTTCCATATACCCACATTCCATTTTATATTCTTAAATGCCATAACCAAACCGCCCATCGGCAGATAATTATTAATCAGAATATAAATAAAACCCGGCAATAGCATCACATAAATCGGAATTGCTTTTTTTATTCTTTTCATAGTATTCTCCTGTCATTCTCCGTCAATGGAGAGTCGCATATTGCGACTCTCCATAATCACCATTTATGTTATTATTGCTTTGCACTCCATGCATCCAATTGTGCCTGGACATCCTTAACAATATTATCTATTCCGGCTGATTCCAGTTCTTTGTTAAGTTCTGCGACAGTTTCCTCCGGTTCAGCGAGACCTGCATAAATCAAAGGAGTGTACTTATTCAGAACATTCTGAACAGCCGTCAGTTCGGCTTTCACACCCTCGGAATTATAAGAGAAACCATAGGCCGGTGACAACTTTGCACCATCATTAAATTCCTGATATTTTTCCCAAATATCGGAAGGTTCAGTCACCCATTTATATCCAATCGTAGCATTTCCTGTAAGAAATGTTTCATTGTACCAACCAACGTTTTCGTTATTCACTCCATCCGGATAGCTGGCTACTCCGTTATTTACCACATAATCGGTGCCTTCAATACCAAAACGAAGAAGATTTTGAACTTCCGGGTTGCTGAACATCAGGTTCATCAGAGCTACCGATTTTTCCGGTGAATCTGCAGAAGCCGGTACAAGATACTGGAAAGTTGTAATGTTCGTTGTACCGCTGGTGGCTTCCGTAATCTGAATCGCTGTCATATCAACCCCTGTACTAACTCCTTCTCCGGCTTGCACGCCCGGATGATAGGTGCCTATAAATCCGAAAGCACTGCCGGCTTTGAAAAATGTTTGCCTTGTATCTGTAATTGTTGTTGGGTCTGCAATAAAGTAACCCTTTTGATTCCAGTCATAAGCTCGTTTCGCAAACTCCATAAATTCGTCTGTTTTATGAGTGTTATACACCGTCAGGCCATCGCGTCCATCTGCGTATATGCCTACCCCGGCAATCCCCCCATCAAATACCCCATTCAGGGCGGTACCGGTCATACCGCTGCTCATATCTGAGGGTACTAATACATCCAGTTCCGGATGTGTTTCCTTTACCTTGGCAAGGAGATTTCCCACATCGTCCCAGGTCTTTATTGTTTCCGGATCAACACCAAGTTCATTCAGAATTTCCGTTACACAAACCAGTCCGCTGGCGCTTGCGAAATCACGATAGGTGGGGAAGCCGTACAGTGCGCCATTAATTTTGCATGCATCTATATATCGTCCCATTAGCTCCATGGACTCCGGAGCATATACAGGTGCTAAATCTGTAATATCCAGCACCTGTCCGTTATTAACAGTACTCGACACATTTGCCAGGGCAAATACTAAGTCAATCGGCTCTCCGCTGGATAACAGAAGGTTCTGCTGTTCTGCGTAAACACCCCATTCAACTATTTTCAGTTCTACCGTACAGTCAATCGTCTCACGGGCAATTTCTGTAATTGCTTTATTCACTGCGTCCAGACTGGCTGGCGTAGAATTATTTCCCGGAAACATTACGGTTAATACCGTATCTTTACCGTCCTTCAACACTGAAGATGTACCTTCCTCATTTGATGAAGGTGATCCCCCGTCATTACCTGCCGTATCTTTGGACCCGGTGTTATTTTCTGCAGAACTGCAAGCCGCAAAGGAACCTGCGGCCAACAAAACAACCAGCATAATTGCTAATATTTTTTTCATAACTTTCCTCGTATAATGTATATTAAAGCTAATACATATACTTTCCCTTCTTTTGGATTTGTTATTATAACCAATCAGATACCAACAGCTATTTACATTTCCGGAAAATGTTTATAACTTGTGTACAAATTCATATTATCAGATTTTATAAAATAATCCAATAAACGAAATAAACCTCTGCTTTTAAAAAACAAACTTTCTGCTCTGCCTGTAATTGACTTCGTTCTTCTATGGAAATATAATATATTTATCAAATGACTGATAATCGCAATGAAGGGAGGCTGTATATGCGTAAGAAAAAATTATCCATTACCACCCGTATCATAATCTGCCTGATCGCACTGCTGGCTCCGTTTAATATACTTTCACTACTGATTTCAGGTATTATTATCTCTGATTCCCAAAAGGCAATTATAGATTCCATCAAATCAACCCTCAACACTTATGGAAATCGAATTGACCTGATAGCACAAAATACCGACTATAGCCTCTATGACCAGGCTCAGTACGGAAATACGGGGTATAATTACTTCAATGAAACAGAAGCTCTTCCCTATCAGCTTGCTAAAAGTAGTCTTTTCAACAAACTGCATACGGCTATGAGTACCAGAGAAGTGGCAGACTACTATTTTTTTTACCGTAGGGATCTTGATGATCTTTTTATTTTTCCCCATAATTCAAAAAAATTTGATATTTTTCTGAAAGAATATGATTTCCTGGATCATAAAAAACGGGTAGAAGATGCAAACTGGAATGTTGTTGAACTTGAAGGAACTTCTTATCTGAAACGTATGTTGATGTCTAATACCACAAATTACGGTGCGTTCATTACCCTCGATCCGATTTTGGAGGACATACAGACATATCTGAACTACCCTGTCAATGAGATTCTTTTTTCCTCTGAATACCTAACCTCAGAAAAAAACTTCTATGTGACGCAAAAATGCAATTATGCGGACTTATACATCACACTGGCTTTTGACAAAAATTTTTCACTACACAGTATAGCCTCGTGGCGCTGGTTAAGTTTATGTATTACCGCATTGTATATTGTATTGATTCCGGTTATATACCATTTTATCCGGAAATCAATGATTCAGCCGCTACAGCAGTTAAACAAAGCGCATCTGCAGTTAGAAAACGGAAATCCGGAGTACCGGATAACTGCCCAATGTAATTCCTACGAATTTATGCAGGTCTACGACTCATTTAATAATATGGTGGAGAAGCTGCAAAATCTTCGTCTGGAAAACATTGACAAAGAGCTTGCCCGCAAACAGATGCTGATTGATAATCTGCAGCTTCAGATCCGGCCTCATTTTCTGCTCAACACATTTAATCTGCTGTATACTATGATACAGACCCAGAACACCCCGGCAGCCAATAAAATGATTCTGTACCTTTCACAGTACTTCCGCTATTTGTTTCAGCATACGGAGAAGCTGGTATTGTTTCCGAAGGAATTTGATCTTGTGCAGAAATATTTGGAAATCTCACTTTACCAAACCCCTGGTGCTTTTACTTTCACATATGACTTTGACCCGGAAATCAATCTGGTCCGGGTTCCGCCTCTCATGCTGCTCAATTTTTTTGAAAATATAATCAGCCATGCCCTGGTACACGGAAGAGAAGTCCACATCATGTTTCACGGCTCCTACGCAGATGGCCTTGTCACCCTGCAGATTGCAGATGATGGCTGCGGTATGCTGACAGAGGATGTAGATCAGATTAATCTGAGTAATTATGATAATTACCAGCGGGGTTCCCATGTTGGCTTGCGCAATTCCATTGCCCGGCTTAAATATTTTTATGACAATCAGGCAACGCTTCATGTAGAATCAGTTAAGGATGAGGGCACGATATTTACAATTACAATTCCATATAATCTGGAATACAAGGAGGAAATCCAGTGAATCTATTAATGGTAAATGATGCAATTGCTACGATTGAGGCTATGAAAAGTGAAATCCTGTGGGTTAACTATGGAATTACTAACGTATATACTGCTTATAATGTTGAAGAGGGGAAATCTTCCATACTTTCTAATCATATTGATATTTTATTATGTGACATCGAAATGCCCGGTGAAAACGGTATTGCCCTGATTAGGTGGATTCGAGAGCAAAACTATGACATTGACTGTATTCTGCTTACCTGCCATGCCGATTTTCTATATGCCAGAGATGCCATCAGCTTAGGATGCCAGGAATATATTTTGATACCGGCTTCTTATGAAGATATCGGTACAACGATACTGAAAAGTGTAACCAAACGTACCGAGCGTCTAAGCAAGCACAAACTATTAGAATATGGTAAATCATGGCTATTAGAGAAAGAACAAAATATCACTCTGACTAAGGAAGCCTCCCGTACACCAAAGGACATTGTAGAAGAATGCTCCCTCTACATCATAAACAACCTGTACAACGAGGAATTGAGCGTCACTAATATTGCCGCACATTTTTATCTGAACCCCATTTATCTGAACCGTATCTTTAAAAAGGTGAAAAATGTCGCGATAAATCAGTTTATTATAACAAAAAAAATGGAACTTGCGGCAGAACTGCTTAAGCTCCCCAATGCATCTGCAGTCTCTGTTGCAAAGCAAGTGGGATATCCAAATTACTCCTATTTTTCAAGTATTTTCAAGAAGCATTTCGGTTGTGCTCCCACCCAGTACCGCCAATAAATTACCACTTTCGCTATACGGTCAGGAACACCGGCCAGTATAATGATATAAGTCATAGCTGATTTTATTTCATCGAGAAGGAGGCAGGTAATCTCACCTGCCTCCTTCTGATTTTACATTAATTTCGTATTAATAAACGAATGATGAAGAATTAATACAAATTACATACCAGTTTACATCCATCCTCCAACAAAACATTTAAAATAGAAGCTTTCTTTATATACTTATCTCTGTTGATAACGGTCATAGGCAGCCTGCATAATCGCAATGTTATCATTAACACCAAAGGTTTCAATCTGTTTTTTGTATTCCTCCCATGATGTCTTATCTAATTTTTCATCCCCAAGAATAAATTTTAATACCATGGTATTTACATAATCCTCAATATTTGACTGATTTGCAGTATATGTTGCATCTTCCTCTGTTGTTCTATAAATGGGAGGGAACATACCGTAGCCATAGTTCAGCCAGATAGCTGTAGCCTTCTTATCTATTTCCTTTAAATTCTTATTCGTATACTTATTGTTTCTCATACCTGGCATTTTATAATCAACAAAAGGTGTTAAATCAAGACCGCCGCCGGGAAGAAATGGTTCGGCGGCTATAACCTCACCATTACTGTCAATAGAATAGGCTCCTTCTGTCAAGCCATGCTCTTTATAAAGTTCATCATCAGCGGCACCCTGTTCCTTGGTAAGACCATATTCTTTCAGCATAGCACCTTCTTCTGAATACATATAATCTATTGTGGTCAACAGCCTTTCAACGTTTTGGCAGGTACTGGATATCATAGCGCCTCCTGTTTGCCCATTACGGCCGGCATACATCATGTTAATGGCAGATGTATTACCGTGCTCTGTATCAATAGGGTTAAGAATCGGCTGAATATCAACATTTAGCCCATAATCCGGCTGTGATAAGAGCGTACCTAACTGAGAAGTTGCTCCAAACCATATACCGGCAGCTCCGCCATAGGTCAAAGCTGTGTTGGGTAAATAGAATAAATCATTTGTTCTGCTGGCAAAATCTTTATATATATATCCCTTTTGGAACCAATCATTCATTTTCACCAGATAATTATAGAAACCCTCCTCAATGGGGCCATAGCTGACCTTGTCATCAACTGCATGATAGCTTGCTGCTGTACCAAACCCGGTCAACAAATCGCCACTGCCAAAATAACCGGTTGCCGGAAGAATAAAAGGAGCATAGTCTGTCATACCGGATGCTTCAAAATACTGTTTATATAAGGGCAGCATGTATTCCCAGTCTGCAATTGTTGTCGGACTGTCATTCCCGCTGGGGAATGTAACCTTATTACCGGTCATAGAATCCAATATATCTTTACGATAGACCAGTCCGCCCCACTGTAATGGATCTTCAGCCAGATAAGTAGGTAATTTTAGGATCTGTCCATTATCATTATAAACATTTTTCTTAAATGTAGGGTCTGCATCAAGTAATGACTTTAAATTCGGCATATAATCCAGATACTTTGCAATATCTATAATTATACCATTCTTATTAAGCTCATCAATTGAGTTTGTATAATAGGCAGAATCAATTATATCCGTGTACTCTCCTGTTCCTATCATCAGGTTAAGCGCATCTACCTCAGTACCGGCTGCCGGCTGCTGAAATTCCAGTGTCATATTAAATTTCTTATTCATATACTGTACTACCGGATATTTGCTGTACTCTGATAAATAATCATTCGGTGTTGCAGGTAACCAGTATGTATATTTAACAGGTTCTGTAAAATTCACCTCGGCTTCTTCACCTTGGGTTGGTACAGTAGACGGCTCTGAATTCTTGTCTGTTTTTTTACAGCCGCTCAATCCTCCTATAACCATTACCATACATAATAGAATTGCAAATAGCTTTTTCATTCTTTTCATAAAATTTTTCCTCCCTTAAATCATAAATTTTATACATTAATCTTCTCTCCCATAAATGATAGTAACTAAATATGCTGACTTATAGTAATATCTTTAAACGGAAAGAAAAATAAATGACTGCTTATAATAATTTTTTCGTTGCATATTGGTAGATAAAATTTCTTAAAAAGAAACATTTTTAGCAAATTTCATACTATACCTATTGCTAATTTGATATTTTATAGTGTTTTTATATTGATTTCATCAACTTATTCATTACTTTAATATACATTTTAAACAATTATATGGCAATGTCCTTGTTCGAACTATATAAGAAGAATTGTATCAAATACAGACATTGTAAAAGAAGTATTGGTGGTTTATTTTTGCCCTATAAACACGCCAGGGGAGAATGAACTCACCTGGCGTTTATTATTTTACGTAATTTTTTCAGTTTCATATTGAGAATTAATAACTAACCATAATTGTGGATTATATATCGTTATATTCCAGATACCAGAACCATTATAATTATTTGTGATTACCAAATCTAATAAAGAATTTATGCTTCTTGCATCTATAAACCATACTATATGCTGTGTATTCCTTTCCAGATACGTAAAAAAGGGTGTTTGTGATTTTTCATCAAATTGTATGGTTGCGTTAAAACTACGTGCCAAATCAATTGCTCTTTCAGAAGTCAGAGAATATACACTTGAAAATCCAACTGAAAATGGAAGTTCCCAGTCATAACCTATGGTTGGTATCCCGATTATTATTTTTTCCGGCGGTATAAAATTATTTATATAATCCAGAAATACATTCAGATTATAAATCGAAGTGATTGGTGATGGTGGATTTATATTGGTTGCCCAGTTATAATCCATAAATATTATATTTTGAGCAAACTCATTGAAAGCAGAATAATCTACCCATTCAAAACTGACATCGTTATCATAATTTTTAATATTAGGATTTACAGTAACAAATACCTTAAAATTCTCATTATTCAATTGGTTTGACAGTAAAGTGAAAAATTGATCATACAAATATAAATTTGAAATATTAATATATTGAAATGAAACATTTATCCCATAGTAACCTGCCGTTTTTAATATAGGAATAATATTATCTACAAATCTTTGTTGAAATTCTTGATTTAATAATAAATCATATTCTACTTGTACATTAGCCGCACCTTGAATGCTTAAAGTTGTTAATAGCATGAGCGGCATTACACCGTACTCTTTTGTAATGTTAATAATTTCAGTATCATCATAATATGTGATTATTTCTCCCCTATGTGTAACTGTATAGTTTAGAATGGAAAGATACGTTAAGTTAGGTAATGTTTTTCTTAGTATTCCATTGTCAATATTAGGGTTCGTATTACCATGTACAGTGACTCTGCCTTTTACATTGTAGCTGATAACAATTGCTTCTCCCGGATATATATATTCTCTATCAGAAAGATATGGATTATTCCTCAATAATTGCATTAACGATACATTAAAGTAATTGGCTATGTCTAATAATGTATCCCCCTCCATAACTGTATATGTCTGTTCAGGATATGCTATAATTATTGATTGTCCAACAACTAAATTATTGGGAAATTCCAGTTCGTTATCTTGAATTAACTTTGTTTCGGATATTCCATAATAAACAGCTATCGAATGTGCAGTTTCACCCTCCTGCACTACATGTATTACCATATAAGACCTCGAATACTATTTATTCATAATATATGATTATCCTTCAAATAAATTCTTTATCAGCAATATTCATCAGCCAAGGATTTACCAATATGCTTCAATCCTTCTCATCTGACCATTTGTAAATAATTTCACCGTTGATAATGGTATAGACTGTATGGGTAAAGACTTCCATTGGATTTCCTGTAAATATAGCGATATCTGCATCTTTACCTGCCTCTAAGCTTCCTACTCTATTATCAACACCACAAATTACTGCTGCATTTATTGTTATTGCTTTAAGAGCTTCTTCCATTCCTAAACCAGCTTTGGCAGCTAATCCTGCGCATATCAGAAGGTATTGTATTAAAGAAACCGGATGATCCGTAGTTAAGGCTACTAAAACTCCTTTTTTTGCTAAGACTCCGGCAGTTTTAAAATCCGCATTTGCCAGTTCAATTTTATTNNATTGCCGGGAAACCACTTTCTTTTATCTCCTCTGCAATTATATGCCCTTCCGAGCAATGGTCCAGTGTTAACTTTAAGTTGTATTCCTTGGCTATTCTAATTGCAGTCATAATATCGTCTGCACGACGGACATGAGCCTTTAAAGGAATCTTTCTATCCAAAACAGGCATCTATGATTCTAATTTGAAATCTTCTTCTATTTCTTCACTATTATTTTCAGCTTTTATTTTCCTTTTTCTATAATTAACCGCATCAAAAATTTCTTCTCTTAGCATAGCTGCTATAGACATTCTTGAGGATGGTGGTTTATTCAGATCTTTATAAGACTTTTTGGGATTTTCACCGAATGCACTTTCATTGCAGCCGGTTCTAAAACTTTCATCTTATCGATTACTCTCCCATGGGTTTTTATAAATAAGAACTGGCCACCGACTACATTTGAGCTGCCGGGTCCAACCATAACGGAGGTTATACCTGCCTGTATTGCATTATGAAAAGCCGGGTCCATTGGATTGACCGCATCTAACGCTCTTATATAAGGGGTTATCGGTAAGGTAGTTTCATTACAATCCTCCCCTGCAATACCGATTTTCTCTTCTGTAATGCCTATATGGCAGTGCGCCTCTATTAGCCCTGGCAGCACCCACAGCCCGGATGCATCTATAACAGTAATCTCATCCTTATCTGATATATCTATGGATTCTTCTATCGATACTATTTTATTATTTTCAATAAGTATACAACCTTATTCATATACTTTTCCTGCCATAGTTACAATTTTACCATTCTTAATTAATAACATACTATACCTTTCCTGTCAGATCTTTATGGAATTTTAAAAAAGACTATCCTACTTAAACCAGATAGTCTTTTTACACATTTTTTATTCTTGATAATTGTTCTGGGTATCAGTTGAAGAATCTTTCGTTGCATTCTTTGAAGAATCTTTCATTGAATCCTTGCTGCCATTCGAATTTGAAGAATTATTTCCTGTGTAATCTTTTGCATTGTTACTTCCATTTACATTACTGGAATTTTGGGTACTGTTATTGGCATTGTTTTTGCTTGTAGTGTCTTTAGAAGAATTTCTGCCAGTATTGTTATAGCTGTTTGAACTACTGTTCTCCATAATCGGTCTCCTTATCACATTATTATTGGGCAAGCTTAATATGTGTAATATCATAAAGAATATTCAGGCAAATATATAAAAAAATGGTTTAAGTAAAACATTTCAAGAATATATTATGATTAAATACAATATAAAGTGTGATTTATATGGATCTTCAAATTAGTTTACTTGTAGATTTACTTCTTCTTAACCATTCAGATGAATATGTAAATATAAGATATCTTAATTACAAATGGAAAATGCCTCAGATAGGTCTCAGACCTCCATACTATACTAATCCAAGCTATACATTAAATTATCCTATTATCTAGTATGTTGCTTCGATATCAAATTGAAAGGATTGTGCAAGGTAAATCACATGGATGGCCAAGATTATCTTCAACCTAATAAGTTAAACGACAAAAAAAATACCTATAATTTACAAGTCATGGTGGAATTGCAGGGGCTTTTTCAAGAAAATTTGATTATTAACCCCTACCCCATGTATCCCAACTACGGTACGATTACACAGTATAAAGATATCCCTATCAGCGTTCCTGAGCAACGTCAACTACGACAGCCCGGACTGGAAGAATTAATGGTCCCAAGGCCAATTATTGAAAATCCCAATTACAAAGGATCTGAAAAACTTTTAGATAAAGTAGCTTTAATCACGGGTGGAGACAGTGGAATCGGCGCTGCGACTGCTATAGCTTTCGCTAAAGAAGGTGCTGATGTGGCTTTATCCTATCTTGACGAACATAACGATGCCATCAGGACAAAAAAACGTATAGAGGAAATCGGGCGCAGGTGTCTTCTGCTTTCCGGAGACTTAAGAAAGAAACAGCAATGCATTGATATCGTAAATGAAACTGTCAAGACCTTTGGCAGATTAGATATCTTATGTAATAATGTAGGTATTCAATTTCAGCAGCTAAGTCTAATGGATATTAGTGATGAGCAATTTGATGAAACCTTTAAGGTTAATATTTATTCTCATTTCTACACAACGAAAGCCGCTCTCCCTTTTATGGGTCCGGGGAGTTCCATCATTGGTACTACTTCTGTGGTAACTTATATGGGTTCAGATCAGCTGATTGATTATACTTCTACCAAAGGAGCTATTGTTGGTTTCACCAGGGCATTAGCTAGAAATGTAGCCAAAGATGGTATTCGCGTCAATGCCGTAGCACCTGGGAAAATATGGACACCTTTAATTCCCGCAAGTTTTTCCGCTGATGAAACAGCCCTGCCTGAGGAAAATATGATGATGCGCATGGGTCAGCCTTTTGAACTGGCTCCTACATATGTATATTTGGCTTCAGATGATTCTCGCTTCGTTACTGGTCAAGTTCTTCATGTTGATGGAGGACAATCAACGAACTCATAAAAAATCTTGTAATCAAAATTCTCCTGTAGTATGTTGATTTGCTGCTTTGTCAAATGTAATTAATATGCTTTTAAATCTCCTCATAATAAAGGTGTAAAAATTACGTGCTTGCTTGTATGCTACTTAATAAGTATAATAAATATATCATATGATATGAGCGTCAAAAGGTCAGCTTTTCACAAGGGGACGGCAATNNTTTCTATTTGTGCAAATTGCCTGTTCACAGATTGAAACATTGCTTTTAACGCTCATATCATCATATACCGTAACGTACAAGGAGGAATTGAAATGAAAGCGATTGCTATAAATGGAAGCCCCAGAAGAAATAGAAACACTGCTACCTTATTACAAAAATCACTTGATGGGGCAAAAAGTATAGGTGCCGAAACCGAATTGGTACATTTATATAGCTTGCAGTTTAAAGGCTGTGCCAGCTGTTTTGCCTGTAAGCTTAAAAATTCCAAGTTTGTCGGCCACTGTGCGATGAAGGATGATCTAACAGAGTACCTTGAAAAGATTTTAAACTGTGATGTCCTTCTATTGGGTTCACCTGTTTATTATGGTAATCTAACCGGAGAAATGATCTGCTTGTTAGAACGCTTGTTGTTTTCGAACGCTTCTTATAGTGCTGATAACCGCTCTATTTTCAAAGGCAAAATAGCTTCGGGTTTTGTAGGCACAATGAATGCTCAGGAAGAAACTGTCAAACAATATAACTATGAGGCTGTATTCCAACAGTATAGTAATTTATGAAAAGATTTGGCAGGACATCCGAAATTTTACTTTCCTATGACACATATCAATTTGATGATTACTCAAAATATGAAGCATCTATGTTCGACGAAAATCATAAAGCTAAGGAAAGGGAAATTGGATTTCCCGCTGATTGTCAAAAAGCATTTGACATGGGTGTAAGGTTGGTAAATACTTTCACAGAATAAAGAGGTGATGACTTTCAGAGAGAAAAACATGTTTTTTTCAATACGCCCATCAAATACAAAGTTATATGGAATAATTGCAGTTTGATTATTGTCTTCTGTCCCCACTTTGATAGTTCTCATTAAACCTTAAACCTATTCATCTCAATATTTATCTCATCTACAAGCTTTGCTAAATCTTTTAACGATTGTGCAATTAACTCAATGGATGCAAGCAGTTCCTGATTGTTCTCTGGTTAATACACAATAATGCTTTTACCTGTTAGGCGGATTGATATTTTTTTAACAATTTTGATCTGATTTTGTTATTTTCACTCAAATCTTATTTCCTCCACTCTGTAGTTTACACCTCACTATACGATAATTCTTTTGGTATAATCACTTCTATTCGAAGACCATGCGGCTTTTCTGGAATAATATTATAAGCTCCGCCAAGCGATGTACATCTATCAATAATACCTTACATTCCAAAACCTGGTTTTAAAGGTTCAACCTCTGAATATTGACCATCGTCCGATATTGATAATACAATTTGATTAATTGTCTCCTTTAAATGAATTTCAACAAATTTAGCATTTGAGTGACGCAAAATATTAGTTAGTGATTCCTGTAAAATCCTATAAAGTACGATACTTATCGATTGACCATTCGGTAATTTCCGAATCTTCAATAAAAGTATATTGAATAATTGATTGTGACTGTATTTGCGAAATTAATCCCTTTATTGCTATTAGCCCTAATCCCATCTCATCATCGGACCACTCTTTAACCGCTATGCGTACCTCTAACATTGCTCTTCGTGATATCTGCAGTAATTGTGAAACAAGTTCGGCTCCTTTTTCAGGGTTATCTGGAAGCATGATCTCCAAAGCTTGTAACTGTACAATAAGGGATGTTAACTGATGGCCAATACAATCATGAATTTCTCTAGCAAGCCTCGTTCTTTCTTCTAGAGCTGCATATCTCATAGAGTACACAGATGCCTCTAATAGCTTTTCATGCGATCTCTCTAATTCCTTGTGTACTTGTTTCAATTCCTGCAGGTGTAACTGACTTGTTATAAAAGTTTCCTGCCGGATTCTGCTGCTTCTTATACCTAAGAAAATGCCTGATAATGCGAATAAAGTTTGTAATATAGAGCCTGATGGATATGACATGAACAATATTATTACTATTATAGATGAAGTAAGTATGATTGATAACCAATTATATTTTTTCTCTAATATACCTAAAAACCATACTAATGGCCATAGCAATGTTGAAGTCTGTATACCATAACAATAGTTTACAGTTAGTACCATAGCAATGATTATCGATAATATCAATATATATTTCTTACTATTCCACCATTTTGTTCTGAATAAAACTAAAATAATTTCCATTAATAAGATTAGCATGAGCCCAATTGAAGGTATCCCATCATAATCTTTAAATTCTTTATAAAAAATTAACAGCAAAGAAAAGGTTATGATAACTCCGTATAGCCGCAAATTACATATCTTATTCTGAAGCACAGGCCTATTCACCTTTCTAATGAAGAATTTTTTTTTAATATTGTTTATAGTATTTTACCTAATACACAGTAAGGTGTCACCTATCCATAGATATACTTGTTTATTATTGTGTTAGGTATTTTTCAGTACAACAAGCGGTAAATCGAAAAATACATCAAATTTTTCTGTCAGAAATTTCATTCAGTGTCTTATCTCATCAACTACCATTTATCATCAATAAAAACACTAATATTTATTATTTATACTTTAATAAATTAAGCTTTGGAGATTTTTTATGATAAACACATCACTACAGATTCGAGCTGCTTTTGTAAAGTGTTATATTTTGAAACAGCTAAAAATATTCTAATTTTATCATATTCATGTATAGAATTACCTACTAAATTAAGTTTGCTTAGTATGCCTTCTTTTTTGACAGTTTATATCGGCATATTCATATGAAATAACAATTACGACATTCGTAAAATTGCATAATCATATTCATTTATTCCTATAATCTTTTGTCAGGTAAACTTTTGTCCACTAAAGGCTATTCCTATCATTATAAGAGGCTGACCATCTATTAATATTCTGATATTCAATATTTACATATCGGTTGAAAAAGCATAAACTCACAAGAGCTAGGGAGCTGTTGCTACTAACTTTCAGGTCTTTATCAAACAAAGCAAACTTTGTTATTTGTCTGATCAATAAAGCTCATAACAATGGAAGTGCCACCCAAACTAAACGATACTTTTAAATATTATATAAAATATCTGTTTTTCAAACAAGTCCAATCCTTCTCATCTTGATTTTGTTATAAATTTACCTTCACCTCGTAGGGGATGATAAATCCATAATTCCCTGTAATTAAGTAGCAATTCTGTATTGGGAAAAATCACCTCTATAGAAATTTATTCAAATCTAATTTCACCTTGTTGTTTTTGATTTACCCCATTGTATAATAAGATTTTACCCACGTTATNNTTATTCTTTTTCTGTTGATAGACACTCTTAGAGTGAGATATTCGCATTCTTAGCTCATTATGAACCCTCCCATGGTCCACAACATGGACAGTCATTTCCCTTTATCGGAAAACTATATTTTATATAGCTCAATTGGAATCCCTATGAGTTATATAAAACATGTTGCTGCTCTTACCACCGTTTTCTCTCCAACGCTGTTCTTTACGAATGTAACTATCCCTTTCCAGATCAGCAATTGCACGTTTTACAGTGCTTCGAGACAATTTTAATTCCTTTGCAATTGTACCAATCGACGGATAGCATTTTCCTTCCTTATCACTGCGATCATGAAGATACATATACACGACAACAGCGCGGTGTGGAAGTTCTGAATTATAAATTGATTTAAAATAACCCATAATACCTCCTACTCTACCCTGACAGGAGTCTTTGATTGAATTGCCCCTTTTTTATCCACTGCCGAAAAAAGAACTCCTGCTGATATAGTAATATTCTCCTTGCATTCATCCGGTAACTCTTCGCAAGTAGTATTCCGGCGGATAATCTCTTCCTCCAGACTCTGTCTGTCTGCATATTCTACCTTTCTGGCGGAACGTTCCTCCATTTCATACGATTCTTCAAATACTATCCCCCATTTCATAAACAGCTTTAATTGAGTGCGCATGGGATGAGCTCCCGTCTTGGTCACTACAAAATGACCTTTGGGCAAAGCTTTTAATTCATCCGGTGTCATCAGCGGCCGCTCTATCATCTGAAGGCTTTGAGAAGGATCATTTTTTCCTCTGCTTACAGAACCGCTTAAAACGGTTCTGCTGCCTAAAGATTTTGACAATATCTGTGCCGACTCACTATTAGGGGCAAACCCTCCAAATACCGTATCCTGACAATTATCAATGATGATGTCTGCTCCTTCTTTTCCGTAATTTTTCTCCATCTGAGCGATTGATTGTATGATTGCTACTATAGATACCCTGCGCGANNCGAGATGAACTGAACATCATCTCGGCGGACTCAATTTTGGGGATGGTTCCTATTTCATCAAGGTACATCATCACACGATTGGGAAGTTTACCCCCATATTCATCCGCCACAGAAAGGATCTCACGATATAACTGTTGTACAATTAAGCTGATAATAAAATACTTCGTAGAATCCTCCTCTGGCATGACCAGAAATACAGCACTTTTCTCTTTACAAAACTGTTCCGTATCAATGGCAGTATCAAAGCATAACACCTGCTCCAGCTCGGAATCCAGAAATGAATTCAGTCTCGAAAGTGCCGTAGATAGCACGCTTTGCATTGCCTGTTCAGCAGAATTTAATGCCGCCCCGGCGAACCACTTTGCTTTATGCTCATCAGGCAAATTTGCCAAAAGCAATTGGAACAATGTCCGTCCTTTTATGCCACTGGGTGCAAGCAGATCTTGGATTAATTTAAACACAGATACAATATGACGCTGCTTTGGC
>DJJW01000028.1 GCA_002434335.1 Lachnoclostridium sp. UBA6558 | reverse complement strand
ACTGTTCAGTTATCAATGTTCTCTTTATTTCCTGTCGTTTCCGACAACTTTTATATCATATCATATTATTATACATACGTCAACATCTTTTTATAATATTTTTCAATAAATACAATTAGCCAACACGATAATAAGAGAATGCGGAAGTATACTGTAGTATAAATCACCTTATATCAATAATGCTCCTTTCATATAATAAGGAAATATTTTTTACAGATATACTATTCGATTGGATGGGGAATATCTGCTGTATTACGTAATACTTCCTCTTTAATCAGTAAAAATATTTCCTTCTCATTTCCTAAATAAAGGCTTTATTTAAGTTAAATCTATATGTCTATTCTAAAAATAAAATAAACCCTAAAATCTATTTTTTATACTTTGTTCAGAATCTCTTCACAAAGAAAACACACTTTTATTTTATACTACAAGTGGATAGTGAATAAAAACACTTTCTACTCCCACCCTATTATACGCAAGAAAACGCTTAGTTTCTTGGTTTTATAAACCTTGAATTTAAGCGTTTTCTTTTTGTGTTTTTTGTATATTTTTTATTTTTGTTCATTTTTTAGTATCATTTTAGTATCACATCTGCATTTTAAGGTAACGATACTCAGTTGCGTTTTTGGCATGAGTTCTCTTTTGTAAGGAGTCTAAAATCAAATCATATTTTTTGAGCACTGTATTTGCAGCATTTCTTATCAGCTTTGCCTGTACTTGGATATTCCCAAATGACAATTCTATCCCATCCATGTCGCAAAATGCTTTATTAAATGAAAGTATTGAAGATAATTCACTTACAATTTCACCTACTATTACTCCTTTTTGATTATCTGCTACTTTATAAAGATTTATTATACGTAGATAAATTGAATCCATAACTGTTTCCTCATTTTCAATAAATCGAATGCTCCTAGTATATATGTTAGGCTTATTCATCTCAATTCCATCAATTTTATTTTCAATCCGTAACATACTATTTACCAGGTATTTAATTGCATCATTATCATTTCCATTATCTTTAGTTATATTCTCAACTTTCCCACCAGCGAAGCTGGTGAAAATGCTTGATTCCTCAAGCAAAATAACTTAATAAATCGGTGCCTTGACATAAAAATAGCACCAAATCTTTGGTATAATAAGTTCACCACAAACATTAAGATACAAAGAAAGGTGCTAAACTTATGATATACCAAAATGACAAAAATGAAAATCCTCAAAATCAATTTTCTGATGCGTTAAAACAACTTCAAATCGGAAAACTGTTGCGCAAATCCAATATTACAAAATCATGCGGTATTTCTGCATATGAGGTGTTTCAATTTTTACTTCTGTTAGCATTTCAGGGAAAGAATCTTTTTCGTTTCCTGAATTCTAAACATAAAGATCAGGCTGTTTCAAAGAATACGTATTATCGTTTTCTTAATGTAACTTCCTACAATTGGAGCAAGTTTATTATGCTCCTTGCCGTTAAAGTTACAGCAGCTTTTGATTCGCTTACTCGACCAGAGAGAGTAAAAGTTCTGATTCTGGATGATTCCGTTATTAAGCGTAATCGCAGTAAAACAGTTGAACTACTTGCACGTGTCTTTGACCATGTTGAGCATAAATGTCAGAAAGGTTTTACTCTTCTTACACTTGGCTGGTCTGATGGATACAGCTTTATTCCAACCGGATTCAACATGCTTTCTTCTGCTACGAAAAGTAATCGTTATAACGAAGTTTCTGATAAGATTGACCATCGTACAAATGGATATAAATTTCGCAAAGAAAGTATGATTCATAAAACAGATGCTGCCATTCTTTTGATTAAGAATGCTCTGAATGCTGGCATAAAAGCTGATTATGTCCTTATGGACACATGGTTTACTACGGAACCAATGATCAAGGAGATCCTTGAAACAGGCATCCACGCCGTTGGTATGGTCAAGCAGTTGAAACAACGCTATACCTATAATGGTAAACAATATAAGCTTCCAGAACTTAAGAAGTTTGTATGTTTTGAAGGTGGCAGAAATATCTTTGGTTCACTGGTGGTAGCCACCAAAACAGGAATCCCTGTTAAGATTGTTTTTGTACGAAACCGCAATAAAAAAAGTGAATGTTTGTATATCTTAAGCACAGATATTTCACTGGAAGATGCAGAGATCGTACGTATATATGGAAATAGATGGTTGATAGAATGTTTCTTTAAAACATCTAAATCTTTCTTGAAGTTAGGCACTGAATTTCAGAGCCATAATTACGGTGCAATGGTAGGCCATACAACCATTGTATTCATAAGATATATCATTCTGGAATGGATTCGTCGGAACCGAAATGACCAGAAAACGTATGGCGAACTATTTTTCATGTTCTGTGAAGATATCCAGGACATGGATTTAACCAATGCACTTCAAAGCCTAATGGCTTTGTTTGTGGAACATATTTCAACGTTGTCAGCAGATATCACATCCTTCATCAAAAGTAAAGTAACCGAATGGATTCTATCTCAAGCCTCGTTTATTCAGGCTCTATTCGAAAATATTTGCTGGGAAAGTTGAGTTATATTTTTTATAATGTTTTTTTCTGTAATAATCTTTTCCAAAGCAGTATACACTGGGTTATCTAACTCATCAATATTCATTTCATCTATTACATCAATGACCTTAATCAGTTCGTTTTTAAAATCAATAGCACCTTGAAAATCATTTGAGTAAAAAACCGTTCTTTCTGTAATAGTGTCAAAAGGTATTTTTCCTGAACCCTTTTCCATTATTATAATAACGGGTTTTCTTAAGCAATGTCTTATAGCTAATTCGTACATTACGTTTGGATTCAAACCATAGAGGTTTGCTATGACAAGATTACTATAATACAATTCAGCTATAACTTGATTATTTATAGAGCCTGGTTGAGCCATTCTATGAGCAACATTAACATTGTAGCCCTTTTCATTCATAACTGGTACTATGCATTCATCTATCAATCCATCAATATGCCTTCTATGTCAGATTTATCTTCTCCAATTGGTGTCACAATAAAACAGTTTTTATACTTGTTGTCTCATCCATATTATATACCCCCTATATTCTCTTTCCATTATTATAATCTTATTTCCATTTTTCAACAAGAAAAAAGCAACCACCTGGAGGAAGTTGCTATAGAGTTTACGATATTTCATTCCTTATTTCTTCACTAAAGGCAGCTAAAAAGAAAGATATCATCGTACTTAATATTGCCGAAATAATTGTAGTTATAAATACGTTATCTACGTCGTTATATGAGAGCAATGCCCACATAAATGAGACAAGGATAAATACTGTTATTGATACTGGTTTTATCCACCCTTTATTATTTTCAATCCATTCTGAATACTTTATTGCTAGTATATATAGTAATGATGTAAGACCTAAAATAACAAAAATATTCCCCATAGCTGAAAACATTATATCATTTGTAAACGTTGCCCACAATCCCAATACAGTGATTATTCCCCCTGGAATCATAACAAACAGCCAGCTTTGTTTATTTTTCATACATTCCTCCTAGTTTTTCTCCATTATATACCATAATCCAATAAATTACAATAAAGAAAGACACTCTACCACCGCAAGATACCTTTCATCACTTCACCTTCCAGATCAGTATCACTGGCCACAGTATCAGTAAAGGTTATGCTCTCATCCTCTCCGATCGACACCATTTCATCCAGACTCTTGGCCTTATCCCGGAACATGAAACGCTGTAGCTGCTCCACTCCCTTATCTGATATCTACAACCACCTGGCATATTCGTGTACTGAAGGTTTCCGGTTATAGTTCTGCAGGAAGTGAGCCGTTAGCCGGTTGTACTGATATACCTGTTCTTGCTTATGCACCGGTACCCGAATAACACGGCCACAATCCTCCATGAACCTTTTAACCGCCTGCCTGATCCAGTAAGGAGCATATGACATGAATAACACTCCCTGGATTTCATCGTAGTTCTCTACAGCCTTTACAAGCCCGAAATAGGCTTCATGCATTAATTCATCAAGTTCTATAATTGGAGTGCCGTTATGGCCACTCTGGCAAGCATAACGGTACTTCTTAACCACGGAAAAGATAATACCCTGGTTCTTTATGTAGAGCTGCTCCATTTTACCGGCCCTGCTTTATGAGCTGCACCAATTCTTCATTACTCATGTGATCATCTCCTTAATTTTGGGTATAAAAAAACTACCAACTGATTTGATAGTTGGTAGTCAAGAGATACTTGTTAATTTATTGCCTTTGTATTATATCATAATATGTAGCTTTAATAGCTTTCTTTTATATACTAATTACTCTCCCAATTGATCAACAGGATACTCCACCTATTTACACAATTAAATGATGTTTAGTATTGTTCTGAAATGACTCATAATTATTGTAACAATGATGCAGCTACAAATACACGCACCCCATATAAATGCTTTATTATTAGTTTCCTTGATAGATTTAATTACAAAATATAGAAAAAGGAATGCCGCTAACATACCAATTAAAAATATAAACATATCTATTATCATAAATTATTTTACCTCCCTTCACCGAATATAAATAATCTTTATTAAGAGAATACTAAATATTTTACCAACTATCAATAAAGTCCTCATTTTCCATTAGCTTGTCCCTCCCTGATTCTAGTTTTTATATATACCCTATTATACGCAAGAAAACGCCTGAATTCACAGCTTTTAGGAGCTTGGTTTGAGGCGTTTTCTTTTTGTTCCTTTATACGTTTATCTTCAAATAATCTAGATAAAATATGAATTTGCATTTATCTGGCATAAATAATTAAGCTCATCTCCTAACACCTTTTATTCTTTATTCTTATTTATATAAATTTTTAGCGCTTTAATTGCAAGGATTAAGGCATAGATGCAAAGACAAAATGGAATACCTATTAAAATCAAATTAAAAATAATCCAAAAACCTCCTAGCGTTAGTGTGCTCATTTGCTTCTCTCCTTTTCTGTTTTAACGTCCGTAATTTTCCCATTATTATACAACATATAAATGAATTATGCAATCTTATCAAAAGTATAGGTTTTTGAGACCGCTTTTTTACAAAGTTAATTTTAATACTTTTAATATATTTGTAAGTAGTTATCTTATCAAAGACACTGTATACTATATAAATAATATAAAAATATGTTTTGTCATTGTTATAACAGGAGGGATAACTTAGTGTGAAAGAAAGTAGAGG
>DJJW01000014.1 GCA_002434335.1 Lachnoclostridium sp. UBA6558 | reverse complement strand
AATAGAAGCCTTGGGTGGAAAAGCGCTCTATGTCCGTGGAGATATAACTGACCCGGAGAGTATGACGGAAGTGCTCAGGACAGCAAAGGACAGATTCGGTAAAATAAACGGAGTAATTCATTCTGCTCTGGTTTTGCAGGATCAGTCCCTTTGTAACATGGAAGAAGATGCAATGAAACAGGTTCTTGCACCAAAGGTAAAAGGAAGTGTAGTTCTTCATAATGTGGTAAAAGAGGAAAAACTGGACTTTTTAATGTATTTTTCCTCAGGGCAGACCTTTTTTGGAAACCAGGGACAAAGCAATTATGCGGCGGCGTGTGCCTTTACCGATTCCTTTGCCTTGTATGAAAAGGAGGTACTGGAGTATCCGGTTAAGTTAATCAATTGGGGGTACTGGGGCGAAGTTGGAATCGTTGCAGGGGAAGAATACAGCAGACGGCTCTCTGCCAATGGAATATATCCCATCCTGACAAAGGAAGGCATAGACGGAATCGAGAAAATTTTAAGCTCACAGGCAGCTCAGATACTTGCATTGAAAGCAAGTGAAGAGGTTCTTGAAAATATAGGTGTGGACCTGAAACTTATGATATCTGCATACAAAGAGGAGGATAACTCTGTTGGTGTTGAACTATTAAAGAAAGAGGATATGCCGGAGTTAGGAAAGGAAAGGCTGCAAATAATAGAGGAATCCTTTCAGGAGCTAAGGAAATTTACAGTTTTCATCTTATTGGAGGCTTTTCAAAAGAAAGGGATATTTGCACAGAAGGAACAGCTTTACAGTCTGTCAGCTTTAAAAAAAGAAGTCCATCTTATGGAGAAATACAACAGGCTGTTTGACAGTATGCTCAACATTTTAGAAAAGGATGGCGTTATTGTTCAGACGGGAATTGATACCTTTAGAGTATTCCAACGGATAGAAAATGAAGTTCTGAAAAGCAAGTTGCTGCGGATGGAGGAAGAAAAGGTCAGTTTGTCAGAGCTTTATCCTATGGTTATACCCTATTTGGAGTTGTTATGGACCTGTTCCAGACATTTCTGGGAAATCTTAAGTGGGGAATGCCCCGCCACAGATATTGTTTTTCCGGGTTCCTCCATGAAACTGGTGGAACGAATTTATAATGGAAATGAAGTATCGGATTATATGAATGAGGTCATAACCTGGGCAGTGAACGCATATATCGAGAACCGTTTGAAGAGTCTTCGGGGAAATGAGAAAATAAAGATATTGGAAATCGGTGCCGGAACAGGAGGCACAAGCCGTACTGTTTTTAAAGGAATCAGGAAATATGGTGAACGTCTTCAATATGAATTTACCGATATCTCCGAGGCTTTTCTGAAATACGGTAAAGAATCCTTTGGAGCAGAGAATCCTTATGTCAGATTCAGAACCTTAAATGTTGAAAAAGATATCCTCTCCCAGGGTTATGTACCGGGAGAGTTTGATCTGATTATTGCGACCAATGTTCTGCATGCAACGATCAATATCAATCAAACGGTAAAAAATGCGAAAGTCCTTCTAAAGAAGAGCGGGTGGCTGATATTAAATGAAAATACAAAAGTAGAGGAAGTTGCCACCTTAACCTTTGGACTGCTGGATGGCTGGTGGTTATTTGAAGACGAGAGCAGCCGTATGAAAGGTTCTCCTCTACTGAATAATGAAATGTGGAGAAAGCTCTTACTGGAAGAGGGCTATCGAAATGTAAAACACTTTGGGCAGCCGGATCAAGAAGAGATTCATTTGCACCAGAATGTCATTATATCGGAAAGCGACGGAGTGGTTAAGCTGCCTGTACAAAAAGAGGCTATAAAAAAAGAAGCTATAAAAAGCCCGGTAATAAAACCGGCAATTCAAACCTCTTCCTTCCTCGACCAACAAATGGATGGCAGGAATGCGGAGCATTTGGTGGAAGCCGCCATTCTGGACTGCCTGGCTGCGGTGTTAAAGATTGGCAAAGGAGAATTGGATATCAATACACCTTATAAAGAGTATGGTGTGGATTCCATATTATCCGGACAGATCATAAATAAAATAAATGATAAGCTTGGAATCGAACTTAATTCCACGGTATTGTTCAATTATCCGACCACATTGAAATTAAAAGAATTCATATTCAAAAAATATCAGGATCAGATACGATTGGATTTCAAAAGTAAGTCTGAGGAGACCAATAGTAATGATAGTACGGATAAGGTAGAAGAGTGCATCAGGGAAAAAGACTGCATTAGGGAAGAAAGCATAAATACCACATATAACACCGCAAGCCAGGATCCTTCCATGAATATTGCTATCGTCGGCATGTCCGGCATGTTTCCGGGGGCAGCTACCTTGACGGAGTATTGGGATAACCTATGCAGCGGAAAAAATTCAGTGACAGAAATTGACCGATGGAAACTGGACAACTTTTATGATCCAGATCCCCAGGTACCCAATAAGAGCTATATTAAAACATCGGGTATGTTAACCGATGCAGATAAGTTCGATCCTTTGTTCTTTCATATTTCACCCAGAGAAGCTGAGCTAATGGACCCGCAGCAAAGGATATTTTTGCAGGAGGCCTGGAAAGCTTTGGAGGATGCGGGTTTTTCAGATGAATATCTGAATGAAAGGAAATGCGGAGTATATGTAGGCTGCAACGATAGTTACTATATGCAGCTTATAGAAGAGAGCGGGATTGAAAAAAGCAATTATGTTTTTACAGGCAATACGCTACCTATTTTATCAGCAAGGATATCCTATTTACTTAATTTACGAGGTCCCAGTCTGGTAGTTACCACTGCCTGCTCCTCCTCCCTGGTAGCACTCCATCAGGCCTGTGCAAGTATTATTACGGGAGATTCAGAAATAGCGATAGCTGGTGGGGTCAATGTATTCCCTACCCCTTATTTCCATACTATTGCAAGCAGCACCGGAATGCTTTCCTATAATGATAAATGCTGCCCTTTTGACAACAAGGCGGATGGCTTTATTCCTGCGGAGGGCGTAGGAGCCGTGGTGCTCAAAAAACTCGATAAAGCAATAAAAGACGGTGACCATATCTACAGCGTAATCCTTGGCACGGGAATTAATCAGGATGGAAAAAGCAACGGAATTACTGCTCCCAGTGCGCCTTCCCAGGCGGCACTGGAATACGAGGTGTACACGAAATATAAGATTGACCCGGAAAACATCAGCTATATTGAAGCCCATGGTACAGGTACAAAATTAGGTGATCCCAT
>DJJW01000045.1 GCA_002434335.1 Lachnoclostridium sp. UBA6558 | reverse complement strand
CTTAATATATTTTGCATCACTGTATTACTTAATCAGCACTTCCCTGTGGGAATAAGATTATACGCTGCTACACTGTCAACCTATCTATAAATATAACAGAAATACCTTATTAAACTGTTACGAACCTATAGCTACAATTTGTACTATAATAGTATTTTACCCCATATAGTCATCTGTATCCATAGTATCAACAATCATGGTTGACAAGTCTGTTTTAAGATCCTTCTCGATCCAATTAGCATAATTACGTCCATTGCTGTCCGTCAGCATACGCAATACCGGTCTAGTAGGGCATTTCGTGTTCTGTCTTAACACAATTCCAGTCTCGCCTTCATCCGTAACTACAACTGTGCCATTAGGATATGCAGCTATAAGTTCAATAAAACAATGTACAACTTCAAAATCAAACTTAATACCGGCCTGACTAACGATATAATCCAAAGCATGGTGCACCTTCAGCTTTGGTATGAGAAAACCATATACAAAGCTGTCAAAAGCATCACACACAGCTACGATCTTACTTCCTATTTTAATCTTGTCTCCCTTTTTATGAAAAGGAAATCCTGAACCATCAATCCTCTCATGGTGGCATAATATAATATCTTTAGAAGCCACTGGAAGCCAGTTTTCTTTAATAACGGAAGAATAACCATACACAACATGTTTCATTAATTCTTTTTGCTCTTCTTTACTGCTTTTTAAATAGTTGTAATTCTGATAGTCAATCTTGACTAAATTATATCCCATATCGTGGAGCAAGCTGCCCAGAGCAATCTGTCGTACTTTATCTTTGCTTAATTTCATTCGCAATGCAATCAAAACAGACATGGCACATACATTTAAAGAATGGGCATATGTACCTTCATTCTTTTTTCGTATACCTGATATACTGTATAAAACGTGGGGTGAATTAACAATATCACAGATTATATTTTCCGCAACATTTTTGATTTCTTCTAGTTCACCATATCCCTGATAAGTATAACGTTCTATTACATCACGTACTATGTCCTGACATTCATTTTTAATTTTTTCTTCGATATTCTCTTCTTCGTTAACGCCTTGGGATAATTCATCTTCTATACATATATAACTATATCCTAATTCTATCAGTTTCTTGGCATATTCTATCTTAACAGGGGCTCCTGCTGACATAATCACAATACCGCTGTCTGTTATGATATCCCTGGCTAACAATTCATGTCCCTTGATTGTATCAAGTAACACCTTTCTCATATAGATACCTCATGTATATACAAAGGGTAATGATTTTTATCATTTGTATACTATCAACGAAAATAATATTAGTTCCTACTTAATACAATATCGGATAAAAACGGCAATGTCAATATAGGTACAAAAAAATAGTTCCAATGCATTGTTAATACCTTAACAATAATTTTAAAAAATGACATTTTTTTTATACAATATGTTAAACTAGCAATTTCACGTATTTTACTCTTGTGCATTGTGTATGTTTTATACACTTTTTTCACAAAATATTAGGTGTTATTTTATGCACGATATACAAAATATTAGTTTGACAAATTAATAACAATTTGATATATTAAATGTGTAATAAGCAGCGCAGTTAATTGTTAAGATTTTAACATAAATAAGGAGGACTCCCATGAGTGAGAAAAAACAACCTACCCCCCAGGAACATGTAGACCAGCTAGTTAAGAATGCACAGGTAGCTCTGAAAGAGTTTATGAATTATGATCAGGAACAAATTGATACTATCGTTCATGAAATGGCACTGGCCGGACTTGCTAAACAGCAGTATCTTGCTAAAATGGCAGTTGAAGAAACACAACGCGGTATTTATGAAGATAAGATAACAAAGAATATCTTTGCTACAGAATACATCTGGCATTCCATTAAATATCAGAAAACAGTTGGTATTATAGAAGATAATGAAGAAGAAGATTACATGACCGTTGCTGAACCAATTGGTATTGTAGCTGGTGTTACACCTGTAACGAATCCCACTTCAACAACTATGTTTAAGATAATTTCCTGTATTAAGACAAGAAATCCAATAATTTTCGGTTTCCACCCAAGTGCACAACAGTGTTCCAAAGCAGCTGCACAAACCTTATATGATGCAGCAATTAATGCAGGTGCACCCAAAGATTGTATCCAATGGATTGAGTATCCTTCCGTTGAGGCAACCTCAGTATTAATGAATCATCCCGGAGTAGCCTGCATCCTTGCAACCGGTGGTCCTGGAATGGTAAAAGCTGCATATTCCTCCGGAAAACCTGCATTAGGTGTAGGTCCTGGTAACGTACCTTGCTTTATTGAAAAAACTGCTGTATTAAAACGTGCAGTAAATGATCTTGTTCTTTCTAAATCATTTGATAATGGTATGATTTGTGCTTCCGAACAAGCTGCTATTATTGAAGCCCCTGTATATAAAGAAGTAATCGAACTTATGAAAAAAGCAGGATGCTATTTTGCAACCAAAGAAGAAATTAAGAAATTAGAACCTGTTGTAATAAACCTTGAAAAATTGTCTGTAAATCCTGCCATAGTTGGACAGTCACCTGCAGCAATTGCAGCTCTTGCCGGATTTACTATTCCGAAAGAAACAAAGATTTTATGCACAGAAATCGATGGTGTAGGTAAGGAATATCCACTGTCTATTGAAAAGTTATCCCCTGTTTTAGCTGTTGTTAAAGCAAAAGATGTGGAAGAAGGTATGAGTCTTTGTGAGAAAATGTTAGCAAATGGCGGTATGGGTCATTCCTCCGTACTTCACTCAACTAACCAGACAGTTATCGAAGAGTTCTCAAATCGTATGAAGACCGGACGTATCATTGTTAACTCTCCTTCTACCCATGGCGCAATTGGTGATTTATACAATACAAATATGCCTTCCTTAACACTCGGCTGTGGATCTTACGGCGGAAACTCAACAACCCACAATGTTTCTGCAGTTGACCTGGTAAACATTAAACGTGTGGCTAAGAGGAGAAACAATATGCAATGGTTTAAGATTCCTAACAAGATTTACTTTGAATCAGGTTCAACAGCTTATCTTGCAAAAATGCCTGAAATAACAAAAGCATTCATTGTTACTGACCCTGCTATGACACAGCTTGGATATGTAAACAAGGTTCTTTATCAGTTAAGAAAAAGAGAAGAATATGTTCACTGCGAAATCTTTGATCAGGTAGAACCCGATCCTTCTCTTGAAACAATCATGAAGGGTGTAGACTCCATGAATAAATTCAAACCTGATGTCATTATCGCATTGGGTGGAGGATCTGCCATTGATGCTGCAAAAGGTATGTGGTTATTCTATGAGAATCCAGATGCAGATTTCAAGAACATGTCCCTTAAATTCTTAGATATAAGAAAACGTACCTACAAATTCCCTCAGTTAGGAAAGAAAGCTAAATTAGTAGCTATTCCTACAACCTCCGGAACTGGATCAGAAGTTACCTCTTTTGCAGTAATCTCTGATAAAACTGAGAACAAGAAATATCCTCTTGCAGATTATGAATTAACTCCTGATGTTGCTATCATTGATCCTGATTTCGTTATGTCAGTACCTAAGAAATCAACAGCATGGACCGGTATGGATGTTTTAACACATGCTATTGAAGCATATATCTCCATTCTTGCTTCTGACTATACAGATGCATTAGCAGTACACGCTATCGAGATGGTATTCACATACCTGAAGAGATCCTTTGAATTTGGGGAGAAAGATCCTGTAGCTAGAGAAAAAATGCACAATGCATCAACTATTGCTGGTATGGCATTTACAAATGCATTCCTTGGTATTAACCACTCCTTAGCACATAAACTCGGTGGTGAGTATCATGTACCTCATGGATGCGCAAATGCAATCTTACTTCCTCATGTAGTTCGTTACAACGGTACCTCCTGCCCTACCAAATTTACATCATGGCCTAAATATGAGAACTATATTGTAGGAGATAAGATTTTTAACTTAATGAAGAAATTAGGTTTCGCTCCTAAGAATAACGATGACGCTGTTGAAATACTTGCAACAGAAATAGAAAAGTTAAATGCGTTCCTTGAAATTCCTGCAACCTTAAAAGAGTATGGACTTGATGAGAAAGATTTCTTAACAAAAGTTAATCCTCTTGCAGACTTAGCATTCGGTGATCAGTGTACAACAGCTAATCCCAGACTTCCATTAGTATCTGAATTAGAAGATTTATATTTAACAGCTTACTATGGAAAAGGTAATGTACCTGCAAAGAAGTAATATTTAAATGATATGAATCTACATTACAAAAACAACCTGCCTGAAAAGGCCGCCTGCGAAAGCTGGCGGCCTTTTTAAATCTGGCTCTATAATAAATGTTGGGGTGTGTGTTTTTAAAACATACTTCCAACATTTTATTTTTTATATTAAAATGCATCTATACGAAGCCTCTTACAAATGCAAGTCGTCCAAACAAACATTAAAAAGGAGGTTTTCGATAGATGCACTCTCATTGTACCAATAATCTTTTGAATTTAGAAGATATTTTTATCAAAAAAGTTATTCACAGCGATCATTATGTAAGGATATTTATTGAAACGAAACCTTCCTTACAGACCTGCCCTGCTTGCTCTAACCAGACCAGACGTATCCACGATTACCGTTACCAAGAAATTAAAGATCTCCCTTTCCAGATGAAGCATATACCTAATCCTTAAGAAAAGGCGTTATGTCTGCAAGTGTGGTAAAAAGTTTACGGAGAAATACTCTTTCCTTCCCTCATATCAACGGCGCACCTTACGGCTATCCTATAAGATTATCGACCAGCTCAGGAATCTCGTAAGTATGAAATCCGTCGCAGATGCAGCAAATGTATCGGTAAGTACTGTTACCCGGCTCTTGGACACCGTAAATTATACAACACCCTCTCTTCCAGCGTGTTTATCCATTGATGAGTTCAAAGGGAACACGGATGCCGGTAAATACCAATGCATTCTTACCGATGCAAAAAAACACCGCATTTTAGACATCCTGCCGGACAGAACCCAGAGCCATTTAAGCTCCTATTTTAGAGAGATAAAACGTGCCGAACGTTAACGCGTGAAGTTTTTTGTCTGTGATATGTGGGAACCTTATGTGAATTTGGCAAAGGTATACTTCCCCAACGCAACCATAATCATTGATAAATATCATTTCATAAGATATGTGACATGGGCCATTGAAAACGTTAGGAAAAGACTCCAAAAAACAATGCCTGCAGCCTTAAGAAAGTACTATAAAAGAAGCCGGAAACTAATCTTAACTCGTTATAAAAAGCTAAAAGATGAAAACAAAAAAGCCTGTGATATCATGTTACTTTACAATGATGATTTACGGGAAGCACATTATTTAAAGGAATGGTTCTATGACATTTGTCAGAAGNNCGGGAAATATTCCTATCAGCGAACGGCTTTCTGGGATTGGGTAAAAGCAGCCGAAAAATCAGGTATCTCTGAATTTGAAGAATGTGCAAAGACATATAGACACTGGTCAGAAGGGATATTAAATGCCTTAAAGTATAAATATACGAACGGTCCTACCGAAGGCTATAATAATAAAATCAAGGTACTAAAAAGAATTTCCTTTGGTGTACGTAAATTTAATCGGTTTCGTACGAGAATTATTCATTGCTCTATCTGATATTAACATGGATGACTATAAAATAAAGAGGCTTATTTGGCATGCCCAAATATAGGAACTATAGAGATAAACATAAAAATGGCTCTTAATGCAGTAATGGAGCGGGATTCACAAAATCCCACCC
>DJJW01000097.1:130810-226832 GCA_002434335.1 Lachnoclostridium sp. UBA6558 | reverse complement strand
TGCATTTGCATCTGCTGTCATAGCATCCTGCTTCTGTTTGATAAAATTCGCTGCTTCTCTTAGTTCTTCCGGTGTAATTCTAATGGTTCCTGCCATTTTTTTATCCCCTTTCAATTTGTATGATTTTATGTTAATTCTCATTATTTTTGGAGAATTAATATCTCATTCTCATTAATCTAAGTAACGATATTTTTATCTGTTTTTTTATACCATAACTTAACTTTTGTTTAAGCTTTTGTATAAGCTTTTATTTAATTTATGTTTTTTACTTACAGAAACAATATGACATTTATTTTTGTTTTTAGTATCTTTTTAGAGGGTTCTAAAAAATATTTATACTTTCTATAAAAATTCGTTTATTGAAACCGAACTTTTTCAACAATTCAAAAACTTCAAAGAAAAATAAATGATTGAATGAAATTATTCGTCAGGGCTATGCTCCTGCCAATCAGAAAAGACTACATAATCAACTTAGCGTACTATTGAACTTTGCTATAAAATATTACGGACTGACATAGAATCCCTGCTGAAAGGCAGTAGTATCGATAAGCTTAAAGCAGAAAGTTTTAATTTGGACCACCACTATCACTCTTCCTGATTTCCCCAAGCAATATCCTTAACGACTACTTAGAGCAAATCTATAATCTTCAGGAAGGCGAAAGGCTATTCCCTTTTACCAAATCAAGAAAAATAGACTAAGAGCCTAAACCCTTTATTATACTGGTGGGTCTAGGCTCTTTATAACTTAATTAATAATAGTAATATACATACTCTTCCTTCGGTGCAGTAGCTTTCTCAACCTCTATATCAGTAAGATAAGGAACCTTCATACCATTATATTCATATTCCTCAATGGTACCGGTAACCGTCAGCCATTCATTTTCCTTAAGACCACCGGCCAGGTCACTTTCGCTTATCAGACCATACCCGGTTAAATCCACCGCACAACAGGTCATAATATATCTGCCTGCCAGAAACTGATTCTCCTTAAGTCCTTCCAAAGGAAACACCTGCGCTGTAAACTGATACCGTTTACCTTTAAAGTCGTCCAGATAATCATAAAGATCATAATACCAGGCAGCGTATTCTTCATCACTTATAAGTACTGTACCATTTTCGGCCTTAACCGCATATTTTTGAGATTTATCTTCCGGTTCCGCAGGTTGGACAATTTCTGTATTTCCAAAACTATCGATTTCTTCTTCTGCGTCATTTGTATCTGCCTGGTTCACTTCCGTATCCGTACTAAAGTCCTCTTCTTCTGAAAGTTCCTGCCCGGCATTTGTGCTATTATTGGTATCTCTTCCAATACTGCTCTGCGCTATGGCAATATTACCGTTTCCGCCTTGAATCACCGGAAAGAGTAATGCCAGTACAATGGGAACTGCATACAACCCATACTGAGAGACAGAAGAATTATGACGTCCCCTCTTTCTCTCCATTAAAAGACTGATGGCAAAAACCAACAGCACTAACACTGATAACCATAATCCCGGCAAATACCTGGGATGAACATAATAATATATCTTACCTGAGATCAGTTCGTAAAGAAGCAATCCGGTAAGTGCCAAAAGAATTACAATTTTACAGATATTATCAATATTTTTATTGCCTTTCATTCAACCTCCTAACTGTGCAAAGCTGCACCTTCAACTTCTATTAATACTCCAAATGTTACTTACAGAATAATATTAATCAATGAATAGGCCAGAAAGCCTACAACTGCCATTAACAGACACAGCTGTACCAAGAATTTCTTTGTCAGAGCTTCCGACAGAATAATGATATTCTTAAAATCCAGCATTGGCCCTAAGGTCATAAAGGACAAAACCGCCGGAAGAGTGAACTGCCCGTAAAAACTTCTTCCGATAAACGCATTTGTAGTGGAGCAGGTAGACATAAAAGCGGCAGCTATGAACATAATTCCAAACTGTATCAGCACATTTCCGCTGATCAGTGACTTGATTACCTGAGGTACAAAGGTAAGGCTGACAGAAGATACCAAGGCACCTATAATTACGTATTGAAATACACGAAAGAATTCAATCTGTGCTCCCTTCAGTACCGCAGAGGCTTTTCTTAATCCCCTGTTGTTGCTGTCATAGACCATATCAATTCCCATTCCGGTAAGACTGCTATCAGCCTTAACAGCATCACTGTTCTTAATATCAAGAAGTTTTAGAATAATTCCTATAACCAGGGCAATAAATACACCGGCAAGAATTCTAATCAGTATTATGAGCTTGTTCTCCGGAAAAGCATACATAACAGATAATAAAACTACCGGATTAACTGCGGCAGAAGCCAGCCAGAAGGTTATTACCTGGGGCAGCGGTGTCCCTTTCTTAAGCAGCCCCGTAATAAGAGGTGCCAGTCCGCAATCGCAGACAGGAAAACAAAAACCTGCCAGTGCCGCTATGCCAAAAGATTTTACAGTATTGCCGGAAATTTGTCTGATAATCCATTCGGTTGGAATAACCAACTGCAAAAAGGAGGACAGGAAAGCACCTAATAAGATAAAAGGAATCGCCTGAATTAAAATACTAAGAAAAGAAAGCGATACCTTTTGTAAATTATCATAAACCACGGAAAGGGAAGCTGTGGGCAGAAAACACAGAATGCCAAGAACGACCATAAGAAGCAGCATACCGGGTGTCACAGTCTTCTTATAATTCTCGAAAGGCGTAAAGATACGGAGCATCCTGGAATCCTCATGAATGCTGTTAAGAAAGACTGTACCGGTACCCTTATTGACTCTCTTCACATTATTCTGGATGTTCTTTCTCTCTTCCTTACTTAATGAATCATGGCGATTAATCACTACATAATCGCTGTTCAGCATATGTGGCTGCAAAAGCCCTGCCATATTGTGATAATAGCTGTTGAATTTATCTGCTTCACTGATAAAAAGCACATTTCTGAGCTTTAAGCCGCCTTTTAACTTGATACCCAGAAGTGTTTGAATATTCCAGGTTCCGTTATACTCTATGATTATGTAATCCAGATTTTTCTTCCTGGTAAGCTCAAGCAGATAATCCCCTGTTAACCTGGAGGGGTCTTCCATAATTACCAGGCTGATATTCTTCTCCTTCAAGAGTTTCTTATCATATTCAATTTCACCTTCTTCACAAACCAGTAACCCGATATTTTCATATTCTTCAAAGGTTTTACTGGTAATCAATTCATTAATGAAAGTGGTCTTACCGCTTTCCAGGAAGCCGGAAACCACATCAATATCAATTGCCATAAACTAAAATCCTCTTTTCCAATATTCCTTTAGGAGATATTCTTATAGACATCCCGCGGATAATTCCCTTAATTTTTCACACCAAATAAGCGGCTTAGTTTCTCTTTGTCCAATTTACTCCCAATCACATTGAATCTTCCTATATAATCGGGAGAACTGTCATTAATGGTAACTTCACCTGGGACATAATCAAATTGCACCCACTTTTCACCCTCAGTCTCAACTATCCCTTTGGCACGAACAATCTCCATATCCAGCCTGTCAAGGCTATATAAAATCTCCGAGATCTTACTCTTCTTAAAGATTTGTGAAGTCTCGTGACCCCAGACAGAAAATACATCCTCTGCATTGTGACCGGACTTAATATATCCGGCATTGGCACCAGTGATTCCGGGAGAACTTAACCTGTTTACGGTTCTGGACTTCTGAGGTTCTCTTTCATAAACAGCACTGCTGCCTTCTTCTGCAAACTTTAAAATTGCCTTACCTTCAAGGAGCTCCCAGTCTGTTGTAATAATACCAGCCTCTTTATTAATCTTTCTGATTTCAGCTGTAATAGCATCCATCTTCTCTCTGTCAGCCTGTGCTGTTCTGCTAAAAATAATCGTTCCTGCACTGGTAAGCTGATCTTTGTAGAATTCCGAAAAGTTCTTTAAATACATTTTAAATTTCGTAACATCAATAACCGTCAGGCAAATATTAAGCACAGCTTTTCCATCCTTAAGGAACGGCGAACACCCTTTGATAACGTCTGACAGTTTACTGACACCGGAGGGCTCAATAAGTATCCTGTCGGGTTTATAACGGGTTAAGACTTCCTTAAGCCCTCCTGTAAAATCACCGGCAATACTGCAGCAAATACAACCAGCATTTAACTCCGTAATCTGAAGGTCATAATCTCTCATGATCCTGCCATCAATACCAACAGCTCCAAACTCATTCTCAATCAGAGCAATCTTCTCCCCTGTTAAAGCTTCATCCAACAGCTTCTTAATCAAGGTAGTCTTACCTGCTCCTAAAAACCCTGAGAAAATATCAATTTTAACCGGCATACAAACTCCTTTACTCTGGCTTTAATCATCATGCATCACTTTTATTACTATCAAGATATATCACTCTTAATATGTATAAAAATTTTTCCATCCATATACAAAAACATAAAATTAATTTAATTATTATTCATTTGTAAAACATTAACATTACAACAGGCAGCAAATATACATAACAAGATGCATGCGTTAAATGAAAATGTAAATATAATTCTTACTCCAAATGCAAATGCAATACATTCGCCTTAACTATACAATCATTATATTCCCTTGTCAATAAATTAAGACAATCAACTGCTCATTAGTTGAAAATTTACATACATTTGTGATTGAAGAATTATAAGTAATTGGTCTTAAATTCAGAGGTGCATTGCTAATTCAACTAATAAGCCAGGATTATCATGATTGAATTCTAAAATGAAATTAAAATTTTTGATCATAAGCATTATAAGTCAATTCAAATAAAATGAATTAAACAATAAATCATCAAAAAAACAAAACAAACATAAAACAACAAATACAAACATAATAAAAACAGTTGTTTTGTCTAGTGGTTCTATATTCCACTTAAGCCGCAGAAGCTGTGACCAGGTTAAACAGTACCACTGTCTGAGCTCATAACCAAAACCGCTCCATAAAAGGCACAGCGAGAATGTACTGTATAACCTTCCAGGAATAACTACTGCGGCTTTCGCGGAATAAGGGGTCATGAAAACAAAACGAAGAAACAGAATCCCGATTCATCATCTGCTGCCACAGCTCGAATTACCTCATAATTCTCCCTCATTTCCTGATAATGCTTGACATTTTCAACGCAGTAAACTATGATTTTACTAAAAGTACGAAATTTTCAAAACATCGTAATAATAAAAATTTAGATAAAGCTAAAAGGAGAGGTGCATTGTGAACAGCAATATACTAAAATCCGCCGATTTAAAGCAGACAAAGAAAAGAAACCTTATCCTTTCTGTGCTGGAATCTGCGCAAACTGCCCTGACTGTAGAGGAAATTGCAGAATTAGCCTCAAAGGATCTGAAGATAAATATCTCCACCATTTACAGAGCTCTGAATACTTTAGCTGAAAAAGACATTGTAATAAAGACTCTGTATCAAGATGGCAAAACCTATTTTGAAATTAACAACCATACCCACAGACATTCCCTTATCTGTACCAAATGCAATAAAAAGGTTAATATCGATATCTGCCCCCTTGAGCCTATTGAAAACAACCTTGCAGCCAAGACAGGTTATACCATAACCGGACATAATCTTGAGATTTACGGTATATGTCCTGATTGCCAGGAGAAACCTGTACTTGAGACTTTATAATGCCATGCAGCATTTTATCTAAATATAAATAAAATTTGACGTATTTAATAAAAGACTGTAACCAATCTTTGTTGTACTGTGTTTTGTACAATACATCAAAGCTGGGGTACAGTCTTAATCTATGTCTTCTAACAGGCAGTGAATCATCTTTTGTAACCTACTCCCCTTTCCTGAATACTATAAAAGGACTTGAAAAAATTAGCTAAAGGGAGGATTTATTTATGTCTGCTTTTATCGTTACAATGTTAAATATTTTGCATATAGCACTGCTTAATATTATATTAAGCTTTGATAATATTAGTGTTATAGCCTTTGTCTCTGAGAAATTAAGCAGTGATAACCGTAAGAAGGCTTATTTATCAGGCTTTACGTTATCTTTGCTATTCTCAATCCTCTTCACCTCTTTGATTAGTGTTATAATGGAGGTTAAATGGCTGCCCATTCAGCCGTTGGGAGGTTTTCTGCTTATGAAAATCACATATGATATGCTAAAACCTGAGAAAGAAGGCATAGATAAAGAGGAGGGTGAGTATAAACTCAATCAGGATCTAAAGCTTTCTAAAGCGATTGTTAAAATTACTTTTATAAGCCTTTCTTTAAGTTTTGACAACATACTAGCCATCGCAGGTGCTGCTGACGGAAATATACGTATTATTTCATTGGGTTTACTGCTTAGTCTTCCAATATTGTTGCTAAGCTGCAGGCTATTTATGAATCTGATGAAACGCCATGTGATAATCCTGTACCTGTGTGGTGCCGTCTTAATTCATACGTCTCTGGAAATGATTTTCTCATATCCTCTTCTCCTTACTCTGATTCCCGATCAATTAACAAATATCCTGTCCATGTCAGCCTCATTAACAATCGTTATTTACGGATTTTATAAATGGAAAAAAATGAAAGCTACCAGAATTAAACATACGGCATAAATCTGTCTCAATCTCGAGATACTAATAAAGTACCTCTGTAAATCAAGTTTGGAAAACTACCGGTGTTTTACAGGCAGTTAGAAAGGCATGGTAATTACTATGGAACTAAACTATACAGACGGACCAAAAATACCTTTAGGTCTTGGAATGGCTCTGGCACAAAATCTGAATGCCATGAATTATTTTGCTTCACTCGACAATACAGGCAAACAGCAGGTTATTGACGGAACCCACAGTGTCCGTTCCAAATCAGAAATGAAACAGTATGTATCGAACCTTACAGAAGGTAATAGTTTTCGTTAATTCAACCAGTTGAAACATGTAGTAAATTGGGATATACTTTATTAAGTTATCCCAATTTATTATTATTATTATTATACATATAACGCTTCCTCTATAACCAATCATAGTATTGTAGGTATTATTAAATATTATCGATTAAAGTGTATTGAAAACTTCTTGATCTGTTCTGAATCATCAGCATAACAGAAAAATACAAGCAGCAGTTTACTTGCAAGAAATTATGGGACACAACAAAAACTAACACATCAAAAGCATGCACATCATAAAGCTTTTACACCAAAAGCATGCACATCATAAAGCTTTTACACCAAAAGCATGCACATNNTTACACCAAAAGCATGCACATAAAGCTTGTACATCTAAAAAGCTTGCACATTAAAGCTTGCACATCAAAAAGCTTGACATCAAAAGCTTGCACATCTTAAAGCTTGCACATCCTAAAGCTTGGGCATCGAAAGCTTGCTCATCATAAGCTTACACAACTAAAATAACTGATTAAAATTACCAGAATAAGCAATTTGCTGTTTATTCAGAAATGAGGGTTTTATGGTTGAATTAACCAACGATTATCCAAAGGATAAAAAAGAATTATATGAGCTTGTTAATGCACAGTTAAAAGCTCTGCTTGATAATGAACCTGATGTAATAGCAGGTCTTGCCAATGCCTCTGCCCTTTTAATGACTGCGTTAACAGATATTAACTGGTCGGGATTCTACCTTATGAAAAGAGGCGAACTGCTTCTTGGTCCTTTTCAGGGAAAGACAGCTTGTGTACATATCGCAATTGGCAGAGGTGTATGCGGAACAGCTGTCCTAAAGGATGAAACTCAGCTGGTTTACGATGTTCATGAATTTCCCGGACATATTGCCTGTGACAGTGCTTCCCGTTCAGAAATCGTAATACCCCTTCATTATAAGGGCAGTATAGTAGGTGTACTTGATATAGACAGTCCTTCTGTTGGACGTTTTGATGAACAGGATAAAGAGGGACTTACAGTCTTTGCAAACACGCTGGAAACCCTCCTGGACTGGAAAGATAATTAAATTACAGGGTATCTAAAACTCATTAGTTATCAGACACGCCCTTGAGTGTGTCTGATAACTAATTTGCCGGACTGGTGTTCTTCTTGACCAAATGACACTTTACCAATTTGTGTGCTATAATCGTACAAAAATTGTTCGCTTTAAGCACACAAAGTCAGCAACATGTCTTTCAGGCAGTGCATGAATTACAGGAACTCCAAGAGGCATCTTACCGCTCTGCATTTATTTTGCCGCAACCCTTTGTGATGCCGTTTATCGAAATCACAACACATTTACCATAGAGGTACAGTCAGAACGGCATATGTTCTGATATGTCCACATCATTAATTAAGTTTAGCTACTTCACCCTGCTTTTTATAAATAGATTCTGCCGGAACAAAACCTCTAACCATGGACAAAGGATACACATGGGAACCCTTACCGATTACCGTGCCTGGGTTTAGAACACTGTTGCAGCCAATCTCAACATTGTCACCAAGCATCGCTCCCATTTTCTTAAGCCCTGTCTCAAGTTTTTCGCCCTGATTACTGATGGTAACCAGAGTCTTATCAGATTTTACATTAGAAGTAATTGCTCCTGCACCCATATGTGCTTTGTAACCCAGCACAGAATCGCCCACATAATTGTAATGCGGCACCTGTACTTTATTAAAAAGGATTACATTCTTAAGTTCAGTGGAATTCCCGACCACTGCTCCTTCACCTACTATTGCATTACCCCTGATATAAGCACCATGTCTGATTTCAGCCTCTTTCCCAATAATAGCCGGTCCTCCGATATAGGCTGTAGGAGCTACTTTAGCAGATTTAGCAATCCACACGTCCTCTCCAATTCTTTTATATTCATCACTATCCAGCTGCTCCCCCAGCTTCTTAATAAAGCTGCCGATAGCAGACAATACTTCCCATGGATAGGTAACGCCTTCAAAGATATCTGCTGCAATTGTCTGTGTTAAATCATAATTCTTTTCAATGGTGAGTTCTTCCCACATATTAATTCCATTCCTTTCTCATAGCCTGCAGACCTGGATATTCAGTCACCTTTTTGAAAGATACCTCCTATCAAAGACCTGCAATCTCTTTTTATTTCTTGCTTTTATAATAAACGGATACCTCATCAAAGTATTGCTTCAGGCCATACTGGTTTGATAACCCTTTTACTCCATTGGTCATTCGCGCTACAAATCCCTCTAGCTTACCCATATATTCTTCTTCGGAAATCTCTCCTCCTGAGACCATGGTAAGCCCCTTCTCCCAGCTGGCGGTAAGCTCTGCATTGAGGAGGGATTTTATGGAGGAATTAACAACATCATAAATCATTTCACCTAAAAGGCTGGGGGTTATAATCTGCGTCTTTTTATTCAGTGCCAGGTAATCAATCTTAACAAGCTTATTAAGGATTTCCGCTCTGGTCGCACTGGTACCGATGCCGCTGCCTTTGATCTGGGCTCTTAATTCTTCATCTTCAATCAACTGGCCTGCATTTTCCATTGCCAGAATCATAGATCCGGAGTTATATCTTTTGGGCGGTGCGGTTTCACCTTCTCTTATGGTTATGGCTTTTACCGGCAGGAGCATGCCTTTCTTTAGGTTTTTTACAGCCTCCANNGATCTTCACTGTCCTCTTTCTCATTCTTCCCTTGGGTAGCATCGGACTGCTGCTCTTTTCTCTTATCAAAGGAATTTGCTGCCACTTTAAGATACCCTTCCTCCAGTAAGACTTTAAAGCTTGAAAAGAAGCTTTCCTGTTTCTGTTTGGTAGTAAGGCTTATCTTCTGATAAACCGCAGGCGGAAAGAAGATACTTAATAATCTTCTGGCAATTATCTCATAGACCTTTCCGGCAGTGGGGTTTAAGGAATTGAGCGCCTGAAAGCCCTGGCCTGTGGGGATAATGGCATAATGGTCCGTAATCTGTTTATCGTTTACATATCTGGTCTTTGCAATATTCTTAAAGCTTCCTTTTTCAAGAATCTCGGCTGCATAATCCCTTACCATAGCATAATTTCTAAGACCACCGATATTCTTATGGATTTCCTTTGCGACAGCCGTTGACAGAACTCTGGCATCGGTTCTTGGGTAAGTAACCAGCTTCTTTTCATACAGCTCCTGGGTAATCTTAAGGGTTTCATCAGGGCTTATCTTAAACATCCTGGCACAATCATTCTGAAGCTCCGCCAGATTATAGAGCAATGGAGCATTCTTATTCTCTTTCTTTTTCTCAATGGAGGTTATTTCGGCATTTACCGTTTCATCTTCAGAAATGGTATCTGTAAAAATCGTCTTATTATTCTCCTGTCGTTCCTCTAAGGCAGGCGTTCTATCAAGCAGTTCTTCTATCAGCTTAACGGCACTTTCTTTTTCTCTGAAACCGTTCTCTTTATATAATAAGGAGGAGTTAAAGTATTTAGAACCTTCTACTGCACGAAATTCACCGTCAAAAGTCTTTCCGGAGGTTTCAAGAGTATTCAAAACTCTGTAAAAAGGTGTTTTAACAAAGTCCCTTATCTCTCTTTCTCTTCTTACGACCATTCCAAGTACACAGGTCATAACCCTGCCTACAGAAATGGCGGCACGTTTTTCCCCCTGCAGATAATTAGATACACTCTGCCCATATTTTAAAGTAAGGACTCTGGAGAAATTAATACCCATCAGATAATCCTCTTTGGCTCTTAAATAGGCAGAAGCCGACAGGTTATTATAAGCACTAAGAGGCTTAGCTTCTCTAATTCCCCTTAAGATTTCATCCTCTGTTTGGGAATCTATCCATACTCTTCGTTTTTCTTTATTCACCGGAACTTCTGCCAACTGGTCTACCAATCGGTATATGTATTCTCCTTCACGTCCGGAGTCAGTACAGACATAGATACAGTCAACATCCTGACGGTTTAACAGACCCTTTACTACCGTGAACTGTTTTGCCACAGCCGGTATGACCTCATAGCGGTAATCTTTCGGCATAAAGGGCAGTGTCTCCAGACTCCAGCGTTTCAGCGAAGCATCATAGCTTTCAGGATAACTCATGGTAACCAGATGACCCACACACCAGGTTACCAGAGATTTATCCGATTCCATATAGCCGTCTCTCTTTTTAAAGTCTTCCTTCAGGGCTTTGGCGAATTCCTGGGCTACACTGGGTTTCTCTGAAATATATAAATTCTTAGACATATTGCTCCAACTTTCTTTCGGGATCAGTAACTGCCGCTATACTTATGAAATACGGCAGTTGTTTTGGAAATGAAATTCCGTCCCTTTATCATAACATATTTGCAACTTGATGGAAAGGAAAAATGGGGGTGGGGGGACATATGGCGAGATAAAATAGCAGCAACTGTTCCTGGCAGGTAAAATAATACCAAACTCGCTGGACAGTTATCGTTATGTACAGTTGTGAGCTCAGACAGTGGTATTATTTTACCTAGTCACAGCTGCTGTTATTTAAGTGTCATTAGGTACTCTTCAATAGAAAATTACTAAAGGGAAGGCAAACTCATCTGGGTTTAGGGAAAGACATAATTTAGGCCACGTATCCGAACAGATAAATTTGAATTAATTAAAAGAGGTTGGGGGTATAAGATAAATAAGAATTTATGTACTGAATATGCATAAAATAATTGCATTATAATGCACTGTATTTCAACTACTCTATATGAGCTTCTTGAAATACTTTATAAGTGCAGTTCACTCTCGGTTATATGTAAAATGACTTTTTACCCCAACATCTATAAATAAATATTGATATATATAAATGAATATACCTGTAAAAACTTATAAGGTAATAGTATTTTAGTGCGCTAAAGATTAAGCTGTTTCAAAACGGGATAGCTGGGAAATTTTCTGCTATAACCATTTCTGACATGGGTAATATATTATAATGAAAGAAATATTCTCCATCATCAGACAACATAAAATTAATTTGGTCTATGGTTCCCATAACCACTTTTTTTACAGACCATAAATCCCGAAAATAAGTTAACTATTTTTATTATATTATAGCTTAACAAATACGGAAGCACGATAGCAGAATCATCAGTGCCATATGCTCTCAGCATATAGAAAAATCGCTCTTCTTTCAATTAGCAGGCAATTTACACAAAACAGAAAGACCAATGCGCCTATGGAAAGGTATNNAGAAGTCCTTTTCTCTGAAGCTTTTGTGCTATAAGGTAAAACAGATTGTCTGAGCGTAGCGAGTTATCTGTTTTACCTTATGTCAAGCACAAAAGCTTCAGAGAATTAGGACTTCTTATACCTTGGAATTGAAGCAGGGGGCTTTCTGTTTTGTGTAAATTGCCGTCCCACTGAAATCAACTCCCTTTTGCCACTATATAATAAGGGACCAGCCGCAATACTCCATTGCTGCAGTCCCTTATTACACACTGCCATCCGGCGGTTTAACTAATTTTCTTTCTTCCGTATTCCAGAAGCTTCAGGGAATCCTGCCACCTTCCGGCACTGGAGGAATGCATTACTACTGATAATACCTTTGCGTTACCTTCTCCGGCAGCTGAAATAAGACACCGTCCGGCTATACTGGTGGTACCTGTTTTAAGCCCGATGACATGGGAATCATACCACATGCTGTCTTTATTAATGAGGGCATTGGTATTCCATAAGGACAGGGTTCTTCCGTTTTGCATGGTTATCGTTGAGGTTCTTTCTTTTGTTATCTTCATTATCGTCTTGCTTTTTAAGGCTTGCAGCCCGATAAGCGCCATGTCATATGCGGTTGAATACTGTCCGATGGCATCATATCCATCCGGTGAGATGAAACAGGAATTGTATGCTCCAAGTTTCTCGGCTTTTGCATTCATAAGTTCTGTAAATTTCCTGATAGCTTTCATTTCACCTGCTGTTTTATCTTTTAGTGCTTTCCTTCCTACATATACTGCAATGGCATAAGCAGCATCATTTCCGGAAGGTATCAGCATGGCTTCCAGCAGATTGTAGACCTTTAACTTGTCACCGGATTTTAATCCTGCTCTGGAAGAATCATAGGGTATCATGCTGACTTCTTTTCCTACCTTGACCATTTCACTTTGCTTACACCATTCAAGAGCTACCAGTGCTGTCAGAACCTTTGCCGTACTTGCCGGAAAGATTGGGGTTGTAGCATTCTTATGATATAGGATAGCTCCGCTGTTTGCATCGATTAATATCGCTGCTTCAGCATCTATTGTGATATCTGGATTTCTGATAGCCAGCGCTTCCTGTACCTCACTGCTGCACTCCAATTCCGGTATATATGACATGTAATCTACTGAATTGCTGTCATATATTAACGGAAGTCCGTCCTCTGCTTTTGCATATGCTGCCTGCACCCCAAAATAGCGGTTGCTAATGAATGGTATGGCATTACTGAGATTATGAACCATAAGAGTAAGGCATACTAAAGTTATAATAATGTTTGTTGTTTTTTTCATCACAAACTCCCACTGAATACCGCAATTTTTTAAGATGCGGCATTGCCATAATTCAGGATGCGAATTCTATTTCACTTATTCGCATTTATCCTGTTATTGCTCCTGCTTTTGTGCCTGTAAGTTGAAGAACATTTTCCCTGCCCAGATGTATATACATAAAGGAAAAGGTTAAACTTCTTCATCTTATTTAGTAACCACTGCATGTAACAAACAACTCTATTAATGCATTTGTGTAAAGCCTGATTTATTGATGAAAATAAGTGTCAAACAATACACTACTCTTAATATTCTCCAAAAGCGGTAAAATTATTAATATTCTTACTCTGTACTTTTCACCTGACTTTCGTTATAATAATTCTATTAATTACTTTTAAGGAGAAATATATGGCCAGCTATCATATATTCAGCGATTCTTCCTGTGATACTCCCATAGAACTGCTGAATCTGCATCATATAACATTAATACCATTTTATGTCACTTTTGATTTAGAACGTTATTTTAAAGAAAATGTGGAAATCAGCAATGAAGAATTCTACCAAAGGCTGTCCCGTGATAAAATCTTTCCAAAAACTTCTCTTCCTTCTGTTATGGATTACTGCCATGCCTTTGAAAAAGAAATATTAAACGGAAATGATATACTATGTCTTTGCCTGACTCAGAAGTTCAGCGGTTCTTATCAGTCAGCCGTTAATGCCAGAGAGCTTACTCTTGAGAAATATCCGGAGGCCGACATACAGGTGGTAGATTCCATCCAAGCTACCGGCGGTCAGGGTATTCTTTTAATGCAGGCAGCTTATCTGAAAGAAGCGGGCTATTCTTTAACTGATACCGTAAAACGTCTGGAAGAGATTAAATACACAGCAAGGATTATGTTTACTGTCGATACACTTGAATATCTTGCGAAAGGCGGACGAATCGGAAAAGCCGCTTCCCTGGCAGGTACTATGTTAAATATAAAACCTATGATTCAGTTAAGGGATGCGGAACTGATTCCTTATTCCAATGTAAGAGGCCGCAAGAAATCTCTGGATCGAATACTGAACATGACAGAGGAATACTTTAGCGATAATAATGCACGGTATGAGGATTACGATTTCTGCCTGGCTAATGCCACAACTACGGAAGATACAAAAGCTGTACAATCTCAACTGGAGAATCTCATAGGCAGAAAGATTACATACCCTATGTTTCAAATAGGTGTTACAATTGGCACCTATACCGGTCCCGGAGCCGTGGGTGTCTGTTTTGTAAGGAAATTTGACAGATAGATGCAAATAAAGAGATTATAATTTTTAGCCACAACATTCGTACAAAATATAAGCATTAACAGCTCTGAAAGATACCCCAAAACGTTAGATAATATGCTGACATTTTGGGGTATTATACTTTAACCTGGTACATAGATTCAAGCTACCATTGAAACAACGTTTCCATATCCTGTTTTAAATCCATCATTTGAAGAATTTTAAACTACATATTTTATTGAATAAAAAAACAGCTTCGGTTGTTCTTTTATCAATCAGCTTCGGGATTCCCTGCCCATCAAAGCATTTCGGTACGGCTTGATTCGGGTCTGTCCGGAACATAAAAATATACCTGTGTTTATTAATTGTCTGCTATCTGTTATAATTATAAAGCTAAGAATATGTACAAGGAGATTCGTGTTGATTCGAATATTACAGGAAACAGATATCCCTAGAATATCAGAAATTTGGTAGAATACCAATATTAGTGCTCACAACTTCATTGAAAAAAAATACTGGGAAGATAATTTAGAAGCAGTGAAAGAAATATTTCCACAATCGGAAGTATATGTTTATGAAGATGAAAACACTGGTAAAATACAAGGTTTTATTGGAATGAGTGATAATTATATCGAAGGGATTTTTGTTTGTGCTGACGCACAATCCTGTGGTATCGGCAAGCAGTTGCTAGACTTTGTTAAGACGACTAGAAAACAATTATTCTTGAGTGTATATCAAAAGAATATACGTGCGTTAAAATTCTACCAGAGTGAAAATTTTAAAGTCCAGAATGAGAAGATTGATGAAAACACCGGAGAAAAAGAATACTTCATGATATGGGAACAGTAATAATTTTAGTCGTTGTTTTACACTGCAGTCTTACAGTACTGGTAATTAATATAGCATAAGGCGGTGAATTGATATGGTGAAAACAAGCAATGTTGCCTTCTAAACTTGGATTTTTAATTTTAGGAGGTAAATAAGATGGAGTTTATTGAAATAGACATGAAACAATGGGTAAGAAAGGAACATTATGAGCATTACAGAAACAACGTTTGTTGTTCCTATAGCCTCACAATTGATATTGATGTTACTGACTTGCTCACCACACTTAAAGCAAAGGATTTAAAAGGCTATCCGGCACAAATATATATGCTGTCAACGGTAACGAATCAATTTTATGAGTTCAGAATGGCAACAAATGAACAACATCATTTAGGGTATTGGGACATAATAAATCCGATGTATACGGTTTTAAATACGAATACGGAAACATTTTCTGCTGTATGGACGAAATATAACAAGTGCTTTCATAGGTTTTATGAAGCATGTATGGATGACATAGCTCAGTATACGAGTGGCGTTCTTTTTCCTCAGAAAAGTCTTCCCCCCAATGTTTTTAGTATTTCCAGTGTCCCTTGGCTGGATTTTACTGCATTCAATCTGAATGTCTTTTCGGGTGAAACCTATCTCTTGCCGATTTTCACTATTGGTAGATATAGAAAAGAACACGAAAAAACCTTCATGCCCCTTGCAATACAATGTCACCATGCAGTTTGTGATGGTTTTCATGTTGGCAAATTTGTAGATGCCCTTCGCTATATGGCATCAAATCCGGAAAAATGGCTATAAAAGCTTATTCATCGTAAGTTTCTTTCCCATTCCAGGCAACACTATACCCTATGGCCATATACCATTTTTCTAATACGAAGCTTTCGAGCTATAGGTAATATAAAAAAATAATGCAAATGTCTAAATCCTTATTACCACAAGATTTCAGGCTAATTATACAAGAGAAAGAACGAATGTGCCTATGGAAAGGTATTAGAGGTCCTTTTCTCTGGATGTTTTATGCTATATATAAAGCAGATTGTCTGAGCGCAGCGAGTTATCTGTTTTATAATATGTCAAGCATAAAATATCAAGAGAATTAGGACTTCTTATACCTTGTAATCGAAAAACGTGAGTTTTTTCTGGCTTGTACAATTTGCCGTCTTCTTACCAAAAACCGACCTTCTGATCCTCAACTAAAATAACACTTTAAAATCATCCGGTTTTTCCCAATCTTCATATATACTATATTATAAAATAAATCCTATCTATACAGCGGATATCTGTCTGTCAGCTTCTTAACAAGTTCCATTGCCTGGGCTTTATTCTTGTCCATATCTGTAATCAACAAGCTAATGGCTTCTGCAATAACCTCCATATCTGCCGCTATCATACCTCTTGTTGTAACCGCCGGAGTTCCAAGACGGATACCGCTGGTTACAAAAGGTGAGGCAGGGTCGTTGGGTATGGTATTCTTATTGCAGGTAATATTGGCAGCATCTAAAAGCTTCTCTGCTTCCTTACCGGTAACTCCCTTATTTTGAAGATCCACTAACATCAGATGGTTGTCCGTTCCGCCGGATACAATATGAAAACCTCTGTCTGTCAGACCTTTTGAAAGAGCTTTTGCATTCTCTATAATATTTGCTGCATAGGATTTAAAGGCAGGGTCGAGAGCTTCTTTAAAGCAGACTGCTTTCGCGGCAATTACATGCATCAAAGGGCCTCCCTGAATTCCTGGAAACACTGCTTTATTAAGCTTATATTCCTCTGCAAATTCGATACTTGAGAGAATCATACCGCCTCTGGGACCTCTGAGGGTCTTGTGGGTGGTAGTGGTTGTAACATGAGCATAAGGTATGGGGGATTCATGAAGTCCTGCTGCTACCAGACCTGCAATATGGGCCATATCCACCATCAAGAGAGCTCCTGCTGCATCAGCAATTTCCCTGAAACGCTTGAAATCTATCTTTCTGGCATAAGCACTGGCTCCGGCCACGATTAATTTAGGCTTTACGGAAAGAGCAATTTTCTCCAGTTCTTCATAATCTATGAAACCTTCATCATTTACACCATAAGGAACGATATTAAAGTAGCTGCCGGACATATTCACCGGGCTGCCATGGGTTAAATGTCCGCCATGGGCAAGATTCATACCCATTATGGTATCACCAGGTTTCACAAGGGCAAAAAACACTGCCATATTAGCCTGAGCGCCGGAATGAGGCTGAACATTGGCATAAGTACAGCCGAATAACTGCTTTGCACGTTCTATAGCAAGATTCTCAGCAACATCAACAAATTCACAGCCGCCGTAATATCTCTTACCGGGATAACCTTCTGCATATTTATTCGTAAGAGGACTTCCCATAGCTGCCATTACTGCTTTGCTTACGAAATTCTCAGACGCTATCAGTTCAATATGATCTTCCTGTCTTCCGATTTCCTTGGTTATAGCCTCAGCAAGCTCAGGATCATAGCCCAAAACTTCTTCAAATGAATACATCTCACTACCTCCGTTGGTATTTTTACAGTATTATAACACAGTAATACTGTTATTAAAAGTGATAATTCGACCTTATTTCAATAAGCTGTACTTATTAAACCGAATATTTATTCAATCATATTCCCTGGGCCAGGCGATTCTTTAGAGTATTATTCCTGATATTTAAGCTTTCATACCTAAAAGAATAAGCCTTACCGCTTCCTTCAGCAATTCTTCTCAATAACCGTATTCTTCCAGATAATGTTCTCTTCTGGGTATAATTCTCTGGGCAATGCCAAGGGCTGTATTAAGCAGAACATCTCTCTTGAATTCAGTATCCGTTACTGCTTTTATACTTCCATCCTTTATTCCCTCCAGAAAATACTGGTACATGACAATGTCTTTATTTTTGGGTACACATGGATTTACCGGAATGCCAAAATATTGGTAGGTTGAGACCGGCGATTTCACCATTATGGTTGGAATCTCCTCGCGGGATATTAAACTTTATAAAGATACCTTCCTAACCGGTACAAAGAAACTTCCCTTTATTGCCGATGAAACCACTACACTTTCCGATATTCGCAAATATGTTCCAGACGGGCAGAAAATTAAATTCTGCTAAAGCGGAACGCCTTATGCCTGCTCTGGAGGCAGCGCTGAGGAATCTCTTGGTCAAGGTACTGCTGAAATACTGCGACAGATGGTTAAAGGAACACCTCTTCATTGCACATTTTCCTACGGCGGAAAAACTAATAGATAATGTACTTTTACAACTAATAAATAAAAAAAGGACCTGCTGCCGGATTCTGATATCTCCTTCTTGCGGTAAACAGTTATTCGTTATCTACTGTCTGCCGCATTGAGCGTATATCCCATTCACATCTTCCGGTAGCGGTTCTTTGTTTTTCCCTCTTTACACTGTGCTTCAGAAGCTTTGCATTCTTCTAATAATCACACTAGCTTCCATCGCAGGGACTGTTGCATTATAAACAATGCTGATGTAAGAAGTCTCCTGGTTCCTTCACACACCGGCTGAAAGAAACATAACTGATTCTGGGTTCTATACCCGTACCAAATTGTTCGCTCTTAGCACACAAAACCGTAGCATTTCTTTTATACAGTAAATTACAGAAAAGCCAGGAGGCTTTACACAGCTTTGCATTCATTTCGCAACAGCTCCTGCCATAAATCAGGGTGTGAACTATATTCTTATAACCACACCAGCTGCCATTGCATACTGCAGCTCCTTGCAGATGTGACAGAGGCACAAAGCAGGTGTGAATCATGTATTTCAATAAGTCATACTACTTATACATGCTTCTCCAGCCATGTAAGTATCTCTTCCGTAACTTCCTCCCGGTTACTTTCATTCAACAGCTCATGTCTGGCTTCATTATAAAGCTTTAAGGTTATATCCTTCACCCCTGCCCTCTTATAGATCTTACTTAAGTTCGTAACTCCCTTACCGCACTTTCCAACAGGATCTCTGTCTCCGGCAATAAGAAGCAAGGGAAGTTCCGAAGGTATTTTCTTTCTGTTCTTCCTTTTTTCTATATCCTTAAGGCCTTTTAAGAAGTCATAATAAAAACCACAGGGAAATACTGCACCGCAAAAAGGATCTGCCACATACTTATCCACTTCTGCTTCATCCCTGCTTAGCCAGTCAAACTCCGTCCGATTAGGGCTGAACAATTTATTGAAATTGCGAAACATAAGGCTATTCATCCGCTCACTTTTTGCTCTTCTTCCCTTTTTCTTTGCTTCCAGAGAAGCTATCAGGATTCCGGCATTTAACGCAAACCCTTGATTACCGTTTGAACCGGATAATATCAGACCTTTCAATTCTTTTCCGTACTGCATGGAGTATTTTTGTGCCGCAAAGGAACCCATGCTGTGTCCAAATAAGAATAATGGCAAAGAAGGGTGATGCTTACGTATGATCACACTTAACTGATGCATGTCATATACCAGCCATCGAAAACCTTCTTTTTCCGCAAGATATCCAAGCTCTTCTACACTTCCCGCGGTTTTGCCATGCCCTCTGTGGTCATGAATATACACCTTATACCCATGCTCTGCAAGAGTATTTGCAAAACGCTCATACCTTTCAGCAGTTTCTGCCATTCCATGTGCTATCTGTACAATTCCTTTTATCTCTGCAGAAGCCTCCGGACTAACACGATATCCATGGATGCGAATCCCATCCATTGCCTGAAAAGAAAATTCTTCCCGTTTCATAGCACTCCCATCTGTGTGCTTTCGCCCACGTATAAATCTAACTCAATCTCAATCCTGAGTATTTAATTCTCACTGACTATTCGCAATCTCATCTTCATTGTTACCTATTGTTAACTTTCTGTCAATACTAACTAAAAAAAGTGGCTCAATAATTATGAAATAAATTACAAAAAAAGGTCTACACTATAAACAGGTGATTCCACAGATCATAAATATAAGAAGCTGTATTAGAAGATTGGAGGTGTACAGATATGAAGTATCTTCATTCAAATTTATGGAGAGATATCAATTGCGGCGATGAAACCAGGCGCCTTAATGCTTTATCGAAATGGAATGAAAATATAAAATTATACCAGTCAGAATATCTGAAAGCCAATCGTCATCTGACAAAGGCATTTATAAGAGCTTATGAGAGTAATTTTGGATTTCATCATTATCTTATTAACGATATCCTGTTATCTGACGGTAGTAAATATATCAAATATAATCGTTCAGATATCAAGAGCATCAATCAATGTCAGATAATACTCTTCGATCTGGTAGACACCTGGCAGCTTACCTATAAAGGTTTAAGTTACATTAATTTTAACTGCAGCGGTACTGCCCTTAATACACTTGACAATTCCAGGCAGATCGAGTACAGCGAGCTGATGGTCTTTCAGGATGATATACTTTCTCATGAAATCCTGTTGACCGGAGGTTATATCCTTTTACTTCATTTCACCTGGGTCTCCGTCAAAAAAATTCACCATCCACAAATCACTGATTCCTGAAAGTACCAGACTGTTTAGATTAACCCAACTGCTTGCGTAATCCAGTATAATGGAATCAGAAGTAACTACACACTCTTTGGTCTTTAATATTTTATCAACCTCATTTATTACAAAGACCTGAGTACTAAAACTGAACTTTTCTAACTCCTCCTGTATCAAAACCTTTAATCTGCCGGAATTAGAGACAGGAGCATCAAGGTAAAAGATAACTTCTTTTACTCCCTCTCTTTCAAGAAATTCACCTAACAGTCTAAGAGCTGTAATTGTCTTATCAATAGGATGATAGGTGCCTCTGAGTCCTGCCAGATCCCTGATAGTTCCATCAAGGCACCGAAACACAGGCGAACCGGACAGAATTACTTCCAGAGTTATTAAGATATTAAATCCGTCAATATGCAGTATTCTGTCTCTTAAATCGGTTATTTCCCTGGACTTTCGTAAGATTATGGCATCTTCTGTAGCTGCCCAGCGAAGCAGTGCCATTCGCTGTCTCTCGGATAGCAAATAATGATTTCCCACAAACGTGGAAGCACCTGAAACCGGGTACCCCTGATTCATCAGGTATCGGATATCCTTGCCTGCACAGGTTAGCTTGTTAAATGCCTCCGCACCAAATTCCTTTTCGTCACTGTCCTTATATCCACGTCTGGTTTGTCTTGTCATAAGTTTGCTTTGTTCCGCTCCTTTATCTTAATGTCACTACCTCATTTCCCATGTCAGCCCTGATTAGTTCATCAAGTCTTATGTCAAAAATATCTGCCAGCTTAATCAGATAATAAAGATGAGGCAATACCTTACCGCTTACCCATTTCCCAACAAGTTCTGCCGGTACTTCCATAAGAATTGCTAACTGGCTAAGCGTAAGATTCTTTTGTTTTAGTAAATAACTAATGTTATCACCGATCGTAAGCTCCATTGTAATCCTCCCTCGATTACCAGGGCGTGTTTAAAACTCATTTAGCCAGTCTGACTATATCACTTTCTGGTATACTTGGTGGCACATTTTCCAGATCATAGCGTGACTATATACCCGGAAAAGCGCTTTGTCTCCTACAAAGCGAAACCCCAGACTGTTACAAGCAGTTTTTAAATACACCCTAAGTATCAGATTAATATTTTTACAGTATCACATAATGAAATTATACCTCATAATTTATGCATAGCCTATAGTTTTTTGTCAATTATTTGTAATAATTTTCTATTCTTATTGGGTGTTTTTCGAATAAATTCTACGAGTATAGAATTAAGACAACAAAATATATCAAAAACTTTGTCTGATTTACCTGAACAATTTTCTATAGGATTCTTTGTAGTATAACAAAAAAGAACAGGTACTAATCTGCTCTTTTTTTGTTATACTACTATTTTTGCTTTGTATTCTGAATTCTCGTATGGCTTCATTTGACTTATAGACTGTACAGAAACTTCCTTTGCTTTATCAGTTTTTCCTTGTTACGGTATTCCTTTATTATATTACATTCCTTTGTTACTACAGCAACTTACTTTGTTTCTTAAGCTCTATACAAACTTATTTTCTGGTGCCGCCAAAACCTCCCTGGCCTCCCATTCCCTGCTGTCCGTTGCTGGTAACAACAGAANNTCTGCCGTCTGTTCGCCGCTGGTTAAGGTATAAGTTACATTTTTCGTTAATTCCGGAAGACTTATGACAATTGACTGATAGTCTTTTGCGGGAGTGAAGGAGGCAACTACCTTACCGCTTGAATCTTTTAAGGTTACTTCTGTTCCTGCTGTACTGACACTTGTTAAGTTATAAAGGATAGAATACTGGGTAGAGGTATCGGAAAATCCCTGAGCCATTCCTGAACTTCCTGCAACAAATACATTACCGCCGCTTATATCTGCGGTACCGTTATAATCCAATGCGCCATCCCCATTCCCCGTAGGACCGTAAACATATAAGGTACCACCGGTTATATATAAGTTTCCGTTACTGTCAATTCCATCTCCGGCTGCATCCACTGTAATAGTACCGCCGTTTATTAAGATGTAGCAATTGGTGTCGACTTGATCCATACCGCCGCCGCCGAAGTTACCGGGATTCTGAGGTCTTTCCTGTCCGTTATTTTCCTGACCGTTAGCATTTTGGGAATTTTCTGTTGCTTCTGAGGTAGCATCTGTACTGTCTGCTCCGGCAGAAGTATTTGTAGTTCCGGCGGTATCCGTTGTATTAGTCTGAGGTCCTCTGCCTGCTGGTGGGGTTCCCGCACTTGCGGTGTCCCCGGAAGCTGTGCTTCCATTATCATCTGTTGATCCGGGGCCAGGGAAGGAACCATTTTCCGGAGGAGTCATATTTTCACCGCCCTGAGGAAAGCCATTCTCCGTTCCGCCTGTTTCACTGGTATCATTCGAACCGCTTGCTGCATTCATTCCATCATCCGAAGCTGTAATATTAATTACACCGTCATCTATAATGATTACCGTTCCTTCAATACCTTCCTGGCATTTAACAACTGATATGGTGCCGCCTGCAATATATACATAACCTTTCGTCGTATCATCTGCATTCTTTGACTGAATACCATTTCCGGTATCTGAACTTAAGGTTAAGGTACCAGCTTTGATTTTTACTGCATCCTTACCGTTGATAGCATCTTTTACTGCGGTAATATTATAAATTCCACCTGTTACAACAATATCGTCCTTGGATACAATACCATGTTTATAACCGGCTGTAAGGTTAAGGGTTCCGGTGCCGTTAAGGGTCAGATCTGCTTTACTGAAGATTAAACCGTCTACCGTATTATCATCTGTCTGCACATATTCTGTACCATCTGTCAGGGTATTAACAGTATCTTCCTCCAGCGTAATAAACACCTTGTCCCCGCTCTTGATATAAATGGCTGCGGAACTGGAGTTGTGAATGGTCGCTCCATTTAATACAAGCTGTACTTTCTCTGTATCCGCAGCCTCCACAATAATCTGACCCTCTGTTAAAGTTCCGCTGATAACATAGGTACCTTCACTCTTTATAGTAATAGTATTATCCTTCACTTCTGCACCGGAACCGGATACAGAAGAGGCATTATCTTTTAATGTAATATTTATAGCGGTGCTCTCTTCATATCCAACCTCCAGGTCTCTTGCCGTAAATTCCTTGTCTACTTCTATCTGTGAGGTGGTTCCAATACCAGTCTGAATAGCGGTAGTAGTCGAGGAGGAATTCTCTGCCTCTTGTGTTGTTGTCGTGGCTGAACTATCCTCTGTTTTACTCGTATTAGTACTGTTGCAGCCGGTTATTACCATTGCGGTTATGGTTGCTGCTGCGATTATATAATTTAGTTTTCTCATAGTAACTCCTTCCTGAATATCAATCTTTGATCGGATATTCTCTGCTATAATTCTTCTGTGCCAAAGGATGCCTTTTTACAGGAAATCTCCAAGTTGCCGTTACGGCAGCGGAGTTCATCAATAAATGCTTTTTCCTGAGCCGGATTTTTTAATCCGATACGATAACTTAATTTATAAAGGCTTCCCATATTTGCTGTTTTTACCATAACCAGCTCAGATCTGTTTGTATATTTTTCAAATAAATCATCAAATACTCCGGAATAATCCAGTCCTTCGGGTATGGTAATGTTTAGATCCTTATCCTGCTGCTTTGTCTCGCCAAAACCGGTAAAGTTGTATAAACAGATAACTATTATGATTATCAGGACAAAGAGCCCTGCTGCTGTCAGATAACCGGTTCCGGTGGCCAAACCAATTGCCATTGCCATAAAGATGCTTGTAATTTCCTTTGCATGACCCGGGATGGAGCGGAAACGGACCAGGCTGAAAGCTCCCATAACCGCAACGCCGGTACCTAAGTTACCATTGACCAGCATAATTACCATTTGAACAATTGCCGGCATTAAGGCAATTGTCATTACAAAGCCTTTGCTGCTGTTACTGAATTTGCTGTGAACCCAGGCAACAATTCCTCCCAGTATAATTGAACACGCTGTGCAAAGCAGAAAAGACTGTATTGTAAATGTTCCTGTCAAAACAGAATTAAGCATATTTTTTTCCTCCCATTCTTTCGTATACATTTCTATTTGTAAGCTGCTCATAACCTCTGCCGTATTTCGAAAAAGAGGTAGGATAAATCTTAAGTTCATCCAGTATATGAGTCAACCAGAGGGGCATTGTTCCGGGTATTTTAATCTCCATTAACCGATAACCTTCTTGCAGTAAAGCGTTCCCATAATTCCCTGCCTCAAGAAACAACGTATCTTCTCTCCAGAGAATGTTCGTGTCAAAGGTAACCCGTAAATCAGAGTCCTCTACTCCATACATGGCAACTCTGTCATATGAAATATACATAGCAGGGGCAATATCCTTGTAAAAATGAAGGAACCAGTCTATTTCCCTGATGATCTGAGAATTTTCTTCTGCGGGTTTCTTATCATATAAGTAATTTTCAGCCTTATTAAGTTCTAACTCTTCGCGTCTTTTATAGACAATACCCTTATATTTTTTCTTTAATTCTATAAATACTGTATCTCCTTCCTGTGGAGTACCATAACTTCTAAGCCTAAGCTTTTCTTTATAAACCGGTTTCTCCATGGAGGTTCTTACCAGCTGATAAGAAGGAGTGTCAAAATAAATATTACAGATTGTTGTGTTACCATATGCATCTACGCATAATTTATCTTGAAGCCTTGCTCTTAGCTGTTTGTATACCATCTCACTCAGTAAGTATTTCTTCTCGTAACGTTTAAAGGTTCCCTGAAACTTACTCATAAATATCCCTCCTGCCTTTTGTTCTCTTTTCTAATTTTGCTCTAATTGATAAACTAATTGTAACCTGCCAACTTAAAATGAACTTTAAATTAGACTTTAATTTAACTTTAAATTTACAGAAGTTGGAGGAAAATTTTACATAATCTTAATTGCTGCATTATATACGTTTTTTCTTATAGTAGTTTAAGGATCAAAGAGTATATCTCATTCGATAAAATCTCCAGTTTTGAAGTTAAAGAATTTAATCAATAAACGGAATACCCCGGTATATAATGCCCGGGTATTTTCATTTGACAATTCAGGACATTTACTCCATAATAATTACACAATATTACATAGGAGAATCATAATGAAAAAATACTTATCTTTAATTTTAACACTGGCAATTATCATTTCTTTAGCCGGTCCTGCACAGACAGTAAGTGCAAAAACAGAGTATACATTAAATAAATCAACCCTTACCCTTTACATAGGATCACAATATACCCTTAAGATATCTGGGTATTCAAATTTTATTATGTGGAAGTCCGATAATACAAAGGTTGCTACTGTTTCTTCCAAAGGTATCGTTAAGGCTAAAAAAGAAGGCTCTGTGACAATTACTGCAACAATTGGATCCGGCAGCAACAATAAAAAATTTACCTGTAAAGTGTCCATTAAAAATCGTCTTAGTACTAATAAGAAAAGTATAACTTCCTCGATAGATGAATTCCAGGAGTTAAAGATAGTATTAAAGAAACCCAAAAAGGATGAAAGCCTTGCTGTAATAATTAATGACCCCTCAATTATTGACACTGAATGGGGAAACTCCGATAGCGAAAACATCCTCAACATAATACCCCAAAAAGTTGGATATACTGAAATTACAATTTGTACTGTTATTGGTTCTGGATTAAATGAAGAAATTAATATTGACTCAGGTATTACCCTGGGCGTAACTATTTTAGAAGATAATTCAGGATGGGTTTCAGAATCAGCATTATATGAATTAGGTGTAAGTGTCCTTAATTATGAAAATACAATAAGTATAATCTATGGAGAATCCTCGTATGTAACTACTGATTATTATGATATTAATGACGTTCCCGATAAACCAGAAGAAGGTATTATTTATAAAGGAAATAACATTAGTTACAAATTCATTGATAATCAATTATATTTTAAAGTCAGTGAATTTAGAAAATTAAAAATAATCAAATAATTAGCTCCCGGAGGAATGAGCCTCCGGGGCTTTTCTTCCTTCGACCAACTAAGAGTGCTGTCTTTGTATTAAATTCAACACCCTGCATAATAACATTTCGAGGGTTTAAAGTTCAGTCTGTAACAATACTTATCCTTTATTTGTGACTATAAAAAGAGCGGAATCCATTACCTCATACAATGATAATGATTCCGCTCTTTTAATTATTCAATATCTGCTACCTGGCAAACCTATAAAGATAATAATATTTCTCTTGCAATCTTATCCTATGGTTGCAAAAAAGCAGACTTCATTGCCATTTTCACATCTGGCAGAAATTTTTCCATGATGAACCTCCACAATAGATTTTGCAATGGATAAACCAATACCATAACCGCCGGTATCCCTGGACCTGGAGGAATCAGCGCGGTAGAAACGGTCAAAAAGCTTATTAAGATTTTCCTTTGTCAAGGCATCTGCTGACATATCCGTCGTGTTAAATACCTCCAGCTTTACTCCTTTCTTATAGGAGGTGAGGCTTACCTTAATTCTTCCACCTTCTGCCGAATACTTTAAGGCATTATCCACAAGGGTTGATACTAACTGCTGGATACTGTTCTCTTCACCGTAAAGCTTCAGACCCTCTTCCACCTCTAACAGGAAAGTCTTATTCTGGGTTTCGGCAACTGCCTTAAAGGAACCGGCGGTTTCTCTGACCGTTCTGCTGATATCGAATTCTGCAAATCCGGTTTTCATAGTTCCCTCATCCATTTTCGATAACAGCAGAAGATTCTTTACCAGCTTATCAAGTCTTGTTATCTGATTTCTTATGCTCATAATCCATTCACTCTCTCCGCCGGTAAGTTCCAGGACATCTGCATTGGCAGAGATAATGGCAAGGGGCGTCTTGATTTCATGTCCTGCATCGGTGATGAACTGCTTCTGCTTCTCCATGCTTTCAATGATCGGAGTCAAGGCTTTTCTGGAAAAGATTGAAACCAATATAAACATCAGCAGCAAGGTACTAAGGGCAACAGCGATGGAAATAAAGAGAAAAAAGCTCATGGTCTGCAGGGAATTGCTGCAGTCTATAAAGATAACCAGGTATCCGCTGCCCTGTGCAACCACTACATATTTATAGGATTCCTTAAAGCCGCTCTTTTTACCCTTTTGAAAGGCTTCCTCTGCATATTCTCTTGCATCACTTGAGGAGATTGCTCTGATATGGCTGGTATCAATCTGGCTGGCTGTTCCTTCTGCACTTAGTCTTACGGTAAAATATCTGGTTTCAAAGGGTGTCTCTTCGCTTAACCGGAAGCCGAAATCAAAATTCTCACCGGGCGGTTTTCCCTTATCGAATTTAGGAAAGGTTCCCTGATTGTCCGATAAGATCTTTAAAGCTCCGTCTATTTTATGATTCATCTGATAGATATTAACGGCATTGATAGTACCAATCAGCAAAAGAATAACTAAAAATAAGGAAACCATCGTAATCGTAATAAATTTCTTTTGCAGCTCCCTAATCATTCTCTGCCTCCTCAAAGACCTCCAATTGATATCCTACTCCCCGTACGGCTTTTATTTTAACATTTGCTTCAAGGGAATCCAGCTTCTTTCGAAGGTAGGAAATGTATACCCACACAACATTAATCTCTGCCTGTGCATCGTATCCCCAGATTCTTTCCATAAACTGCTCCGTGGAAATCAGACGCTTTGGATTAACCATAAGCATCTCCATCATCTGATATTCCTTATTTCCCAGTCTTAAAGAAGCTTTATCATTTGTCAGTTCATAGTTCTCTTTATTCAGGGAAACATTGCCCACACCAAGGATGTTGGGGGTGAACTCAGATTTTCTTCTGCCCATTGCACGGATTCTTGCCAGTAATTCTCCCATTGCAAAAGGTTTACTCAGATAATCATCTGCTCCTAAATCAAGTCCCGTAATCCGGTCTTCAATTTCAGCCTTTGCCGTAAGCATTAGGATAGGGGTATGAATCCCTATGTCCCTGAGCTTTTTTAATACTTCAAGGCCGCTTAACTTCGGCATCATGATGTCTAATATAATAATATCGTAATTCTCTGATAATCCGTAATCCAGGGCATCCGCTCCATCATATACAGGATCTACTGAATAATTATTGTGTTTAAGTATGGCAACCAGAGCGTTGGACAGTTCTTTTTCATCTTCTGCTAAAAGTATTCTCATATTTTCACCCATTGCATATCACTTGCATACCTGCGATACTGCCACAAATCATACAGTTTGGAAATATATATTGTGGCGCCTTTCTGTCGTCTAATTTTCTTTCATCTCATCCTAACACCATGCATACCGTAAACTTGTCTGCGGAAATGCCTCTATAATAAATGTAAATGTCATTTATTTACACTGGCTTGCCCCCATTGCATGCCGCATCTTCCCGCAGACGCGGAACTGCCACAAATCAGGGTTTGAATTATGCTTATTTATACCTCATACTATATTCTTATAAACTTACTTTATATTATAATCTTATGCTGCTATCAATACATTCTTTCAGCCTGGGCTCTAGTAGCTGTAATTTTTCACCAATTCGTATATGATGGAACTTTATAAATTCTGCGTCTGATGCTCTAACAACTTAACTTGTTTACCAGTACCAATGCAGAAGTATAATCACTTTTCAGTTTATTGTCTCAACGGCTTTTACATCAAGCCGGTACTTAATTTTATAACTTTCCTTTTGACTTTTCCTACTACTGATTCATGGCATTTACCTTTATCATATCCAGAATGGTTTGAAAAGTTAAATCGGTTGATGCCATCTCGTCGGCACAACGCTTTAATTCGGCTGTTATCATATCCGGGCAGGTTATGTCCTTTTTGTATTTCATCTGATGCTCCAGACTTGCCCAGCAATCCATTGCTATGGTCCTTATCTGAAGCTCACAATATACCTCTTGAATATGATTTTCTAAATGAAGAGGAACCTTAAGGATCAGATGGTAGCTTCGCTATCCATTGGGCTTGGGATTTCTGATATAGTCCTTCTCCTCAATCACTTCAAAGTCTTCCTGATTCTTTCGCATTTCAACAATCCAGTAGATATCATCGAGAAAGGTACAGATGCTACGAATACCTGCTGCATCAAATAATTGCGTAAGCGCATTGATTACGGTAGCTGCCAGTTCCTTTCGCTTAAGCTTCTCTTTCATACTTTCTGCTGATTTTATTCTTGCCTTACAGTGCTCAATTGGATCATTTAAGCCTTTTGTAAGTTTATTTTTTCGGATAATCTCAAGTCTTGAAAGAACTTCTAAAATAGCTCCTTCCAAAAATACGTAAGATTCCTGATAGAATTCTTGCTCCGGTGTTAGTGTATCACATTGAATATTGTATTTATACTGCTGCATGGTATCCCTCCGTTCAATATAAAGTCTTTTGCTATGGAAAGTATACCATCATAACCTTAAAACTACTTAAAGCCTTTTAGGAATAGCTTTATTTTATCACTTTTACAGTCTTTCAGCCAGTAGAATAGGTGTGTTTCAGGAATATTCCGGCTGACTTTTCATGAATGTCTGCTTTTTATTTTTAGGAGCATCTGGCTAACATTAGGAACATCAGTGTTTTAAATGTTGGAGTTATCTGACTGGCATTTTATAAAATATCAGCGGATTTTAGCCTCGACAGATGCTGCTCCGGAAGTATTTACATATACATTAAGATAACTTTTATGCTGCTAACTACCGGTATTCCACGACCCGTTTATTTTCCTACTAATAATTATTCTATTATAATAATAATTTTACAATTGACAAATCCTAATACCAAGGATATACTGAGTGTAACAAACCGTTGATTAAGAGTAGTAAGCAGGATATTCTGTTTAAAGAGAGTCGCAGGTGGTGGAATTGCGGCAGCAAGGATTTTGCTGAATGGACTTAAGAGGGCAGGAAGAAAGGCTATAGCTGAGTAATGCCTGACGAGATCTTCACTCGTTACCAAGGAAGCATATATAGGCTGTATATGGAATAAGAGGATGCCATTGTGCATCAAAATGGGTGGTACCGCAGAAGTTTCAGACTTTTGTCCCAGTATATTTATACTGTGGCAGAGGTCTTTTTTTATTGCAATATAGGAAGACAGTGTACACCCGGCAAAGCCAAAATAATTATTTTATCTCGAAAGGAGCAAATATTATGGCAAAAATACCACACAAAATCTATCTTACCGAGGAGCAGATGCCCACCAGCTGGTATAATCTTCGCGCTGACATGAAGGAACTGCCGGACCCCATGTTAAATCCTGCCACGAATCAACCCGCTACAGTGGAGGACCTCTATCCTGTCTTCTGCGAAAAACTTGCAAAGCAGGAGATGGACAACACCACCCGCTATATTGATATCCCTGATGAAATCCAGGAGTTTTATAAGATGTACCGGCCATCTCCTTTAATACGGGCTTACAATCTGGAGAAATACCTTGGTACTCCTGCAAAGATATACTATAAATTCGAGGGAAATAATACATCCGGAAGCCATAAATTAAATTCTGCAGTTGCACAGGCTTATTATGCCAAGGAACAGGGGTTGACCAGCCTGACAACGGAAACCGGTGCCGGACAATGGGGTACCGCCTTATCCGAAGCCTGCGCCTACTACAACATTCCGCTGACAGTATATATGGTAAAGTGCTCCTATGAACAGAAGCCTTTCCGACGAGCAATCATTGAAACATTTGACGGCAAGATCTACCCAAGCCCCAGTGATACCACCAATGCCGGTCGTGCTATTCTAGCGATTGATCCTGACACCACAGGAAGTCTTGGCTGTGCCATCTCAGAGGCAGTGGAAAAGGCAGTTACGACTCCCGGCTGCCGTTATGTCTTAGGTTCCGTGTTAAATCAGGTATTGCTCCATCAATCCATTATCGGTTTGGAATCCAAGAAAGCAATGGAACTGATTGATGAATATCCTGATATCGTAATCGGCTGTGCCGGCGGCGGCTCCAATCTTGGCGGTCTTATTGCCCCTTTCATGCAGGATAAATTGACCGGAAAAGCCAATCCCAGAATAATTGCTGTAGAACCTGCTTCCTGCCCTTCCTTTACCAGAGGTAAATATGCCTATGACTTCTGTGATACAGGTAAAATCACACCACTGGCTAAGATGTATACTTTGGGAAGCGGTTTTGTTCCCTCCGCCAACCATGCGGGAGGCTTAAGATATCACGGCATGTCTCCAATTCTGTCCAAATTGTATCATGACGGTTATGGGGAGGCAGTTTCTGTGGAGCAGACTAAAGTATTTGAAGCAGCTACCCTCTTCGCCAAACAGGAGACTATCCTGCCGGCACCGGAATCATCCCATGCTATTCTTGGTGCGATTAATGAAGCTCTAAAATGCAAGGAGACCGGAGAAGCTAAGACGATATTGTTCGGACTTACCGGAACAGGATATTTTGATATGACAGCCTATAATGCTTATATGAGTGGTAAGATGACGGATTATATACCGACAGACGAGGATCTGGCTATTGGTTTTAATGGATTGCCGAAGATTCCTGGGATACAGTAGTTGTAGTATGGTGGAACGACGTGCTTTTCAGTGGTAGTTTATTCAGGTTATTTGACAGGCGGTAGCTGATTTCATAGCTACCGACCACCACTACCATATTACAGTTAGAATATTTATATTGAAGCAGGAAAAAGATAGTATTTAAATGGATTTCAATTCATCCACTGCTTTTTGCTTATTACTAAACTACGCTTGATTATGTTTATCGGGACTACATTTTATACATCTCATGTTTGGTTCTATGCGCTATTCTATTTATGGTGCTCCCCTCTTCTCCCCGTTTCAATACATCTCATGTTTTGGTTCTATCCACATAATTGCTATAAATATAATACTAACAATACTCTTAAATCACAGTAAAATCAATGAATTTTTATTTTTTTACCAAGTAAAACCACTTTTCTCATAATATTTAGAAAACCCTGTAATTAAGCACTTTTGCTCGTCATTGTAATATTACCGCCTGGTAAAAGTCTCTAGTGTTTTTTCTTCATATATAAAAATTTCATTTAGGTTATAATTAATGCTAAATTCTATATTTCAACGTATCTATTAAATCACTAATTTTAGAAATGATAAAAGGAGTGATGCCCCCATATAAAACAGCATCACTCCCATATTTCTTATCTTACAAATTACTATATCCCATCAAGCTTTCATCCACAGCCATAGCAACTTCTCTGCCTTCTCTGATTGCCCATACTACAAGACTCTGTCCTCTGTGCATATCTCCGGTTACAAATATCTTCTCCTGACTGGTCTGATATCTGCCCTCCTCTGTAGCAACATTGGTTCTCGCATTTAACTCGACACCAAAAGCTTTTGCCACATATTCTTCTGTTCCAAGGAAACCTGCTGCAATAAATACATAATCTGCATTTACTTCATATTCACTGCCCGGAATCTCTTCCATCTGAAACCTCTTTGTTTCAGCATTGAATTTGCTGCAAAGCTTCACAATCTTTACTTTAATTAGATTGCCGTCCTTATCTGCGATAAATTCTTTCACCGTTGACTCATAAACTCTCGGGTCATTGCCATATACTGCAATGGCTTCCTCCTGGCCATAGTCGGTCTTTAATACCTTTGGCCATTCGGGCCAGGGATTGTCTTCCCTTCTGGTTTCCGGGGGCTTCGGCATCATTTCGATCTGAAGAACGGATTTTGCCCCCTGTCTTACACTGGTACCAACACAGTCGTTTCCGGTATCACCGCCGCCGATTACGATTACGTTCTTGCCCTTGGTATTGATACAGGTACCGTCTTCGAAATTAGAATCCAGCAGACTCTTCGTAACACCCTTTAAGAAATCAACCGCAAAATAGATTCCCTTTGCTTCCCTTCCGGGTGCATTGATGTCTCTGGGCTTTGAGGCACCGCATGCTAAGATGATGCTGTCATATTCCTTCTTTAATTCAGATACCTTTATATCTTTACCTACATCAGCTCCTGTAATAAAGGTTACCCCTTCTTCTTTCATCAGGTTTACTTTACGGTCAATAATATGTTTCTCCAGCTTCATATTTGGGATACCATACATCAGCAATCCGCCGATACGGTCGGAGCGTTCATACACTGTTACCTGATGCCCGCGTTTATTCAACTGGTCTGCCGCTGCAAGACCGGAAGGGCCGGAGCCGATTACGGCAACTTTCTTACCGGTTCTTACCTTGGGGGGCTGCGCAGTTATAAAACCTGCTTTGTAACCGTTCTCTATAATACTTAACTCATTTTCCTTAATCGCTACGGGAGTGGTCGCCACATTACAGGTGCAGGCCGGCTCGCAGGGAGCCGGACATACACGCCCGGTAAATTCAGGAAAATTATTTGTCTTAAACAAGCGGTTTAACGCCTGATTCATATTTCCGTTGTATAACAGATCATTCCATTCCGGTACAAGGTTATTTAACGGACAACCGGAGGTCATTCCATTAAGGATAACTCCCGACTGGCAGAAAGGAACACCGCAGTCCATACATCTTGCTCCCTGTATCCTTTGCTCCTCCTTTGGCAGAGGAATGTGGAATTCGTCAAAGTTCTTGATTCGTTCTTCGGGAGCCAGTCCTTTACTCAGCTTTCTGTCATATTCCATAAATCCTGTTGGTTTTCCCATTGCTTCCTACCTCCTAGCTCCTGGTGTTGGCAAAGAATGCCTCTATCTGTGCCTGTTCGCTGCTTAAGCCCTTTTCCTCCATCTGGACGATGGTCATAAGCATACGGCTGTAATCATAAGGAATAATCTTCTTGAACTTAGGCAGATAATCCATGAAGTTCTCTAAGATATCCTTGCCCTTTAAGGAGCCGGTTTTCTCTACATGTTCCGTAATCATACTCTTTAATTCCAGCACGTCATACTTCTCAGTTACTGCTTCCATAGATACCATTTCCTTGTTAAGCTTCTTATATAAATTGCTGCCTTCATCCAGTACATAAGCAATACCGCCGCTCATACCTGCCGCAAAATTCTTACCGGTAGTACCAAGTACTACAACTCTTCCGCCAGTCATATATTCACAGCCGTGATCGCCTACACCTTCAACAACAGCGCTGGCTCCGGAATTACGTACACAGAAACGTTCTCCTGCAACACCATTTATAAATACCTTACCACTGGTAGCACCGTAAAGTGCAACATTACCGATAATAATGTTCTTATCTGCTTCGAATTTCGTTCCTTTGGGAGGATATACTACCAGCTTTCCGCCAGATAGTCCTTTTCCGAAATAATCGTTACTGTCACCGGATAATTCGAGGGTAAGTCCCTTCGGAATGAACGCTCCGAAACTCTGTCCGCCGCTGCCCTGGCATTTGATAACGTAAGTATCCTCTTCCAGCGTAGTACCGTGAGCTTTGGTAATTTCTGAACCTAAGATGGTTCCGAATGTACGGTCAATATTGGATACTTCCACTTCAACAGTCTTGGATTGCCCGGCAGCGATAGCACTCTTAAGTTTCTTTAAGAGAATTCTCTCATCAATGGTCTTTTCCAGTTCAAAGTTATATACCTTGCTAGGATCAAAATGACCCTTTTCACTGTCTCCTGCAAAAGGATTATTAAGAATCTTGGAAAGGTCAATCCTTGCTGCTCTTCCGGTCATTGCGTTTTCTTTTTCTTTTAACAGCTCGCTTCTTCCTACCAGTTCCTCCAGTTTACGTACACCAAGCCTTGCCATATATTCTCTTACTTCTTCTGCAATAAAGCGCATGAAGTTGATTACATATTCCGGTTTACCTTTAAAGTTCTTACGCAACTCCGGATTCTGGGTAGCAACACCTACAGGACAGGTATCCAGATTACATACACGCATCATGACACAGCCTAAGGTTACCAGGGGAGCAGTTGCAAAACCAAATTCCTCTGCACCAAGAAGCGCTGCTATTACAACGTCTCTTCCTGACATAAGCTTACCGTCAGTCTCTACCATTACCCTGGAACGAAGCCCGTTCATAATAAGTGTCTGATGTGTCTCTGCAAGACCTAACTCCCAGGGAAGTCCGGCATTGTGAATGGAATTTCTGGGTGCAGCACCTGTACCACCGTCAAATCCGGAAATCAGAATAACCTGTGCACCAGCTTTGGCAACACCTGCCGCAACGGTTCCAACACCTGCTTCAGAAACAAGTTTAACAGAGATTCTAGCGTCTTTGTTGGAGTTCTTCAGGTCATAAATCAACTGTGCCAAATCCTCAATAGAGTAGATATCGTGATGAGGTGGCGGTGAAATCAGGCCTACACCAGGCGTTGAATGTCTTGTCTTGGCAACCCAGGGATATACTTTTTCAGCCGGCAGCTGACCGCCTTCACCTGGTTTTGCTCCCTGTGCCATCTTTATCTGGATTTCCTTTGCGCTTACCAGGTACTGGCTCGTTACACCGAATCGTCCGGAAGCTACCTGTTTGATAGCAGAACATTTATTGAGCCCGTCTTTTGAGATATTCAGACGTTCTAAGCTCTCACCGCCTTCACCGCTGTTGGATTTACCGGATAACATATTCATTGCAATTGCCAGAGTTTCATGTGCTTCCTGTGAAATGGAACCATAGGACATGGCACCGGTCTTAAAGCGTTTTACAATGGAATCAACACTTTCTACTTCTTCAATGGGAATGCCTGCTTCCGGGAAGTTAAAATCTAAAAGACCTCTTAGGTTGATGCCTTCCTCTTCCTTCTCAATAAGCTTTGTGTATTCCTTAAAGGATTCATAGTCACCATTTCTGGTTGCCTTCTGAAGCAGGTGTATGGTCTGGGGGTTATACAGATGTTCTTCTTTGCCGCTTCTTAATTTGTGATTACCACTATTATCAAGAGTTAGATCTGCATTAAGTCCAAGAGGATCGAATGCTTTGGTATGAAGCTCATCTACCTGCTTCTCAATGTCTTTTATGGAAATTCCTTCGATACGGCTTACGGTGTCAGTAAAATATCTGTCAATTACGTTTTTGCAGATTCCGATTGCTTCAAATATCTTGGAACCCTGATAGGACTGTATTGTTGAAATACCCATTTTGGAGGCTATCTTTACAATTCCCTTTAAAATTGCCTTATTGTAATCATTTACCGCTGCATAGTAATCTTTATCCAGCATATTGTTGGCAATAAGCTGCTTAATGGATTCCTGGGCAAGATAAGGATTAACCGCACAGGCTCCATAGCCTAAAAGAGTTGCAAAATGATGAACTTCTCTGGGTTCTGCACTTTCTAATATCATAGCAACTGCTGTTCTCTTCTTGGTTCTTACCAGATGCTGCTGCATCGCAGACACCGCTAACAGAGAAGGAATAGCTACATGGTTCTCATCCACACCCCTGTCGGAAAGGATCAATATATTGGCTCCTTCCTTGTATGCACGGTCAGCTTCTACGAATATATGATCAATCGCTCTCTCTAAAGAGGTATTCTTATAATAAATAATCGGAATGGTTTCCACCTTAAAGCCCGGTATCTTCATGGACTTGATCTTTAAGAGATCGGTGCTTGTTAGGATGGGGTTATGAATCTTAAGTACTTTGCAATTTTCTGCACATTCCTCCAAGAGATTTCCGTCTTCTCCTATATAAACATCTGTAGAGGTTACGATTTCTTCCCTGATAGCATCAATAGGAGGATTGGTTACCTGGGCAAAGAGCTGTCTGAAATAGCTGAACAGCGGAGGGTTGCTCTTTGACAGAATGGGCAGGGGGCTGTCTGCACCCATAGCTGCTACTGGTTCTGCACCGGTTCTTGCCATCGGAAGGATTGTAGTCCTGTAATCTTCATAAGTATAACCAAATGCCTTCTGAAGCCTTGCTCTTTCCTCATCATCATATTCCCATACTTTCTTGTTGGGGATGTGAAGATCTTTCAGCTTCACCAGATTGCTGTCCAGCCATTCTCCGTAAGGACTTCCGCTGGCATAGCTGTTCTTCAGATCTTCGTCATCAATTACACAGCCCTTTACGGTATCTACCAAGAGCATCTTACCGGGACGAAGTCTTTCCTTCTTCACTATTTTCTCAGGTGCGATATCCAGAACACCAACCTCTGAGGATAAAACCAGATGGTCATCCTCGGTGATATAATAACGGGAAGGTCTTAAACCGTTACGGTCAAGTACTGCACCCATAATATCTCCGTCGCTGAACAGGATGGAAGCCGGTCCGTCCCAGGGTTCCATCATAGTAGCATAATATTGATAGAAATCCTTCTTCTCCTGGCTCATATTCTGATCGTTGGTCCAGGGTTCCGGAATGGTTATCATTACCGCAAGTGGCAGATCCATACCGCTCATAATCAGGAATTCCAGTGCATTATCAAGCATGGCGGAGTCGGAACCTTCTGCATTGATTACCGGAAGTATCTTATGAAGTTCTTTGTTCAGGTACTTGGACTGCATGGTCTCTTCCCTTGCAAGCATCTTATCTACATTTCCTCTGATGGTATTGATTTCACCATTGTGCACGATAAGCCTGTTGGGATGGGCTCTCTGCCAGCTTGGATTTGTATTGGTACTAAAACGGGAATGAACAATGGCAATAGCAGATTCATATACTTTATCCTGAAGATCAATAAAAAACATACGAAGCTGGTTAACCAGGAACATTCCTTTATATACAATGGTACGGCTGGATAAGGATACAACGTAGGTGTTGTCATTGCTCTGCTCAAATACTCTTCTTGCAATATAGAGTCTGCGGTCAAAGTCCAGACCCTTCTTAACACCTGATGGTCTCTTAACGAATCCCTGCATGATACATGGCATACATTCAACAGCTTGTGTTCCAAGAATTTTGGGATCGATGGGAACTTTTCTCCATCCTAAGAACTCCATCCCTTCTTTTTCCACAATAATCTCAAACATCTTCTTTGCCTGATTTCTGGAAAGCTCATCCTGAGGAAAGAAGAACATACCGATTCCGTAATTTCGTTCTCCTCCTAAATTGATGCTGAGAGCTTCGGCTTCTTTCTGGAAGAATTTATGGGATATCTGAAGCAGGATACCTACACCGTCACCGGTCTTTCCTTCCGCATCCTTACCGGCACGGTGTTCCAGATTCTCAACAATCTTCAATGCATTGGCTACTGTTTCATGAGTCTTAACACCTTTGATATTAACAACTGCACCTATACCGCAATTATCATGTTCAAATCTGGGGTCATATAAGCCCTCACATGTACGTTTAGTTTCTTCTACGCCATATCTGTCCATTCGCACGCCTCTTTTCTAATAAAATAATTACGACCGGTAAAAATAATAAATAATGAAGTAATATATTTATTACTTTACCAGCTGCCCGAACAATCAAATAACCGATTATTCAACGCGGTGAAGTGAATGCATTTCCTTATTCTTACCATTAATATTTGACAAAAATTATAATGATAAGCATTTCACAGAATAAATATTCATGGTATAATAATATTCCCATATTTCAACATACAAAAAAAGACATTCTCAAAGGCCGGGCCCCTAAGAACATCTTCGTTCTGTAACAGATTATAATATACACCGCATAAAAAATCAATCTTTTTTTTCATTTTAATTTATTTTATAAGTTTTTTTATCGAATAAACGTTATTTAATTAAGTGGCATTTTGAATTTGAAGTTTTCAGCCGATATAAAAATAAGAAAATATAACTTCAGCAAGTATATTTAAATAGAACAATTCCCATATATAGTAAATTTTCATAACTCATTTGAAATTTGCTAACACCGGGTTGTTCCATTCCACTTTTGGGAATCAATTCGCTTAAAACTGCAAGGGTGTGAAGCTGCCAGGAACGTGAAACCGCAAGGTGCCTGAAACTACAAGGTATATGAAACCACAAGGTGCTGAAACCGCAAGGTGTGTGAGATGCAAGGTATGTGAAACCGCAAGGTACCTGAAACCGCAAGGTACCTGAAACTGCAAGGTTCGATATTTAGGTGTAGTAATGGTCCATTTTCAATTTCAACCCACCATTTCAATGTTGGGCGGTCAGAACAGTATATTTTCATATCCGCTCCGGGTACTCACTATATAATTAATCTTAAATTTTTGATAAGCTGACAAAGTACAGAAAAGGAGGCTCTTATATGATAAACAGCAGTATAGCACAAACTGGTACTCTCAAATCAAATACCCTGTCTTCCCCTGCCTCCTCCCAGGGATCCCATAACGTATCTTCCGGCGATGGCAAAGGCTCTTCCACCGCCTATGGCTTAGAAAAAGGAAACGTCATAAAAGGTGAAGTAATCGACCTTAAGAATAATGAAGTTACTGTAAAGCTGGCAGACGGTCAGGTATTAAAAGCAAAACTCCAGGCAGATAACAGCACTCTTTCAATCGGTAGTAAGGTTACTTTTCGGGTGGAAGATGCCACCTCACAATCTCTAACGTTAAAAATAATTCCCGAAAGCTCTGCTTCCTATCTCTCAGCCACCATAGATAAAGCATTGGAAGCAGCTAATCTGGGAAAGACTATTCGGAATAGAAGTCTGGTAAGCGAACTTCTCACCGCCCGTATGTCAATAGATAAGAATACCCTTAACCTTTTTGCGAAACAGCTGGCACAATTCCCAGATGTTTCTGTTAAGACACTTCTGTTCCTGCAGCGTAATCAACTCCCGATTAACGGAGCCAGCATTGAGTTAGCAGAAGGATTTCTTCATTCTGACGGTAAAATGATTGAAAACCTTGCTAAACTCTCCGGCAGTATTAATCAGTTCCTAGGTTCTTCCAGCGGCATTAATGACAAACAGGAACTGCTGCGAATATTGCTTGGATCAGCCTCTCAGACTCCAGAACCAGCGGAAGCCCAGGCAAAAGAAAACCTGCTGCAAAGTATTCCCATTGCCTCAAATACGGTAGGTACTCAGGAGCATATGCAAACTGGCAATATTGCAACGAACACCGGAAATATCCTGTTTAGCGACTTATTAAATCTCACTGAAAGAACGGAACTGGCTGAGAGTCTTAAAACACTACCAGCTAACTTAATCTCTCCGGAGGTAATCAATAGTGTTCTAAATGGGACCCTAGATACTGCTCATGCCACTGAGCTGGCCAATTTACTGAAAGATTATTCCCTGTTTGACCCTCTTAATGTAAAGCAAACGGCCTCAGATATAATGGATAAACTGCTTACAGTCTCTGCTTCAGATAACAATGCACTGCTAAAAGAACTGTTGTCTGCCCAGGACAGAGGAAATCTTCTGATTATGATAAAGAATCTGCTAGGAACAGATACTCTTCCTGTTTCCATCAGCAACGTCATTGCTGACGGAAGTATTTCCGCCAGGGACCTTTTAACCTTTTTGACTCCATCTCTTACAGGAGATATGGAGTCCCTGCCTGCAGGCTCCAGTGAGAAGCTGCTCTCCGCCAAAGAGTTTCATACCTTACTGAATTCTAAGTTATTATCCGACTGGACGCTGACCCCGGAGGACTTAAACAAACCCTCCCCCTTAAGTTCTCATTACGAAAGCCTATTAAGGCAACTCAACGAAATTAATTTGTTAGCAGAGCGAGGAATGTTTCATGAAATGCCCTCTCTTACTTCACAGCTTTCCCATATGACGGACACGGTGCAGTATATGAATATGTTTCAGAACATGTTTTCATTTTTGCAGCTGCCTGTAAAGCTAAAGAACCAGTTCACTGACAGTGAGATTTATGTATACTCAAACAAGAAATCAGAGCTGGATATCACAAAGGGTGTGAAAGTAGTTCTGCACCTTAATATGGAACATCTGGGACCGCTGGATGTATCCGTAGAGCTGATAAGTAATCACCTTAAAAATACCTTCTATCTGGAGAACAAAGACGTACTTCATTTGTTATCCACACATATGGAGGCCCTGGAAAAGAAGCTGAGTACAAAAGGTTATCAGGTATCAACCGAATTTTATGACAGAGCGAAAACCCCCTCTCCTTCAGAAGACATCCTCTCCGGTAATCTTTATTCCTCCGTCGAAACCTCTGAGGAGAACTCACAGGAGAAGAGGTATCATTTTGATATAAGGGCTTAAGTCAATCTGTGTTAGCAACAAGAGGTATACTTGCACAAAAATAATATTTAAAAAGAAATATCAAGGGTGCGTCTGATAACTCATTGCAGTTTTTAGACACACCCTTTTTGTATACCTTTTAATTTATTTAGATTGCTGCCTTACTTTGATTGATGTCTTACTCAGATTGATGTCTTACTAAATTAATGTCTTACTTGATTAATTCCTTACTTGATTGATGTCTTACTTGATTGATGTCTTACTTGATTGATGTCTAACTAAATTGATGCCTTACCTATGACCTATACAATCTTCATTATCCTGCATATGATATACAGAATAAATAAATGAACAGGATAAAAAGCATAAAAAACATATTTTAACCGTAATCCTCTTTCACCGTTATACTTAGCAATGGGTATCAGTGTAAAAAATGCTGTTATTTCATCCAGTGTCATAATGTTTAATACAATACAACCTGCCAGTGCAGACCTGAAAGGACTTCTTCTATATACATAGAACACTGCAATGGTAAGTATGCCAAAAGCAGAATAATCAGTATGTAATAAATTAGCCACTTGCATTCCAAGGGCAAGAACAGCTAAATCAGCAAACAGGGTATCAAAACTCTTATGATGCTTTCTTCCTGCAAGATAGATTATCAGCAGTAGGATTACACCAATGAAGGCCATTACAATAAAACGGGTATTATTATAATAAATTAAAAAGGCAGGAAGCGAATGTCCCGTTGCAGCGAAAACAATACTATTCAGCATATAGAGTCCACTGTTTACTACTGTTGCGACTATATATCCACCACCGGCTACACCTATTACAGATATTACCGGCAGCCATTTTTTCTCTTTCAATTTTTCTGAAATCACCTGGAACCCACACATTACTACAAAACCAATTAGGAGTGTAAAAAATACATTTTGATATCCCGTATAAAAGACCTGTCCACTAAAAGCCAAATCAAAAGGAATCTCAGATATTAAACAGAAAAGAGCCAGTCTTATAACATACTTCAGCTTATTTCTGGTATGTATAAATCCCTCTACCAATAAAAAGCAGAATAAAGGAAATCCCAACCTGCCTATCATTCTCATAATAAAATATACTGCACTCATAGTTTGATAGTAAGGATCCTGAGATGCTGCTGAACCCATCATAAAAAAGTTCACAGATACCAAGATATTACTTATAACAGTTGCTGCTATATGATCAATCAGCATTACAAAAATTGCAATCAATTTTAAAGTACTGCCTGGTATTCCTCTTCTTTTCTCTTTCGTAACTACGGTTGCTGATAAATCACCAGTGACATTTTCCATTTTTACCTCCAACGATTCGAAATATAACATATTATGGAAATATGTTCTTTCAAGAAGTATAACATTAAAATAACCTTAATTCAATGTTTTTCCCAATCCATCAGCAAATGTATCAAGAATAACTTTGAATGTGAACCATGAGTTTGTCATATAAGCTAATACCACTTGCTTTTAAGGCTTTATTGCCTGTATAGCAAATACGAAAAATAAGCAAATGGAATAGCTATTGTATTTCAGTTCGGAAAATATGTATCCTGTAACCAGCTTACGCTGCTGTTGAAAAAATAATCTCTAGTACCGTTATATAATGAAATAAAATAATAATAACTTCTACCTATTATAAATATAATATAAAAACCACATTATGGTGGAGTGTACATGTATATTTACATCGTTCAGCCCGGTGATACAATAACTTCAATTGCAAGTGCTTATGGGGTTTCGCCTGAAAGGCTCGCACTGGAAAATGACCTTTCAGAACCGGATAATCTGACTCTGGGGGAAGCACTTTTAATATTGCAGCCTTCTATAACTTATATTGTTCAAAGGGGCGATACCCTTGAAAGCATCTCCCTTACTCAACAGACGGATATACTGGAACTACTCCGCAATAATCCATGGGTATCTGACAGAGGGCTTTATATTGGGGAAGAAATCGTAATACGCTATGCCGATACCAGAACAGCAACCATTGAAGTGAATGGATTTACCTATCCCTTTATTGATAAGGAAATATTAATGAAGGCGTTACCATACCTTACCTACTTATCGGTTTACGCCTATCAGGTCACCCGAAACGGCAGTCTAATAGGAATTGATGATAGTGAAGTCGTCAGATTAGCAAGAAGCTACGGCGTTGCCCCAATCATGTTTATTAATGCTACACCGGAAGGAAACAGCGTTGATACAGAAATTGCTCATATCTTAACAGCCGATATGGAAGTACAGAAGGCGTTTATAGACAATCTCCTTTTAACACTGGGAAATAAGGGTTATTATGGAGTAAATATAGATACCCCTTATATACAGCCGCTGGATAGGCAGTCCTATGTTGAATTTATAAATACAGTAACAAAACGGCTTAACCAGGAAGGTTACATGGTAACCATTACAATCGCTCCAAGTACCTTTGAAGCAGCTACCGGAATTACCTATGAAGGTGTGGACTACATCGGATTAAGCAGGGCTGCCAATTCTGTATTGTATCAGTTGACCTATGAGTGGAAAGCTCCCTCTACGCTTCCCATCAGTGTGCTTCCTTTCGATGCCGTGCTTAACACCATTAATAAAGCAGTAATACAGCTTACTCCACAAAAGAGTATTCTGGGCTTTACAATTATCGGATATCTTTGGGAATTTCCCTATTTTGCAGCAATTACAGCCGCAAATTTTATAAATTATTTTTCGGCAATAGAACTGGCCAATGACACAGGTTCTGTTATACAGTTTAACGAGCCTTCACATACCTCTTATTTTCGATATATAGAAGATAATAAAGAATATATCGCATGGTTCAAAGATATCAGAACACTGCGACTGTTCCTTTCCTTTGCTCAGAACCAGGGTATGCAGGGCTTTTCAGTGTGGAACGTAATGTATTTTATAACAAATACCTGGTTATTAATAAATGCGCAATATGAAATCAAGAAATTAGCGATATAGGGTAAAAGGTGACAGATTCTGATTGCTTATAGCCACGGGATAATTATATGTACTGAAAGGTGACAGAAACCGTGAGATTATAGACACTGAATGGTTACAGGTACTGAAAAGAATTCAGTTAAAACTTTAATATAGAATATCTGTTAACAATAACAATCCAGAAGACAGAAGAGAGTTGTAACACGAATTTTTATACTACTTATATTATTTATGATTATATCTNNATTTCAGGCAAATTGTACAAAAGTAGAAAACAGAAGAACGAATGCGCCTATGGAAAGGTATTAAGAACTCCTTTTCTCTGTATAGTCTGCGCTATATGATAAAATAGATTGTTTGAGCGAAGCGAGTTATCTGTTTTATCATATGTCAAGGGCAAAATATCCAGAGAATTAGGACTTCTTATACCTTGGATTTAAGCATGTGTTTTTCTGTTTTGTGGCAATTTGCCGTCCCCTTGTGAAAACCAATTCTCAAATAATTATATATATATGTCTAACCAAGTCTACTATAAAATTAGATCTATCACTAAGCCAGTATCTCTTTCAAAATCTTATTGACCATTCCCGGATCTGCCTTCCCTTTCATTTCCTTCATGGTCTGCCCAACCAGGAAACCAAGCGCTTTTTCTTTACCGCTCTTATAATCATTAACAGAGGCAGGATTTTCTGCAACAATTCTTTCAATCGTGGACTTTAAGAGACCTTCATCGCTAACCATGGAAAGACCCTTTTCCTCTACATATTTAACAGGATCGATATTCTCTTTGAATATTTTCTCGAATACTTCCTTGGCAACGGTTCTATTGATCTTATTATCTCCGATGAGCTTAATGAGACCTGCCAGATTCTCAGCATGAAAGACAATATCCTCCGGTTCTTTCTCTTCTTCCTTTAAGAGACGCATGGTCTCTACCATGAGCCAGTTGGATACTTCTTTAGGCTTGCCACAGAGACTAACAGTCTCTTCAAAGAGATCTGCCAGATGTTTGGAGCCGGTAATAATTCCTGCATCGTATGCCGGAATGTCATATTCCTTCTCATAACGAAGCATCTTCTCATCACGAAGTTCAGGCTGACGGTTCTTAATTTCTCCCAGCCATTCATCACTGATCAGAATAGGTACCAGATCCGGTTCAGGGAAGTAACGATAATCCTGCGCATCTTCTTTGGAACGCATAGCAAAGCTGGTATCCTTATTATCATCCCAACGCCTGGTTTCCTGAACCACAACCTTGCCGTATTCCAGCATTTCAATCTGACGTTTTCTCTCTCCTTCAATAGCTCTTGCAATAGCCTTAAAGGAGTTCATATTCTTCATTTCGGTTCTGGTTCCGAATTCTTTGGCGCCTACTTCTCTGACAGAAAGATTGATATCTGCTCTTAAAGAGCCTTCCTGCATCTTACAGTCTGAAACTCCAAGATACTGCAGGATTAGTTTAAGTTTCTCAAGATATGCAATTACTTCTTCTGCAGATCTCATATCCGGGTCACTTACAATTTCAATAAGGGGTACACCACAACGGTTGTAATCTACAAGTGTACAATCCTCCCAGGGATCATGGATTAACTTTCCGGCATCTTCTTCCATATGGATTTCATGGATTCCCACTACCTTCGTACCGGCTGAGGTCTCAATCTCAATACCACCGTCATGGCAGATAGGAAGATAAAGCTGGGATACCTGATAAGCCTTTGGAAGATCTGGATAGAAATAATTCTTACGGTCAAATTTGCAATCCTGATTGATACCACAGCCTGTTGCAAGGCCTGCAGCAATTGCAAACTCAACTACCTTTTTATTTAACACAGGAAGAGTACCCGGCATACCGGTACACACCGGACAGCAATGGGTATTCGGATCTCCTCCGAACTGGGTGGTACAGCCGCAGAATATTTTTGTCTTAGTTGCCAGCTCTACATGGACTTCCAGACCAATGACAGTTTCGTATGTTTTCATAGAGCCACTTCCTTTCTGCTTTGTTCAAAACGGTAGGCTGCTTTTAAGATATCCTTTTCGCCAAAATGCTTACCGATTAACTGAAGACCTACAGGCAGCCCCTTATTGTCTACACCACAGGGAAGGCTGATAGCCGGAAGCCCTGTTAAGTTAACGGATACCGTATAGATATCTCCAAGATACATCTGCAGGGGATCTGCCAGGCTTCCGCCGATTTTAGGTGCTGTGGTAGGCGCTGTAGGTCCGAGAATAATATCATATTTTTCAAAAGCTTTATCAAAGCCTTCTTTGATAATTGCTTTTACCCTTAAAGCTTTGTTGTAATAAGCGTCATAGTAACCGGAGCTTAATACAAAGGCACCGATCATCATTCTGCGCTTTACTTCATTGCCGAAGCCTTCACTTCTGGTCTTCTTATATACTTCCTGTAGTCCATCAAAATCAGGTGTACGATATCCGTATTTGATACCATCATATCTGGAAAGGTTGGAGCTGGCTTCTGCAGAAGCAATTACATAATAAGACGGTATGGCATATTCCACTGCCTCTAAGTCGAATTCTTCAAGAATCGCACCTTGCTTCTCCAATTCCTTTGCTGCAGCTAAAATATTTGATTTAATCTCATCGGAAAGACCGTTTCCTAAATACCCTCTGGGAATACCTANNCCCTGACGTCTCCGTCCAGAGCTTTCAGATATTCATAACTCTTTGTGGGTACACTGGTGGAATCCTTACTGTCATGACCTGAAATAATATCAAGGGCTGCTGCGCAGTCGGCAACATTCTTACCAATAGGTCCTATCTGATCCAACGAAGAGGCATATGCTATCAGGCCATAACGGGATACGGTGCCGTAAGTCGGCTTAATACCGGTAACACCACAGAAGGAACTGGGCTGGCGGATAGAGCCGCCGGTATCAGACCCCAGGGCATAAAAGGCTTCATCTGCTGCTACCGCTGCTGCCGATCCACCGCTGGAGCCGCCGGGCACGTAATCTGTATTTCTGGGATTTTTGGTAATTCCAAAATAGGAGGTCTCTGTGGTGCTTCCCATAGCGAATTCATCCATATTTGTCTTCCCGATTATTACAGCACCCTGTGCCTTTAACCGCTCTACAACTGTTGCATTATAAGGCGGAAGAAAGTTATGCAGAATCTTGGAACTGCAGGTAGTTTTGATTCCTTTGGTACAGATATTATCTTTCACAGCAACCGGTACTCCTGCCAAAGGAGCATTGTCCAGTTCGCCGCTGTCTATTCGCTTTTGAACCTCTGCTGCTTCTGCAAGGGCACTGTCCTCCAGAACGGAAACATAACAGTTATATTCTGAGTCCTTCTCTTTGATTCTGTCTATCTGCAACTTTACCGCTTCGGATACGGAGATTTCTTTTTCTTTGATTTTTTTCCCTAATTCCAGGGCCGATAATTTGGTAATATCCATATTGTCCTCTTTCCTGAATACTCAATCTCTGATTGGAGATTCATTAATCCGGTTTGCACGTTTATTCCACTGTTTTAGGAACCATAAAGCAGCCATCTTTTTTAGCAGGTGCATTTTGTAAGAGACTGTCTCTGTCCGGTCCGTTTAATACTTCATCTTCACGAAATACATTATGAATGGGAAATACATGGGACAGGGGTTGAATACCCTCTGTGTCCAGTTCATTCATGGTAGTCATATATTCTAAAATGCTGCCTAAGTCAACTTTCGCTTTTTCTTTTTCTTCCTGTGTCAGTTCAAGCTTTGCAAGGGCTGCCACGTAATCTATGGTCTTATCTGTAACTTCCATTATTTCCTCCTGTCTGACTATACCTTTTTAAGGACTTCTTTTATTTAACTTCATTTGCCGGATTTATAATACCTCTAAGCAACATGCATGTTTACTTTATTGCATAGGGAGTATCTATATTCAATTGCACTGTTCTTACTATCTGCTTTGCGGTGTGCCGCTTCTCATTATTTACAGAGTTGAGCTTAAATCATTAGACATATTTAAACGCTCCATTACGATAACACCACAATTTCAAAAATTCCACTATTTCATAATGCCACAACGATTAAGGTTCCAATCTTGATACATCTCTTGGGAAAAGAGTAGTCTCTCTTACATTCTGCTCATCTAAAAGCTTCATGGTAAGTCGCTCCAGACCGATTCCAAGTCCTCCGTGAGGCGGCATTCCATGCTTGAAAATCATCAGGTAATTGGTGAACTCCTCCGTATCCATTCCTCTCTTCACCATCTTATCCACCAGCTCTTCATAATTGTGGATTCTTTGTCCTCCGGTGGTCACTTCCATGCCTTTGAATAACAGGTCAAAGCTTAAGGTAAATTTATTATCTGCCGGGTCATCCATTGCATAAAAAGGTCTTTTCTTAGAGGGGTAATGAGTTACAAAGACAAAGTCACTATTATGCTCCTCTTTAAAATACTTACCGATCAGAATCTCTTCTTCCGGTTCCAGATCATAGGGATTCTTAATCTTTCGGTCATATTTTTCTGCAACCAGCTGCTTTGCTTCATCAAAACGTACGGCAGGGATATTGTCTGCTGCTGGCAGTTTCACATCTAACAATTTCAACTCCTTGGCATATTCTTTCTTTAAGAATTCAAAGGTATAGGTAAGCATAGCTGCTTCCATATCCATAATATCTTCAAAGCCATCAATATAACCCATTTCAAAATCAAGGCTGGTATATTCATTCAAATGCCTTGTAGTGTTATGCTTTTCTGCACGAAAAACCGGTGCAGCTTCAAAAACTCTGTCATAGATTCCAACCATGGTCTGTTTGTAGAACTGAGGACTCTGTGCCAGGAAAGCTTTCTTACCGAAGTATTCAAGCTTAAATACATTGGCACCCCCTTCTGCATTACCGGCAACAATCTTTGGAGTCCTTACTTCTGTAAAATGATTCTGGAACATAAAGTCACGAAATCCTCTTACTAACCCCTCCTGAATCTTAAATATGGCTCTTTCTCTAACATTTCTTAATGCAATGGGTCTTAAGGATAATTTTGTCTCCAAAGAAGTATTTAACTTCCATTTACTGATTGCTAACGGCATAGTAGAATCTTTTGCAGGTTCAGATAATACCCTGATATCAGTAAGACGGACTTCAAATCCGTTGGGAGCTCTGTCTTCGGTTCCTGCAATTCCTTTTACCTCGATGGTCATTCCTTCTTTTAAAGCTTTACCCTCAAGACCCTTTACCTTACTGTCGATTACACACTGTACAAGTCCTTCATATTTACGCAGTACCACAAAGGAGATCTCTCCCATATCTCTGACAGTATGAACGAACCCTCTTAAAACAACCTCTTTACCAAACCAGTCTCCGGTAAGTATATCGCTAATTTCTAATACATCCTTTTCCTTGATTCCTTTAACAAATTCCATGATGTTCCTCCTCTGAAACAAAAAAATAAGTCCCGGATAATTATGTGCAAAAACACATAATTATCCGGGACGGGAATTCAACAGCGGCTGCAAAAAAGGCAATCGTCTTACGTTAAGAGTTAACCCGCGGTACCACCCGCGTTGAAAGCATCAGCTTTCCTCTCAAGCACATAACGCGTGCCGCGCATAAACCTACTGCAAGTTCGTTTCTTAACATACACCAGATACTGGCTTCATCTGTTAAATCAACTCTGCTTCTTCAGCTCACGAGCTCCAGAGTGTTCCTTCCAATAGCTATCACCAAAGGCATGCTCTCAGTCGGTGGCACGCCATTCCTGTCTTTAAGTGAAATCCCTAAAGGTCAGTCTCTATCTCAGCCTTTATAAATATACAAGAATTACTTTTAAGCTATATTATCACAGAAAATATTATCTGACAAGGGGTAAAATTACTTTTTCACGCTAAATTATTAAATCACTTATAAACAGTTATAATTATACTTTTAACGTATTGTAAATTTGTCCTTTGGAAAGCAATCTAACCGATTAAAAAATTGTAAGACAATGCCATATAATATCCTATCGATATTCCATGATTAACTTCCCCTTACCATCCTTATATACAAAAGTTCCCATACTGCCATTAATCACCGTAAAGCTTGGAGCTTTATGCCCAATATCTGCCTCCAGAATAACAGGAACATCCTTTAACACGGAAGTCACTGCTTCTTCATAGGTTATTCCATAATTCTCTTCATAGAAAGCGGGTCTTCCAAAGATAAAACCTTTGGCATACTTAAACCAGCCAGCCTCTTTTAACTGCCACAAGCCGCGCATCAGACTGTCACTGTTAAGGGCGAAGCTTTCCAGATACCAGAGGATTCCCTCCTCCTTATATTTTTCCACAAAAGCAGCGGTCTGGTCAAAACGGGTACCGCACAGATTCAGGAGTACATCCAGACAGCCGCCTAACAGACGGCCGGTCAAAGGTACTCCCTCTTCTCCCGATACCTGTTTTAAAGCAACAGGTTTTGTCAGGACATAACCTTCCAGACCCGTAGGCTGATCATAGAAACCATCTTCATACAGCTCAAAGCTGTCCTGTACAATACGCTCACCGGTTATAATCTTTATGTTATCAATAAGGCTTTTATGCCAGTCTTTCATACCAAAATCATTGAAATTACCGCCATACACAGCAGCAATATCACAAAGGGTAGTTATGGTAAAGGTAAGACCGGTATTGTCTGAATAACCCTGATACCATACAGGATGCTTTCTGATACTGTCAAAGTCAAAGAAGGACAGCATTTCCATAAGAAAATCTCCGCCTTTGGCTCCGATGATCCATTTTACATCCTTTTCCTGTATAAAAGCCTCCAGTTCTTCTGCTCTGGCTTTTCCATCGCCACTTCTGCCCTTTGTGCTGCTACGTATAAGAGCTCCCTCAAGAACCTGAAAGCCCATGTCTTTCAGGTTCCTGATTCCGTTATTCAACCGGTTGAAATCTGTTTCCTTACGGTTGCCGTCGGAGGGAGCTGTTATTGCTATATAATCATTTTGTTTTAAGAACTCCGGGTAGATCATAATTTCTTGATACGCTCTATGGCTTCTACGGTATTCTCATAGGTACCAAAAGCAGTCAGACGGAAATATCCCTCACCGCTGGGTCCGAAACCTGAACCGGGAGTACCAACAACATTGGCGGTATTCAGCAGATAATCAAAGAACTCCCAGGAGGTCATCTTATCAGGTGTCTTAAGCCAGATATAAGGCGCATTTACGCCACCGGACACACTATAACCGGCGCTTTCAAGGCCTTCCTTGATAACCTTTGCATTGTTCATGTAATAAGCTATCTGTTCACTGGTCTGTTTCTTTCCCTCTGCACTGTATACTGCAGCACCGGCAGCCTGAATAATATAGGGTGCACCATTGAATTTGGTTCCATGACGTCTTGCCCATAAGCTGTTAAGCATTACATCGCCTGCTTTTAACTCCTTGGGAATTACAGTAAAGCCAAGTCTGGTTCCGGTAAAACCGGCATTTTTGGAGAAGCTTCTAAGCTCGATGGCACAGGTCTTTGCTCCTTCACACTCATAGATCGTATGAGGAACATCCTCTTCTGAAATATAGGCTTCATAAGCAGCATCATAGATAATTACAGCACCGATACGATTGGCATAATCTACCCAATCCTGCAATACGGACTTACTAACAGTAGAGCCTGTAGGATTGTTCGGATAACACAGATAGATAATATCGGGATCTTCTTTCGGGAATTCAGGTACGAAGTTATTCTCACTGGTGCAGGGCATATAGATAACATTGGTCCATCTGCCGGTATCTGTAAGATAATCTCCGGTTCTGCCAGCCATTACATTGGAATCTACATAAACCGGATATACGGGATCGCATACGGCAATTTTATTATCCTGGGAGAAGATTTCCTGAATATTGGCGGAATCGCTTTTCGCTCCGTCACTTACAAAGATTTCATCCAGGGCGATTGTTACTCCTCTTGATTTATAGTCATTTTCTGCTATAAGACCACGAAGGAAATCGTATCCAAGATCCGGTGCATAACCTTTAAAGCTATCTTTGTTTCCCATTTCATCTGTTGCCTTATGAAGGGCATCGATTACTGCCGGTGCCAGAGGAAGAGTTACATCACCAATACCTAAACGGATTATCTTCTTATCCGGATTGGCATCACCGAAAGCTTTCACTTTCTTTGCAATATCGGAAAATAAATAGCTTCCCGGCAGTTTCAAATAATTATCATTGATTTTAAACATCTTTATACCACCTGCGCTTGCGATGCGCAATTAAATCAATAGTTGAATACGCATTTTTATTCAACCTTGCTTTCTTTATATTTTTATAAAAGCTGTTATACAGGCTTTCTTGTTCGCTGCAATTGACAGGAGTAATTATAGCCAACTTCTCACTACTTAGTAAGCCTCTGACAACCCTTCCATCGCTTTCATATTGGATCAGAGCAGTTCACCGTCAAATACCGTAACAGCAGGGCCGGTCATAAATATTCTGTTCTTTTCTCTGTCATAACGAATAGTCAGTTCGCCGCCCAGCAGCTTAACCCTTACCTCATCCTCTGTAAGTCCGTTAAGGATACAGGCATAAACACTGGCACAAGCTCCGGTACCGCAGGCCAGGGTCTCACCTGAACCTCTTTCCCATACTCTCATATCAATATTTTTTCTGTCAATTACGTGGATAAATTCTGTATTGGTTCTCTGGGGAAACCATTCGTGATGCTCGAATAACGGGCCAATTTTCTCAATTTCGATCTTCTTTGTATCCTCGACAAATACTATAGCATGAGGATTTCCCATGGATACACAGGTTATACGGTAATCTTTATCTCCCACATGAATAGGTTTGTCAATTACACTATCCTCCTGACTTTTTACAGGTACCAGTGAAGGCTCTGTAATCGGATTTCCCATATCAACCGTTACCTCTGTAACTTTGCCGTCTATTGTCGTTAGTGACAGGTACTTGATACCGGCACCGGTCTCTATGGAAATCTCTTTTTCCTGGGTTAGGCCATAATCATACACATACTTTGCCACACAACGAATTCCATTTCCACACATACCGGAGGAAGAGCCGTCGGCATTATACATATCCATCATAAAATCCGCTTTACCGGAAGCTTTAATGAGTATCAGACCGTCAGAGCCGATGCCGAAATGTCTGTCGCTGACAGCAATGGCCAAGGCAGACGGATCAGTTACTTTTTCTCTCAGGCAGTTCACATAGACATAATCATTTCCACAACCATGCATTTTTGTAAATTTCATAAATACCTCCGTTAACACTTATAATTTCATTCTTAACAGCTGAACGGCTTTTATTTTCGTATATAACTTAGGACCTGTTCAGCATACAGATAGGATGTTAACTACTATTTTAAATGACATTTCCTGACGAAAATACTTCAAAAATGCTATATGTATTGCATATAATGCTGTTACCTCACCCTGAATGGCTTGTCCCTTGATTATAAATGAAAAGGGGTTATGGTAAATAAGGATACATAAGCACTCCTATTTTACCATAGCCCCTATCCTACATCAAGCTTAGAATCATTTCAGCCATTTCAACCATATTGGTGCCGCTGTCCATACTGTTCTTTTGAATATATCTATGTGCTTCTTCTTCTGTCATATTGTTTCGTTCCATCAATACAAGCTTGGCTTTGTTAATGACTTCCTTCTCCGCATCTGTTCTGGGTTTCGGTTTATCCTTCTCTTTCTTCCTGCGTCGGGAATAATTGTAAAACATCATTTGAAGGGTATTCACAAGGTCGGTCATTTTAATTGGCATGCTAAGACAGACAATATTATTATCTGTACATTCTTCCAATTTGTTGGGGGAGGCTATGAGAAGCATCTCAAAACCTTTGGGCAGATACCCGTTTAACTGGCTGTAATGCATGTCAGAAAAGNNATATGGTTACAACCTGCGCCCCGGTGGTGCAGGTTGCATTGACATCGTATCCATTTCGTACCAGCGCATTTTTAATGCTCACGGTATCTTCCATTTTAGGGAAAGCTATAATTATACTGGGCACATTCGATCACCTCCACGCTTTTTATGCATAAATATTTAAATGCGGTGTAAGTATTGATCAGTCTCCCACTTTGACACCTGTACAGCGTATTGGTTCCATTCGGAATATTTTGCTTCCAGATACTTCTTCGTCGTATGCGCTCCAAGAACTCCTTTTATCAGATCATCCTGTTCCAGAGCAGTTAAGGCTTCTTTTAGACTGGAGGGCAGGCTCTTAATATTTTTCTCAGCTTTCTCTGCTTCACTCATTTCAAAAATATTCTGATCCACGCTGTCAGGAGGTGTCAGCTTATTCCTAATACCGTCAAGACCTGCAGCCAGGCAGACAGCCAGTGCCAGATAAGGATTAGCCGCAGAATCAGGGCATCTGAGCTCTACTCTTGCATTGCTTCCTCTTGCTGCCGGTATACGGATAAGCGGGCTTCTGTTGGTGGCACTCCAAGCAATGTATACAGGTGCTTCGTAGCCGGGGGTAAGTCTCTTATAGGAATTTACCAAAGGATTCGTAATAGAAGCCATACCGGGCATATGCTGCATAATACCAGCTATAAACTGATATGCTTCTGTGCTAAGACCAAGCTTGCCGTTGGGGTCATCAAAGATATTCCTGCCATCTTTCTCAATTGACATATTTATATGCATTCCTGAACCGTTTACACCAAATTTGGGCTTTGGCATAAAAGTAGCATGAAGTCCATGCCTTTTGGCTACAGTTCTTACAACCAGCTTAAAGGTCATGATATTATCTGCCGTCTTCATGGCATGGTCGTATTTAAAATCAATTTCGTGCTGAGCCGGTGCAACCTCATGATGAGAGGCTTCTATGGTAAATCCCATATCTTCAAGGGTTAAGACCATCTCACGTCTTGCATTCTCACCATTATCCAAAGGTCCTACATCAAAATAACCGCCTTTTTCCATGGTATCAAGACTTGGTTCACCGTTATCCAAGGTGTTAAACAAGAAAAATTCACATTCCGGTCCTACCTGGAAGGTATATCCCAATTCCTTTGCTTCTTCCACTACTTTCTTAAGAATATATCTGGGATCTCCTTCAAAGGGAGTACCATCCGGCCTGTAGACATCACATATAAATCTGGCTACTTTTCCCTGCTGCGGTCTCCAGGGAAATATCTCAAAGGTATCAAGATCCGGGTACAGATACATATCAGATTCCTCTATACGTACAAATCCCTCAATGGAAGAACCGTCAAACATGCACTTATTATCCAGCACTTTATCAAGCTGACTGGTAGTAACGGCCACATTCTTCAGAGTACCGAAGATATCCGTAAACTGAAGTCTGATAAATTCTACGTCTTCCTCCTTTACCATCCTGATTATATCCTGCTTTGAAAAACGATTCATATAATCCTCTCCCTTATATTATTAATTTCATAGTTACCAGTTTCATTTGAGTACTTCAAAATTATTCCAAACAGTCTGTATATCGAAAAATAAGCGAAAATGCCCTTCTAAAGAACATCTTCGCCTTTTGCTTCTATCATGATATCAGTCCTAATATTATTTGTCAATATAATAAAATTATACTTTAACCTTACGCTTTAGATTACCAGCTTGGTTATACAATAGTTTAAATACCTGGACTCATTTTTAAGATCTAACACTTCTTTTGTATCTATGGTTCTGATTACCGGCCTTAGTATACAATCAGAATAATTTTTCAGGACAATTGCCTGTATCCCATTATTCAACTCTACGCAGGAACCGATGGGATATATCGTAACACACTTAATAAAGGCATCAATTACCATATTATCATAGAGAAGGTTGCCATTTCCCATAAGGTATTCAACAGCTTCAGAGGGAGCAAATGCATCTCTGTAAGCCCTGTCCGAGGTCATGGCATCGTAAGTATCTGCCACTGCCAGTATCCGGGCATAGAGAGTTATCTCATTTCCTTTTAAGCCTCTTGGATATCCTGAACCGTCATACCTTTCATGATGCTGCAATACACCTGCCCTGGTAACACTGGTAAGTTCCTGAGCACCTAAAAGCATGGCATAACCATATTCCGGATGTTTCTTTAGAGCCTCGTATTCTTCATCTGTTAACTTTTCCTTCTTATCCAGAAGTTCAGATGGAATTTGCTTCTTACCGATATCATGAAGTATCCCTGCTGTCCCAAGATAATTCAGATCATCTGCGGGCAGATTCAGTTTAATGCCAACACTGACTGCCAGTATTGCTACATTGACACAATGAAGATAAGTATACTCATGATGGCCCCATAAATGGCGCATATTAAGTTCTACATCTTTATTCGTAATAACACTGCCAACGATTTCTTTAATCATAGGAAGCATTTCTGTTATACTTCCATTGCTGTTAACAATTTCCTCCAGCCTGGTAGCTGCCCGGAGCTTAAGTCCTTCATCTACGATGTCTTCAATAACGATTCCGTCTGAGATGTCATCATCGATGTATAACCCTGTGTAACCCAGAGTCTTTAATCTGGCTAAAATACTTTCTGTTAACTCCAGGTTCTCTCTTAATAATATAATCCCTTGATTGCCATAAATCGGTTTAGCAAGAACATCACCGGGTGCAACTCTATCTATGGAAATAAATCTCATACTCCATATCCTCCAATTACGTTACGTCCTGATAAGGTGAACTCAGTAGAATACCAGCTCAGCTTATACTGCCTTGTAATATCCGTCCTGTTTAATCAGACTGTTATAAAAACCAACTATCAGTTTATAATTATAACATATTATGTCGAATATGAGTAGATTTTCTTTTTACCAGATATTCCTTCATGGAGTAATCAAATATAATCCAGAGTTCTTTAAAAAGCTCTAGGATAATAGCATCCTGTCATTGCTGAATTCACTTCCGCTGACACTCTCAAATTTCTCCAGCAGATCTTTTACCTGAAGTTTTTTCTTTTCTTCTCCTGAGATATCAAAGATTATTCTGCCTTCATGCATCATAATCAAACGATTGCCATATTGAATGGCATGCTTCATGTTATGAGTAATCATAAAAGCTGTCAGTGCATTCTCTCTTATGATATTGTCCGTCAGTTCCAGCACTTTCTGGGCTGTTTTTGGGTCCAGCGCGGCTGTATGCTCATCCAGAAGCAGGAGCTTCGGGTTCTTAAGTGTTGACATCAATAAGGTCAGTGCCTGTCTCTGACCGCCTGAGAGAAGACCGACTTTGGAGGTGAGTCTGCTTTCAAGTCCCAGATCCAGTTTCTTAAGCTGTTCTGCAAACAACTCTTTTTCTGCTTTGGAGATACCCCAGCCCAAGCCTCTCTTCTTACCTCTGCGATACGCAAGCGCAAGATTCTCCTCAATTTCCATATGTGCTGCTGTGCCCATCATTGGATCCTGGAAGACTCTCCCCAGATAGGCAGCTCTTTTATATTCTGGCATTCTGGTTATATCAATTCCATCCAGTTTTATATTACCGCTGTCCGCATAATATACACCTGCTATCATATTAAGCATAGTCGATTTGCCCGCACCATTGCCGCCTATAACCGTAACAAAATCCGACTTCTTAAGTTCCAGATTGAGTCCCTTAAAGACATTCTTTTCATTTATGGTATAGGCATTAAAGGTTTTATATAATTCATTAATCTCAAGCATTATTCTGCCTCCTTTACTATCCTGACCTTTTCCTTCTTGAATACAGGTATGGCCAAAGCTGCTGCAACCAGTACGGCAGTTAATAACTTCTGATAATTGGTATTAAAACCAAGGAATAATACCGTTGCAATAATAATTCGGTAGATAACAGACCCTACAACAATAGAGATCAGTCTGACAGCAAAAGAGCGCACTTTCTTAAATACTACCTCTCCCACAACAATAGAAGCTAGTCCAATTACAATGGCACCTACACCCATTGATACGTCCGCAAAGCCCTGGGTCTGGGCAACCAGTCCGCCAGAAAGGGCAATGAGTCCATTTCCCACCATAAGTCCAAGAATCTTCAAGGCATCTGTATTAGCTCCCTGGGCCCGCACCATTGCTTCATTATTGCCGGTAGCACGAAGAGCACACCCGGTTTCGGTTCCAAGAAACCAGTACAGGAAGATAATTACCAGTACTACGAAAATCATTCCCAGCCCCATAGTAATCAATATCTGTAGCAGATTATAGCTGATGCCTGTTTTTTCTGAGAATAGATCCAGAGCCATTGATAAGATTGTCTTCTTAGCCAGTAAAGGAGTATTGGCTTTTCCCATAATTCCAAGATTGACGGAATACAGAGCTATCATGGTAAGAATTCCGGAAAGTATGGGGGGAATTCTTAATTTGGTATGTAAGATACCCGTAATAGCACCTGCCGCCATACCTGCTGCTATTGATATCAGAAGACTTACTACCGGATGAAGCCCCAGACCGGCGATACAGACCGCGCTGACACTGCCTCCCAATGCAAAGCTGCCTTCACTTGTCAGATCGGGAAAATCCAATATTCGAAATGACACGTATACACCTATAGCCAGAACCGCCCAGGCAAGCCCCTGAGAGGTTCCTCCAAGTATTGATAAAATATATGATTCCATTAAATTTCTTAACCTTCCCTTCCTGCTGCTTTATACTTCTGAGAAATGAAAAGTCTGCCCCAGCGGCCTGCCATTGCAGCAGCCCCCGGGACAGCCTTTTGACTGTATGGACACTTACAGAAATAATCTGATAGTCAACCTATGTTAATTGCTCTGCAGTTCCTCCGGTATTATGATTCCCAGCTGCTTTGCTACTTCAGAATTAATCTGAAGTGTACATTTCTCATCCGGCAGGTATTCTATAGGCATATCTGCTGTTGTAGCAGTACCCTCAAGTATTTTAACCGCCTGCTTACCGGTTAATACTCCCAGTTCATAATAATCGATACCATAGGTAGCCAGTCCGCCCTTGTCTACCATACCGCCTTCACCGCAGATTACCGGCAGATTATTTGCATTGGCAACCTGTGCTACGGTAGACATAGCGGATGCAATAAGGTTATCAGTGGGAGCATAGATAGCTTCTACTTTTCCAACCAGTGACTGAACTACCTGCTGTATCTCATTGGAATTTGATACCGTTGAATCAATTACTTCAATTCCAAGTTCCTTACCGGCTGCTTTTGCAAGATCAGCCTGTACCACGGAATTCACTTCGCTGGAAGAATAAAGTACCGCAATCTTCTTCGCATCAGGTACCAGCTGTTTTAACAGTTCGATCTGCTTCTTAACAGGTGTTAGATCTGAGGTACCGGATACATTACCCCCAGGAGCTTCATTCGAGGCTACCAGACCTGCTCTTGCAGGGTCAGTTACTGCGGTTACCAATACTGGAATATCCTTTGTTGCATTTACTACTGCCTGTGCAGATGGTGTTGCAATGGAAAGTATCAGATCAGGCTTGTCATTTACCTGTTTCGTTGCAATGGTACCTGCTGTTGACATATCCCCTTGTGCTACCTGATAGTCCAATTCCAGATTCTTGCCTTCTACATAGCCGGCTTCTGCAAGGGCATCCACAAAACCTTTATAAGAAGCATCTAACGCATCATGCTCTACTAACTGATTGATACCGATTCGGTATATCTTCCCCTCTGTTTCTGTGTTACTGCTGCCTGTGGTACTGTTATCCTTCACTCCGCAGCCTGTAAGTGCCAATACGACCATAGAGGCCGATAATAACCCTGCTAATAATCTTTTTTTCATGTTCTCCTCCTACTGTATATCAGTTTAAAGCGATTTCACTTTAAAGTTGTGTAGTTTAACACTTTTACTCGTTAAAGTGTACAATGGAAATGTTTATTTGTCAATACTATTTTACGATTACATGTATTGATTTCCTAATTATAACAACGTGATTTATAGCATAGTCATTCCAGTATTTTACTCTTTACCGTATGCTTTAAGGCAGAAAAAGAGGTCCTGTAATTCCTTGTCCTTACAGATTAAGGAATTACAGGGCCTTCTTGATATGGCTTTTTTATTGATTATTTTCATCAGTANNTCCATTATTATTAAATAGAATAGTTATACTGATTCTTCTGTTCTTTGCTCTGCCTTCTTTGGTTTTATTGGAGGCTATGGGATCATATTCACCATATCCGCTGGCTACCATTCGTTTCGGATCAATTCCATATTCATTTACCATATATTCTACAACATTAGCCGCTCTTTGGGCTGACAGCTGCCAGTTGGAGGTAAATATTCCACGGTTCATAGGTACGTTGTCTGTATGTCCGCCAATTTGGATCTTATTATCCACCTGCTTTAAGAGCTGTGCTATAATGTCCAGATTTTTCTTCATATTGCTTTTAATGTCTGCTTGTCCGCTGTCAAATAATACATCGTTGGAGAGGGTTATAACAATCCCGCTATCCATAATGCTGATACTTAAGCTGTCCTTGAATTCTCCGTTTCCGATTGCTTCATAAAGCCACTCTTTAAGCTGGGTATATTCTTCTTTGCTAACTTCCGTTATATCTTCTATTCCGGTACCTTTCCCTTCACCAGCTTCTGTTTCTGTACCGTTACCATTTCCGTTTCCGGGATCTATTGTCTGACCGCCGTTTAACACACCACCGCCCTGAGGTATAATAGTCCCGCCCTGGGCATTGCTTCCAAAAGCATCTCTTAAGGATGCCGCAATGTCTTCATACTTATCCTGATCTGCGCTGCTGATAGAATAGAATAAAACGAACAAAATCATTAGCAAAGTTATTAAGTCAGAATATGTCAGAAGCCATCTCTCACTGTTCTCTGACTTCTTCTCCTTCTTTTTCATCATCTAAGTATCCCTTTAGCCTTTCTACGATTAATGCCGGATTACCGCCTTCCTGAATCATCAGTATTCCATCCATCATCATATTTTTAGTAACCAGTTCATCTGTATCTATTTCCTTTAGTTTCGTAGCTATAGGAAGCCAAAGAAGGTTGGCCGTACCAACACCGTACATGGTTGCAATAAACGCAATGGCAATGGACTCACCAAGTGCCGCCGTATCGCCGGACAGATTACCCAATACATGTACCAAACCCATAACGGTACCAAGTACTCCCAGGGTTGGTGCATAACCGCCGGCTGCTTCAAATACTGCAATGCCTTTGGAATGCCTGAATTCCATATTGTCAAGTTTCGTTTCCAGGATCTTCTTTATGATTTCAGGATCTGTTCCGTCCATAACAAGCTGTAATCCATCTTTGATAAAGGGATCATATTGATTATTCTGAAGCTCTGTTTCCAAGGATAACAGACCGTTGCTTCTGGCGATATTTGCTATTTTATAGAAGATTTCGATGATTTCTTTTCTGTTTTCTTTCTTATTGCGAAAAGCTATTCCAAGAACCTTAGGTATATTTTTGAGCACCGATACCGGAAAGGACACTCCGACAACTCCGATGGTACCACCGATAACGATCATGGCAGGTGTAAGGCTGAGCAATGCTCCGACATGCCCTCCGTCTAATACAAAGGCACCTATTAACATACCGAATGCGAAAATTATACTAATTATCATTGCTAAATCCATAATTTCGACTCCTTTTGTCATCTTATTGTAATCAATAATCTGAAACCTCTCTTCGCCCTCCATCACCGCACTGACCTTATCGATTATTAGAAAAGTGAATTTCTTGATTTCTTAAGGTGACTAAATCACCTTTTTCATACAAAATATACTGTAAATCGATTCTTTTTGTCAAGATGATTTTTGTCCCCTGAATCCCTGTAAAATCAGCTGATTCCTTGATTTGTGCGGTGTTTAAAAAACCCCTAGGATTAATTGACTATACGCTTCTTAACTGTTAAAACAGAATTATGTAAATAGAAGAATCCTGCTCTTAAATATCGTCTGATTTTTATCATGTTAAACCCTAGCCCAGCACCTGCTTTGTAACCTCCAAAATCACCCCCTGCTGTCTCATGATCTTTTTCTATAGACTTGTGATACAGTAATTCGAATTGTATACAAATATGCACAGTTTGAAGTGAAACTTCTTTGGTGATATCCTACAGTATATTTCTGGTTTTCTATTAATATTGACTCATTGATTTTATAAATACGCAGGAGTATAATTCAGGGTACATTCGGTATGTCAGGCAGAACAATTAGAGGCACAGAGTTAAGATACCAATGTTGGGAGCAAAGAAATATAATACGGAAAGGATGCCAGCGACTCTTTTGCTCTTAGTATACAATGGCACTACTGGACTTTTACATATGAAATATCTAAAATTCCTTTTACTCTGTGTTCCTTTTTCCATTTTAGGCTACTATTTGAAATGGAATTCTACACTGACCTTTTTTCTGATATGCTTATCCATTGTTCCCCTAGCCGGTTTACTGGGAACTGCAACAGAAGAAATAGCCGCTTACACAGGTCCCAAATTTGGAGGTTTCTTAAATGCCACCTTTGGAAATGCCACCGAATTAATTATCAGTTTCTTTGCCATAAGAGCAGGACTCTTTGAAGTGGTAAAGGCTTCCCTGGTAGGTTCCGTCCTTGGAAACATACTCCTGGTACTGGGCTGCAGCATCTTAGCCGGAGGGTTAAAACACAAGGAACTAAAGTATGATTCCCAGCTTGGTACTTTTACTGCCACCATGCTGCTCTTTGCAGTTATTGGACTGTCCATTCCTGCAGTTTTTACATACCATGTATCAGAAACACTTGTTTCCTCTAAATATGAAAGCTTTAGCATCATAACAAGTATTATCATGCTTATCATCTATGTTCTGGGAATGATTTATTCCTTCAGGACTCAGAAAGACCTATACGGAGTGGAACATGCGGAAGATTTCGATTCCAAATGGAGTCTCAAATTAAGTGTTATTATACTGGCAATCTGTACCATATTAATTGCATTTGAGTCAGAACTTCTGGTCGAAACCATAGAGCCTATGACCTCCTCTGCCGGCATCTCTGAAATGTTTATCGGTATAATCCTTATTCCGATTGTAGGAAATGCTGCCGAACATAGTACTGCCATAATAATGGCTCTTAAGAATAAGATGGATATTGCCATAGAAATAGCTGTAGGTTCCAGTCTTCAAATCGCACTCTTTGTTATCCCGGTGTCGGTACTTATCAGCCTTATATATGCGCCTATGAGTATTGTATTAAAACCGGTAGAGCTGTTTCTGCTCTTCTCCAGCGTGTTAGTAGCAAACCAGGTGGTCAAATCCGGAAGATCAAATTGGATGGAAGGTCTGAAACTGGTATCCATATATATAATCGCAGCAGTTGGTTTCTTTATAATAGGATAAGTGTGAAGAATTCACATTTCCAGGAAACTTTATTATGAACACGATTGTTTTATTCTGTACTTTCTGGAATTGATTCTGATGCCGGAAATGTGGTATCATAATAAAGCCTGCCAAGGCATACAGATGAAAGCAAACAGAAAAAGGAATCGATTCGTAAACAGAAAGGATTTAGATGAATGACTGAAGAAATGAACAACTTAAACACCGACTTGAAAGAACTCTTTGTTGAAAACAAGCTTGATGAACTGACTGAAAAATTAGACAGTACAGAGAAAGAAACTGTCCTTACGATAACAAACTATAATTATGGAATTATTAAAGGCTATCTTGATACAGATAAATTTGACCTGCTCCGTCAGTATGTGCGTTTTGTAGCATTTTCCAGTTTTCTCTGCGAATATGCCGGAAACAAACAGCTTGTAGATGCTTCTGTATATCAGTCCATGGAGGAGAGCTTTAAGATTATCCTTGCATTTATACAGAAAAGCAGGGAAAACAACTAGTGTGCGTCTGATAACTGAATAATTTTCCTGTCAATGTACATCATACTTATTATTCTGACAGGAAAGGAGTAAATCAGTGGCACTGAAAAATAATAATATCAAAGCTCATACCGACAGCCAGAAGGATGGGTTATCAGGCTATAATACTTTAGATAAGATCAATCTGGATTATGATTATAATACAGAGTATGGTGACGGAGATGTTCCTGATATCGATAAACCTGCTCAAACAGGTGATAAAGTGAACAATTGCAAATAAACAGATGAGCTTTCCTGACAGTTAGGAATTTTTCATGGAAGGCTTCATAATAACACTAAAACGGCGGCAGTTGTGCCTGGTTGAAAGGATACCATTGTCTGGGTGCTTTACAGCGAGTTTGGTATTCTGCCACCTGTCCAGGTACAGCTTGCCGCCCTTCTTATGGATTTTGAACTCTGAAGCGGAAACGCCTCAAGTATAACCCAATCATAACCGACATATTAATAGTAATATCCTTCACGGTCTTACCGTGGGCTGTTATTACTATATACTTGCCCTGTAATAGCAAATAATGTATAATAAAGTCATTCTAAATAATTGTACATAACATTAAGAAGGAGTACATAATGAAACAGATTAAGAAAACAGCTCTGATAATAATGACAGCTGCTGCTCTTGCACTATCCCCGGCTGCCATTCCTGGTATTCCCATCGTTAGTTATGCTGAAGCTGCTGCCGTTAAATTAAGCACCACCAATGCAACTGTATATACAGGAAGTACTCTTACTTTAAAAATAACCGGAACCTCCTCAAAAGTCACCTGGACTACCAGCAGCAAAAAGATAGCAACTGTATCCAGCAAAGGAGTGGTAACCGGTATTAAGGCAGGTACTACAACTGTAACTGCTACCGTGGGCGGAAAAAAATACACTTGCAAGGTAACCGTAAGAAAACCTTTCCTAAATAAAACCACCTTAAAGCTTCAGAAGGGAAACACCGCTGCACTTAAGCTTACCGGTGCCAAAGGAACCGTTACCTGGACCAGTTCCTCCAAAAAGGTTGCAACAGTAAGTTCAAAAGGACTTGTAACAGCCAAAGCTGCCGGCACCACAACCATCACTGCCAGGGACAAAAACGGCACCTACACCTGTAAAGTAACCATCATCGATTCAAAACTCACCGTCAGCACCTCAGAGATCTCCTTAAATCAGAAGAGCTACGTGACAATCACCGTTAAGAATTCCTCAGATGATGAGCAAATACTCTACACTGTCGGAGATAAAAGCTTAATAACCTGTGAATGGGGTGACTGGCCGGTCGACCAAGACAGTTTAAAACTCTATCTCAAACCAACCTCTACCAAAACAGGTTCAACCACTATAACCCTTAAAACCGAAGATGGTCTTGGTGAAGCAACCCTCAAAGTAACCGTGGGAAAAGATACACGTACGGACAAGGATGTACCAAAGGCATCTGTAATAGCAGAAAAATGCTCTCCTTCTGTCGTACAGATCACAACTGACCAAGGCCTTGGTTCCGGCTTCTTTCTAGAGAAAGGCATACTTGCTACAAATTACCATGTGATAGAAGATGCCTCCTCTATAACCGTTAAACTGACCACTGGAAAAGAGTATAAAGTCACTACAATCCTTGGCTATGACAAAGAGAAAGACCTGGCGCTCTTAAGCGTACCTAACGCAGGAACACCTCTGACGCTTAGCAGATATGCTCCCAAAACCGGAGAAACTGCTTATGCAATCGGAAATCCATTGGGCCTTGATAACACTTTTAGTACAGGAATCATATCAAACAGTTCAAGAGTAATAGAAAATGTTAATTATATTCAGACTGATACCGCCATCTCCCCCGGAAACAGTGGAGGTCCTCTTTTAAATGAATTCGGTGAAGTAATAGGAATAAACACCATGCAGACAAAAGAAGGACAGAATCTGAACTTTGCAGTAAACATAACCGAACTCTACACGCTGGACACCTCTTCTCCCATATCAGTGGGCAGCATTACAGTACCAAAAGAAGATGTGGATTACGATAAGATAACCATTGTAGAAGATACCGCCAAAAGCGGAAACATCGCCACAGCACAGGAAGTAACAAACGGCTATTTTATAACCGGAAGCATCGATACCTCTGTAGTCGCCAATGGTCTGGATTCCTACAAAATAACTCTTACCAAGAAATCCCGCGTAAGCTTGTTAGGCAGAACCACCACCGATTATGACACAGACATGGATAACATGTATATGGTAATTTCCGATTCAACCGGAAACCCTATATTGTTAGGTTATGAAGATGAAAGCGGTTTTTATGATATTTTTGCAGACCTGGATGCCGGAACTTACTACATACAGATATTCACATTACCTTATAAAATATCAGTACCACTGCCATATATTCTCTACTACAACGTATATTAATAACTAACATATCATTAATACGAGAAAGCTGCTGTAAATCGATAACTACTCCTCTTATGTAAGGAAGGTTTATCTGATTTCAGCAGCTTTCTTCAGACCTTAAATCTCTTAATATTTAAATCTCTAAATTTTTTTATATATGGACTTGTGTCAATAACGNNTAACGTAGACACAAGTCCAAAGTTATTATTCAAGGCTGGTTATCCATTTTTTATAAAATTCTTCCTGTTCAAGCGTGTATGAGAATTTATCTAAATCCATATAGTCAAAGATACTGACTAAATTATCAGATTTGGCTTGCTCACCAAGATTTATGATATATATTTTTTCTGTATAACTTGCCAAATGTGATTGACATACATTTAATAACGAACCAGCACATTTTAATCCAATTCCAAAATCTAAAAGGTGATCTCTAAACTGTTGAAAAGTAGCAAAATAGTATTCACCTTTCTTACTTATCGTTATTTCAGGAAGGCTAGTCGATATCATAATTTTATCATGAGTTTCATAATCGTCTATTTGCAGTTCTATCTCAAAGCACATTAATGTATCTAATTTTATAGCTTGGATCACTTTTATTTCCATAAGTTATATTGCTCCATAAAACATTAATATCATAGATTACAACCAGAAACAATAGGAATTACCTTAATTGGCCTTCACATTAATTTGTTCTCCATGGTAAGCATTTACAATACGCTCTACATTTTCATTTAACGCTTCAACTCCATTAAGCCGAAGAACTTTACAAGGAAGGGAGCCAGCCCATGCACTATGCATTTCCATACATGGTGAACCATCCGTATCATATTTTGCCGATTGCTCAAGAAAGCGTTGATGGTCCTCATACATGTCCCCACCTTCTAAAATTCTTTCTCCAAATAAACTATATTCCCGCTCGTGGATTCTTGTAATTCTAACATCCACGGGAGCTGTAATATGTACTGCCAAATCAAATAAAGGAACAAAAGGGGCATTGAAGCTATCCATAGAACCCGCCATAACAAAATATTTTCCTTGCATGATATCTGACATTAATGTTCCTGCTTTTTCCTCCCTGGAATACATAATCGTAAAAGGTCTTTCCGTATCTTNNCTTTTCTCCATATATAATCATCGATATCAAAATACGGAAACTCTAATTCTTTGGCTACCATTTTACCCAGTGTAGTTTTTCCTGAACCTGCTGAACCAAATATTATAATTCCTCTTGTCATGTCTAGCCTCTCCATCATTCTGACTTGCCAAAGATTTTTTTACACAGCACACCTTGGCAAACCTCTGTAACCTCACGATTATCTATATTTATAATCAATATTCTTCTCCTTCATAGCTTACGAGATATAATAAAATAATGATAAGGTCATATTCGTTTCTCTATTATACATTTATTAAAAGTCAGCAGCACCACAAAGATATAGAAATTGCACTGCCCAAAAAGTCAAATCACATTCAAGAGCGTATATACACTTGTAATCTGATTCCAGACGAGTATAAACATACGGGGTCGGATATTTAATATTCTTTGGAGAATAACGTTTGTTATGTGGCAGGTATTGGCATGGAAACCATAAATATTACATTTGCTTATATTAAGTCTTGTACTATAACTTCTTTCTTATAACAAGCCCTTGTTCCGTTTCTAAGACTACTTGAAATCCCAATTTTTTATACAACTCAAAATATCCACCAAAATCTGATGATTGATAACTAGATTCTTTGTACGGGTATGCTTCTACAAAGTCAAATCCATCTTGAGCCGCATCCTGACATACACGCTCCAATAGCAGCGTGGCAATACCTTGCCTTTTCATTTCCGATGCAATCATAAAACAGAAAACGGATTTCACCTTTATATCTGTGTTAGAATCCTCTAAAGGCACATATGACATAAATCTTTGCCAGCTAGCACATTTCAGGCAATCTGATTTCGTATTGGCGTTGCACCATCCAACCACCTTACCGTCACTATAGGCAAGATAACCTTGAAGGTTATTACCTTTCACATATTGAAAAGCCAGTTCTCTTCTTTTCTCTGCAGTTGAAAAGTCTTTGCACTTATAATCATCGTTACACCAACACACACAATAGCATTTATGTTCCTCCACGTTATCATCGTGCGGTGTAACATCAAAAAAATTCACATACTCTTCTGCAAGGTCTGGTGTCAACTTCCGTATCTCAATAGCCATTTATTACCTCCACTGATATCAATAAATTGCATCTCAATATTATTAATTATTATTATGCTTCCTATCTATTAGAATCGTTACATCGATTTATTAGTTAGATATAATCGAAGCTTTAGAATTCCTCGACAAATTGGAACATGTCTGTAAATTTATAATTTGCATTTATATAATCATCTCCTTTACGGCCTTTTCCCAATAAATTTCTGGTATATCTGGCCAATTACAAAATCCTTTATCTTCATTACAATATTTCATTGCTCTCGCCAACACACTCCCATGAGATATTTCACCTGTGAGTAACAGATGCTCCGTAATCTTACACCAATATGGTGCTGATTCACTCAAACCCGAATTATGTAAATCATATATTACTTTCTCGACATCATAATCAATACTAATAAATTCCTCTGACCAATTACTATTCTGCCCATGAAGTATCATGAACTGGGCTTTGCCAGCACCATGTAAAGATACTCCTACAGAACCAGGATTTAAAGCAATCTTTCCATTATGCTCAATCTTACATTGGACATGCGTATGACCACACAAAATAATTTTATTTTCATTATTACCCATACTATCAAACGTGCTGTCGTTATTCGGAAGCAGTTTTTTATTAGTTGAATCAGGCGAATCATGGCAAATTGTAATCTGCGGCATTCCTTCGATGTCAATTTTACCTTTATATTGCAAACCTTGAAAAAAAGAAATATCTTTTTCTGTCAAATTATTATATGTATATAATAATGAACCCGTTGTAGAGTCTTTATCTCTCCAACCTTTTTCACAATTCATCCGATAGTTTAACCAATAATCTTCCTTATTTCCTCTAATAAAATGGCAGTTATATTTATCAGCAAGACAATATAATAACTCCATTGTTTTCTGTGGATATGCAAGTTCTCCAAGATAGTCTCCTAAAAAAACAAAAGTATTAATTTCCATATCCTCAGCATATTTAATACACTGTTCTAAAGCGACATAATTTCCGTGTACATCAGACAAAACAATTATATCCATTGTGAACCTCCTACAACCTTACCCAAACCTTTACAAATATCTTCACTCTCATCTTTCTGACCTTTTTCTTTGTATCCCTTCCCATTATTGCTAATACACGTAGTCTAAATATACCACTATATGGATAATATTTCAAATTATATTATATGGTTTTCGAGCAAAACTTCCTCCGTTATGACAATATCTATCAATTTTTAATTTTCATTCCTCATTCTCACTCTTTCTCCTCACTATTAACTTATTCTTTCCAGTAATCAAATCCCGTAGCATCGAGATCCAAAGAAAATCCCCTCCAAACAAGTATCCAAAGCTCCCCTCCCCTTTTTTCACCCTTGACCTTCCCCTTCAAAAGGCGTATAATACCTTTTTGCACGGTCACATTAGTCTCCGTTAGAATAACTTACAGGTGATAAACAATGAAGTTTAAGTTTCTGAATCAAAACATGGAACAGCGCCGAGAACTTATTTTAAATGGAAATGTCTTCTCAACAATCCTGCTCCTTTCAATACCCGCACTTATGATGGGTGTGGTACAATCTCTGATACCCGTTATAGATGGTCTGTTTCTAAATAATCTTGCAGGTACGACAGCAGCCAGCGCTGTAACCTACTCAACTCCCATCGTCAATATGACCTCCGCCCTCTCACAGGGATTAAGTGTAGCCGGAATGGCAATCATCGGACAGTCAAATGGCCGGGGTGATTATAAAGCCAGCAGACGTATAACAATACAATTAGTAGTCTTTGCTTTCATACTGGGTTTTGTATTGGCTCCGCTGTTAGTAGGCCTTGCCTTTCCGATTTCGTCCCATGTTGACAAAGAAATTGCACATTATGTATTCCTCTATATCTCTCTGAATGCACTTGTTCTGCCGTTCTCATTTCTGGAATCCATATATAACGCAATAAAAAATGCCAGCGGTAAACCTGAGGATGCCTTTATCCGTATGATTATCATGCTGGTACTCAAAGTACTCTTTAATACCCTGTTCGTAGCGGTATTCTCCTGGGGCTTGATTGGTTCTGTAATGGCTTCCCTGGCCTCTAATATCATTATAACCCTATGGATGTTCTATGAACTCTTTGTTAAGAAATCAGGGGACAGACTGGACTTAAAAGGCTTTCATTTTGAGAAAGCTACTATCCGTCAGCTTTTACTCATCGGTTTTCCTTCGATGCTCTCAAGTCTGATGCTGAACTTAGGTTTCTTTCTAATCAACAATGAGGTAGAGAAATATGGGGCAGTAGTTTTAAATGGCCAGGGTATTGCCAATAACATAACCTCCGTTTGCTTTATTCTTCCCTCCTCTTTTGGTTCTGCCGTAACCACAATGGTCAGTATGAACATCGGAGCCAGACAAAGTAAACGAGCAAAGTATTCCTGCTTAATAGGCTGTATCATCAGTGCCATTACAGCCACAATATTAATTGCCGTAGTCGTACCACTGTCCTCCCACATCACTGTCCTGTTTACTCGTGAACCGGAAGTCCTGGCAATCGCTAATAAAGCTCTACATATATATACATATTCCGTCATTGGCTTTGGAATCTGTATGGTAGAACAGGGAGCCTTTATCGGACTGGGTAAGACAAAGATTACACTAGTGCTTAGTATTCTGCGTGTATGGCTGCTGCGATATATCTTTATTCTAGCTACTGAGCAGCAATTAAGCTACTATTCTGTATTCTGGGGTAACCTCTTCTCTAACTATGCAGCTGCACTTATAACAACAATCCTGATTCTGCGGGTGAAATGGAAGTCAGATTTACACTAGCTCCCATTATATGCCCCATCTGCCTGCAGATGTAACACTGCCGCAGTTCGGTGTGTATATATATTTTGCTTCTTAATAATTAGCAACAACTATGCATACTTAACCCGCTTGGGGTACTACTCAAATGAGAAATATGGAATGTCCTTTATTTTAAAGTTCTGTACTAAAAGTTGCTTCTAAATCAATATTATACAAAAAACCGGCAATCTTCTATATGACCTGCTCTCTGCCATAGGCATGAGAGGCATATAGATAATTGCCGGTTTTTCAAAATTTAATAGAATTAATCTGGAATTAGTCTAAAACAAGTGAAGGTGCCGCATAAACTCTTGACTTTAATTCATTATCAAGCATATACAGTCCTTTGGGATCTCCTGCAAAAAGTTCAAATTTCTTGATATTGTCCTCTGCATTCTTCTCTTCCTCACCCTGCTCTTTGATGAACCAGTCAAGGAACTGCATGGTACGGAAATCTTTATTACGATAAGCCGCTTCATATATGGTATTAATAGAGGCAGTTACAAATTGCTCATGCTCCAATGCCTGAGTTAAAGGCTCCTTAAAATCCTTGTAGCCGCCTTCCGGTCCTGCGATCTCGGTTAAGGTTACCTGCTCTCCGTTGTTTAAAAGATATTTTCGGAATAATAATGCATGATCCCTTTCCTCCTGCATCTGGACGAAAAACCAGTTCTCAAATCCATCCAGGCTCTGATCTGCATAGTAGTTAGCCATATCCATATACAAATATGCAGAAAAAAATTCCTTATTTACCTGTTCATTTAAAAGTTTTGATACTTCCGGGTTTAACATATGCCATCATCCTCTCTAATATATTCTTCTCAATTATGTACATTCTTTCCCTGATATATACTTAAGTTGTGTTTGTAACACTTAGCAGAATTACGTCACAACACAGGTTTGTACACAGTTAGATTATAACATATTTGCTCTCAATTGGAAATGATCTATAGAAGTTTTTGGCAGTATAATATTTGGTATACATATATTTATAATAAAGCATNNATGCTTTATTATAAATATATGGCTGAAATATCCAGTTAATTACGTTTTTTATTGTAGCATATATTTACGATTTTGTCAAATTTTATTGGAATATTTCCAGTATTAATAGAACACCATTTTAAATATTAATATTTATGATACTATTTATTGGAGAGGTGATTTCTATGGATATTGGTAAAAAAATTAAAACCCTGAGGCTTTCCAAACCCCTCACCCAGAATGAACTGGCTAATATACTTGGGGTGAGTAAATCTACTATGTCTAACTATGAAAGAAATATCAGCACCCCGGATCCTGATATTTTATTAAAATTAGCGACTTACTTTGATGTTACAGTTGATTATTTATTTAATGTGAAGCAAGATAAATCAAAGGATCTCATAAAAGAGGGTTCTGCTTATCATTCCGATAAATCCTTAACCAAAGATGAATGGAATACATTAAGCTACTACAGAAGGCTTAGTGATGAGCAGAAAGATTACATTAAGGGTCATATGATACAGTTATATCAGAAAAATACAACTTCTGATAAAACTGAAAAAGGTTGAATCAGGCACTGTTGGTTTGTTACAGCACCTGATTTACCTTTATTATTACTGTTACAGCCGTTATTATATTCGCTTTCATAACTATTTCATAGCTTTTATTTTCTCTGGTACAATTCAATCATGGCATCATCAAATTCTCTCGCTAATTCGATTACCTCAACACTATCAAATGAACCATCATACATATTTAATAACCTGTGAATCTCCTGACGCTTTTTCTCAATATCAAAATATCTTAGATTAGAACCGCTCACAACACTCTCTTCCGGATTACTATACTTATTCTTGTAAAGCCTGCTCTTAGCTTCCATAATCTTATCCTCCTCCAACCGTATCTCATAACCCCTTAATTGCCCTCTGTTTCGTGTGAATACTGTCGAACAACGATATTAAATTTAGTACAATCCGATACCATTTCTTGCTTCCCAAGCAAATGATATAACTTAATAATATACAAGATTTACTTTTTTTTCAAGTCTTTTCAATAAAAATCAACATTAATTTACATCTTATTTTATTTCTTAAATAACCTGGCTATTTTCATCCATAAGGCTGTACAAATGTTTGTATTTGAGTTAGAATATCATTATTAATGCAGTGAAATAAGGAGGTGCCTATGCTTATTACTTATATTCATCACAGTTGTTTTAGCATTGAAACAGAAAATTCAATTCTTCTCTTTGATTATTATAAAGGTAATATCCCCAATTTTACGAAAGAAAAACCCCTTTTTGTCTTCTCCAGCCATTTCCATCAGGATCATTTCAACCCTGTTATTTTTGAATTGTCAGAGAAATATCCTGACGTTACCTATATTTTATCAAAAGATATCCGTTTAAAAGAACTGAACAAAGAAAATTATAATATTATTACAATGGGAAAAAATGAATCCATAACCATTAAAGATTCCCTTAAAGTTGATACCCTTCGCTCAACAGATGAAGGTGTTGCTTTTCTTATCAGTGAGAAGGGCAAGACTTTTTACCATGCAGGTGACTTAAACTGGTGGGTCTGGAAGGATGATACTACTTCTGAATATAATAATATGACAAAGAATTTTAAAGACGAAATAAATAAAATATCCGGCAAAGAAATTGACCTGGCTTTTCTACCCTTGGATCCCAGACAGGAGGAACTCTACAGTCTTGGCTTTGATTATTTTATGCAGAATACCCGGACTTCCGTAGCTTTTCCCATGCATTTCTGGCTTGATTACAGTATCATTGAAAAATTTAAGAATTCAGAAGAGGCTTCTATATACAAAGATAGGATTATAGATATTTCATTTGAAGGCCAGACTTTCCAAATAGATTAAAAATTTATTCTGCTCTTTGGCAGAACAATAATGGAGGAAAATATGAAATTTACATTTGCGCACAATAATATTAATGTATTGGATTTAGAGAAATCATTAAAATTTTATAACGAAGCTCTGGGCTTAACCGAAACCAGACGTCATGAACCGGAAGACGGAAGCTTTATCATCGTTTATCTCGGTGATAAAACCACCCCCCATTTATTAGAACTTACCTGGTTAAGCGATTGGGACCATCCTTATGACTTAGGAGATAACGAATTCCATCTGGCATTTGTAACCGACGATTTTGATGGTGCTTACAAAAAGCACAAGGAAATGGGCTGTATCTGTTTTGAAAATCCTACTATGGGTATCTATTTCATCAATGATCCCGATGGTTATTGGTTGGAAGTTATTCCATCCAGGTAAATGAAAGCTATAACTGTTATTCCAAAATATAATTACCAATGAGAGGAGGTAATACATGGATATTAATTACGAGCTATATAAGGTATTTTATTATGTAGCCAAAACCCTAAGCTTCTCCGAGGCTGCTGCCTCCCTGTATATATCCCAGTCCGCTGTAAGCCAGTCTATCAAAGTATTGGAGGGAAATCTGAATCAGACCCTTTTCCTTCGAAGCACAAAAAAGGTCTCCTTAACCAAAGAAGGAGAACTTCTATATAAACATATTGAGCCGGCTATCAATCTAATCAGCAGAGGTGAAAATCAGCTTCTTGAGGCTTCCTCACTAGGCGAGAGCCAGCTGCGTTTAGGTGCCAGCGATACTATTTGCCGTTATTATCTTGTACCCTTTTTAGAAGACTTCCATCGAAAATATCCCAGAATTCATATTAAGGTTACAAACGGAACTTCCTTCCAATGCGCCAAAATGTTAGAAAATAATGAAGTAGATATTATTGTTACGAACTCACCCAACTCTTCCCTGATAAATAGTATGCATATAGAAACTGTTCTGGAATTTAACGATACTTTTATCGTGAACAAGGACTTCTATCCGTTGAAAGAGGAACCTCTTACCTTAGAGGAGCTGCTTAAATACCCGATTCTGATGCTTACAAAACATTCTACCACCAGCGAATTCCTGCATAATCTGTTCTTACAGCATTCACTGGACCTGGTTCCTGCAGTGGAATTAAGCAGTAATGATCTTTTAATAGATCTTGCTAAAATCGGTCTCGGAGTCGCTTTTATTCNNATTAAAGGAAACACTGCCCTCCAGAAAACTGGTGGCTGCCTATAATGACAATATCCCTCTCTCAAATGCCGCAAGATATTTTATTGAACAGCTGACAAGCTAAATGCATTTCAAGAGATGATAAAAGGGTTGTTGCTAAAGGAATGAGAGAACTTTATAAAGTCGGTCTATATATTCCTATGCAACAACCCTTCAATTTTTAAATCCCTTTATTACTAAATACTCATAATTTTTTGCAGCTAATTAATTTCTTTGTTGCTTATTAATTGGTTTCGCTACTCTTTTAATCCTTCTATTTAATTTCTTTGTTACTTATTAATTGCTTTTGCTACTCTTTAATTTCCTTGCTGCTTAATTCATTTCTTAGTTACTTATTAATTTTCCGCTGGTCATTAATTTCCTTTGCTGCTTAAGGGATTGCTTCTCTCCTCAAAAAATGCACCGTTATCCGGATTACACTCCGACTGAGGTTCATAGGCTGCTTTGTGTACCATAGCTGAACCAACAAAAATATCCCTTGTCTTCTTGTATTTCTCTTCCAACTCTTCTTTTGTGTTGTTAGAGGTTGCTTTTATATTGTTATGCTTTTCATTGGGTGAACTCATAAGATACATCCTTTCTCTATCTTAGTTACAAAGTCAGTATTCCCAATTACTAATCCGGTATCCGGCAAATATATGAATTAAATCCTTTTCATAAGCTTTTCCGTAATCTTATCCTCTTCCTTAAGGCTTCCAATCAGCATTTCACTCCTACTGTTATGAGCCTTCAGATTTCTCTCTGCAGTTCTTAGTCCACTATTAGCATAACAATAGAGGCAACCATTGGAACAGGTATTATAAGCTCCGATATCAATGCTCTCCATGCAACCGCAGCCTGCCCTTTGACCGATAGTTTTTCGTATTTTAATTTCACGGCCCAAGAGTCCTTCTATCAGTTTCGGATCGATACAGCTGGCTCTTTGTATACCGGATACCTTCTGAAGGATATCCTCACAACAACTTTTTACGGTAATTCCATATTTACCAGCAATGGCTTCTAATTCTGCACTTAGACTAAGCATTTCATTATCTGTTACCGTTCGTAAGATACCGGACTCTTCCTGCCTTTTAATTTTCTGGTAAATATCCACAAAACTGATATTACACACCGTAGTATATCCACATAAACGGCGGCACATATCCTCAAAAACCTGCCGGTGATAATCAAAGGTGTACTTCTCATTTAAAATTATCGGGTCATAACGCCATATGACCTTATCTTTACCAATCATACGAGATAATTCAATAAAGGTATCCAGGATATCTTTTTTATCCCGTAAGTTAAGTTCCAGCTCTCTCTCATAGGGTGTTACAGTAAATTGAAAATAGAAGGGATAACCATTATGAAACAGCAGCGGTAGTCTAGGGAGTATTGGCGCAGGGTCTTTTGACCAGAAGACAAAACAGTCCACCGTATCACGGTTCAGATTGATTCGGCTGACCTGCTTGGCATTCATGGGATTTCTGACACAGACATAACCTTCTTCCAGCCGGTTAAAAAACCAATCGGTATAAAATCTTGGAATATCTGTCCTTCTGGAGGCACTGATAACCATGTTTATAACTCCCCTTTCTTTGACCTTCTGATAAAAGTCTAATAAATACTTAAGCGTCAAATGCCAGTTTCACAATAGGGCGGACGGTGTCTGAAAGCTATTTAGCCTTCAGAACATACACCTTGCTCTTAAAATCTCCCCAGCATAAATCTCCCGGAACATTTAAGCCGTAATTCATTAACTGGGAGCCTTTTAAGATTTCCTCCGTGCCTTCCAGTTCATAGTCCAATTCACTGTCAAGACCATTAAGCTTAAAGCGGAATAGAGCATCATTGGGAGTATTTAGTACACGGTAAAAGAAAACGACCGCTTCCTTCTTATCCTCTGATACAAACATCCAAGCTGTGTGATTACTGTTAAAAGGACTTAACAGACGGTAGAAATCACCATATTGTATAACTCCTCTCAGCTTCTTATAAGCTGCAACCTGGCTCTTTACAATCTCCTTTTCTTCATCGGACATCGTGGTCACATCCAACTCATAACCAAAGTTACCCGCCATGGCAACATCACCCCTGAAATGAATAGAGGTCTCTCTTCCGGTCTGATGGTTCGGTACTGCAGATACATGAGCTGTCATTGCACTTACAGGATAGACAAGACTGGTTCCATACTGAATCTTAAGCCGCTCAACACCGTCTGTATCATCACTGGTCCAATTCTGAGGCATATAGTGAAGAATTCCCGGATCAAAACGTCCGCCGCCTCCGGAACAGCTCTCAAATAGAATCTCAGGGAACTTAGAAGTAATCTCCTCCATCACTCGGTATAAACCAAGGATATATCGGTGAGCAGTCTCCATCTGGTGCTCCGCTGTAAGCTTCGCAGATCCGATTTCAGACATATTTCTGTTCATATCCCATTTCACATAGGAAATCTCCGCACTGTTCAAGATGTCAGACAGCATATCAATAACCGTTTCCTGCACATCAGCTCTGGAATAATCCAGTATCAACTGATTTCTCCCAAGATTTCTGAATCTGTCAGGAACATGGAGGCACCAGTCCGGATGAGCACGGTAAAGCTCAGAATCCGGTGATATCATTTCCGGCTCGAACCACAGACCGAACTTCAAACCTTCTGCTTTAATTGCTTTTGCCAGAGAATCTAAACCGCCCGGAAGCTTCTCTTTATTTACAAACCAGTCACCAAGACTTGAATTATCCGAATTCCTCTTACCAAACCAGCCATCATCCAATACCAGTAATTCAATTCCTAAAGCTGACGCAGCTTTTGCCAGTGCTGTCAGTTTTTCTTCTGTAAAATCAAAATAAGTCGCTTCCCAGTTATTAATAACTACGGGACGTAAGGCATTACGATATTTTCCCCTTGCCAGACGGTTACGATATAATCTGTGATAGGTTCTAGACATTTCACCGATACCTTCTGAGGAATACACCATAACAGCTTCCGGAGTCTGGAACTCTTCTCCGCTTCCCAATACCCAGGTAAAATCAAAAGGATTAATTCCCATTGCCGCTCTGGCAGTTTTATACTGGTCTACTTCAACACTTGCAAGAAAATTTCCGCTATAGATCAAGCTAAAACCATATGCTTCTCCAACAGCTTCCCCCGCATCCTTTGATACCAGTGCCATAAACGGATTCTCTGAATGTCCGCTGGCTCCCCTGCGGCTTTCAATAGACTGGGTTCCGTTAACAAGCCCTCTCCTTACCTCATGACGCTCCCTTGCCCAGGCTCCGGATAAGGTTATCAGATCAAAATCCTGATGGTCAAAATCCATGGTCATACTTAAAGCACGAAGTAATTTTAAAGAGGTTTGTCCCTCATTTACAAAGCGGGCAGACCGAATAACTGCGTCATAACCCTTTATAACGGAATATGATAAGATTACCTTAAGTCCAATCAGTTCATCTTTTAAGGTAATCTGAAGGGTCTCTGCCTCCTCCTCTGCTTCGGTATATATGGCTGGAAGGCCTTTCAGACCCGGTTTGCCTTTCAGAATTACATAGGAAGCATAGGTTAAATCTGAAATTCTGGTACCATTTTCCAATTGAATCTGATAAGCCGGCATACGAAGGTCCGTATTGCCATAGGAAGGGTATTCCGCCGGTATCGTATCCAGGGAATACCAGTCATCACCGTTTACGGTTGCATTAAAAGAAGCTCTTCCTGACGCTTTTACCATAGCTTGCACGGACGGACTGTCTATTTTATTTCCCCAATAAATATGGGATAGATATCTATCCTTTTGAACCTGTAAAATATACGTGGATTTTTCTGTCTGCAGTATAAAACTGCTGCTCTTTTGTTCAAACTGTATACTCATATTTTCCTCTATTCCGCCGCCAGCTGCGGCACATATTCCGATGAAAGAAGTGTAAATAGAATCTCTGCTCATGTTGGACTATTATTCTGCATTGCAAAGCTGCTTCTTTATTATTAGTTTACTTTATAATTAATATATAAAAAAATCCTGCTTTCAAAAATTTCAGGAGAATTGTACAAAAGAGAAAGTACGAATGTGCCTATGGAAAGGTATTAGAAGTCCTTTTNNCTCTGAATATTTTGTGCTATAATGTAAAACAGATTGTTTGAGCGAAGCGAGTTATCTGTTTTACATTATGACAAGCACAAAATCTTCAGAGAATTAGGACTTCTTATACCTTGGAATTGAAGCATGAGTGCTTTCTCTTTTGTACAATTCTCCGTCCCCTTGTGAAAGCCCCCCCCCTTTTCAACACTATTACACCATATTGTACCCAAATATAACAGTAACCTCAAGTATTATTTTCAGCAATTACCGTTCTTGTTTTTCTTACAGAAAAATGTTATGATTAGTTGAAAAAACTGCGGAAAGGATGTGGTTTTATGATAAAGTCTGTATTTTCTATCGACTTACCGGTATTAGAAAGTATGAACATATGGAAAAACCGTATTGAACCTCTAAATAAGACCGGAGCAGAGAAAAGAATCTGTATCGTCTCCGGAATTCACGGCGATGAATTGGAAGGTCAGTATATCTGTTACGAAATCATACGGCGAATCAAAGCCAACATTCATTTACTTCATGGAATCGTTGATATATATCCCTGTCTTAACCCCCTGGGAATTGAGTCTCTTACACGTGGAATACCTGCCTTTGATTTGGATCTGAATCGTTGTTTTCCCGGAAATAAAAACGGAGATATGGCAGAAAATGCTGCTCAGGCAATCGTTGAAGATATCCTGGGATCTGAACTCTGTGTTGACCTGCATTCCTCAAATATTTTTCTTCGTGAAATCCCACAGGTTCGAATGATTGAAGAGAATGCCAAAATGCTTTTGCCCTATGCCAAGCTTTTAAACCTTGACTTTGTTTGGGTACATCCTTCTGCTACCGTACAGAATGCCACCTTAACACATGCCCTTAATACCAGCGGAGTTCCTACTATAGCCGTTGAAATGGGTACCGGTATGCGCATAACAAAGCAGTTTGGGGATCAGATTACAGAAGGTATCTTTTGTCTCCTGAAAGAGCTTGGAATGTGGGAGGGTGAAGTCATAACCCCTAAAACACCGATTATCTCCACAGAAGGCGGAAGTGAAGTTACCATGGTTCATGCGGAAACCTCCGGAATCTTTCTGCCTGAGGTAGAGCACTGGATGGGTATAAAGAAAGGTGAAGTTATCGGAGACATTGTAGACAGTCTGACCGGTGAGATCAACCAGCATATCCTTGCTCCTTGTGACGGTATGGTATTTACCTTAAGGGAATATCCCGTAGTAAATGAAGGCTCTTTGATAGTCCGTATATTAGGAGGTAATTTTACATGATAAAAGACACAGTATACTCCATCAAGACTCCTTTTCGCGGAGAACTGAGCATTCCCTCCTATCATTTCGGAAAAGGGGAGAAATCTGCCTGTATCGTGGGACCAACCCGTGGTAATGAAGTACAGCAGCTCTACATCTGCTCTCAAATCGTTAAAATCCTTGATAAACTGGAGAAGGCCGGGGCTATCGTAAATAATAATGAAATCATGGTGATACCTTCTGTAAATCACTACTCCATCAATGTTGAAAAACGCTTCTGGGCTATGGATAACACTGATATTAACCGTATGTTTCCAGGTGACGCAGAAGGCGAAACAACCAGACGAATTGCAGACGGTATCTTCAAGGCTGTAAAGGGATATAATTACGGCATACAGTTTGCAAGCTTTCATACCCCCGGTGATTTTATTCCCCATGTCAGAATGATGGAAACCGGGTATCAGAATACCAGCCTTGCCAATCTGTTCGGACTTCCCTATGTAGTGACCAGAAAACCACGCCCTATTGATACAGCCACCCTAAATTATAACTGGCAGATGAACGGAACCAATGCCTTTAGTGTATATACTTCTGCTACGGATTATATTGATGAGAAATCAGCAAATCAAGCTGTTTCCTCTGTGCTTCGTTTCCTCACCCGAATGGGGATTATCAAATATAACTGCCATAACGGCTTTATAGCAACTACCCTGGAAGAAGAAAGCCTGATGTCTATCAGAGCAGACGTATCCGGTATCTATAGAAGGTTCAAAGAACCAGGCGAAGAAGTAGCTTTTGGAGACCTTCTGGCAGAAGTGGTCGATCCGATTGAGGGGGAAGTTATCTCACAGATTATTGCTCCAAGTGAAGGTATTATATTCTTTGCTCACAGGAAACCTCTGGTTATTGAAAATTGCACAGTATATAAGCTAATAAGACGTCTTCATGAGTAATTGAAGCCAAATACCATAAAGACAAATACCATAAAAGAAGAAACTACCACTTCCTTTTTACATCGAAAAAATTAATCGGCAGTCTGCAACGGGCAGTTCACCTGGTGAACTGCCCGTTAGTATTAGCAATTTGCAATTATAATTATATTAGTTTGCTGCTTTTGCTTTATCTTCTGCTGCTTTTCTTAAAGTTGCTTCATTCATACACCAAGCGATACACTCATCATAGCCATATTCTTTTGCTTTTGACTGTAATTCAGCTACGATAGTATCAAACTCAGCATCGGTCTTAGCATAAATTGCATTCCAGGAATATGTCTTGATAGCTTCTTTTACCTGATTCCAGGTAGTGCTGAGCTCATCACTCTTAGCACCTGTAGAGTAGTTTGTTCCGATTGCTATAGAGAATCTTCCATCATTTAAGTACTCGTCAGCACTGAGATATCCGGTATACTTCTTCCACTCCTGCTCCGCATTGGTGGTCTCTTTCTTTAAAGTACTGCCCCAGAACAGATAGTTAAAGGGTTCTCCGTTACCATCAGGGTTAATGCTGTCAAGTGCCCAAGTAGTGTTATTCATCTTAAAGTTACCATCTTCAAAAGTTCCTGAATAACCATCCGTCATTTCTGTCTTCTGATCAGCTTTGCTGGCAGCACCCAAATCTGTAAGGTAAGCATATCCCTGATCATCATAATCCCAGGAAACGCCCTGAGGACCATAGTTAGTGGTCATAACACCTTCCGGAGTACTCAGCCAGTTAATGATAGCCATGCAAAGTTCAGGATACTGTGTATTTGCACCGATAGACCAAACTCTGTTACCACCGTATACATTAAGACCATAACTTAAAACTTTCATATCTTTTGCTGCCAGAGCATACATGCCTTTTCCTTCGGAGGTGTGCTTATCTGTATTGTATAAAGCCTGACCAAGGAAGTTAAAGATATTAAATACTGCTGCGCCATCTGTATAAGCATCACTTGCTTCTGTGGAGGTCTGAGTCATGGAATCAGGATCCAGTAAGCCTTTTTGATATAACTGGTTGTAGAACTTAAGACTTCTTAAATACATACTGTTATCATCCAGAATAGGCTGTGCAGTCTGTGTATTTACATCATATAAGGTAAATCCGAATTCATCATATCCGTATAAAGCACCAAGTGCCTTAACATACATAACCATATCGCCGTCCCAGTCTTTGAATAAAGACATAGCGTAAGTCTTTTGTCCGGAATCGGATGTAGGGTTTTCTTTTACCATTTGCTCCAGTACAGGTATAAAATCTTCTAAGGTATTTACTTCAGGATAACCTAACTTCGCATATAAATCCCATCTGATATCAGGATGATAGAAAAAGGATTCATGTTCATCAGAGGAAGAACCAACATTATGACCGAAGCCGTATAATGTTCCGCCGGAAATATCCTTGTTTTTCTGAAGTGCAACCTGCATGTTTTCGTTAATATAAGGGCCGTAATCCTGTAAAATCTCATCCTCATTCCAGTCTAAGAGTAAACCGGCCTGGATTGCCTGTTTGTACTCATCTCCATCCTGTCCGAAGATAACGATATCACCAAGTTCACCGGATTCCATACGGGTAGAGAATACACCGTCACCGGTAGGAATAATGTTAAGCTTAACATTAAACTTATCTTTCATAACCTGAGCAAACCATCCGATCTGCTCACCAGAATAGTTAGCCAGCTGGCTGTATACGGTTAACTCTACTGTATCTTTGGGAATAATATCTGCTAAAAGATCATCAGCAGATTCTTCCGGTGTTTCAGTTGCTGCATCAGTAGCTTCCGGAGTTGTTGTAGTATTGTTTCCGCTGCTATTTTTTGCGCCGTTCTTATTACCGGACCCACAACCCCATAGTCCCCAGCACATAAGTGTTACAATAAGCAAAAGTGATATTAATCTCCTTGCTCTTTTCATAATAAATACCCTCCTTTTTATTTATCTTAAAATCGGTGCCATATAAGTTGAATTAAATTTTAAATGCCATATAGGAAAGCACTTACCTATGAAAGAGGCCAACTAATATTCAACTTAATATACCCGAATTCTAACGAAAGACAATCAGCCTTTTACCGCTCCGATCATAATACCCTTTTCAAAATATCTTTGAAGGAAGGGGTATACCAGAAGGATTGGTATGATAGATACCATGGCTACCGTAAATTTAATGGTTCTGGTATTTAAAGCCTGCTGTACCATATCAGAAGTAATACCGCTTCCGGATTTCATCAGTGCCGCAAGATTAGAGGACTGATTCAGATACACATAAAGTCTGTACTGCAGTGTATATAGCTTCGGCTCACCCGACATTAATATCATGGAATCCGTAAAGGAATTCCAATGCCCCAAGGCACCAAATATTGCTATGGTAGCAAGAATCGGTTTACAGAGAGGGAAAATAATTACTTTAAACCTGGAAATATATCCCGCACCGTCAATAGAAGCACTTTCCTCCAGCTCTGTAGGGATGGATTCTATATACGTCTTAACCAATATGATATTATAAGGTGCAACAATACTGGGAATGATATATCCTAAGAAGGAATTGGTAAGTCCTAACATGGACATATTCAGATACCAGGGTATTAAGCCGGCATTAAAATACATTGTAACAACCAGCAGACGGTACCATATCTTTCTTCCCCACATTTCCCTTTTCGTTACCAGATAGCCTACAAAAGCAGAGGCTATTACCATGATGAGCGTACCGATCAGAGTTCTTGCTACCGATACCATGATAGAGCTTCCTAAATTGCTAACACTGGTAAGAGCAAGATAATTGTCAAAATGAATGCCTTTGGGCAGGAAGGTAATACGTCCGGCCTTTATCAGTTCATTATCACTGATTGTATTGATGAACAAATAATAAAAAGGGAAAAAGCAAATAAGCGTAAAAACTGCAAAAAACGTGTAATTTAAAATATTAAATACAATATCTCCGGGAGAAGATGGGATTCTCTTTTTTACTTTTCGTATTTTTGCTGTACTTATCCCCGTGTCCTTGCCTGTATATCCCATTTTCACACCTCCTATATAATGCTTTGTTTACGTATCAACTTGGAAAGTCCGTTTGCCATAAACAGCAATATGATACTAATGATTGACTTCACCATACCGACAACAGTTGCCAGCGGAATATTTCCGGTATCACTGCTTCCAAGTCCCAGTAAATATACATAGAGATCAAGAACCTCTATATTCGATTTATTGGCAGAATTCTTGAAAACAAAATATTGATCCATACCATTGCTTAGAATACCTGCTATAGCAAGCATTAACAATACAAAGAAGGTAGGTAAGAGACCGGGTACTGTTATGTACCACATTTTCTTGAATCTTCCGGCACCGTCTACCGTTGCCGCTTCGTATAACTGCTGATCGATTCCGGATATGGCAGCCAGATAGATAATAGCTCCCCATCCAAGACCTTTCCATAAGCTCCAGGCTAACATCTTCAGCCAGATGTGATCTCCGCTTAACAGGAAATTAACGCCTTCCTTCAGAACACCGATATCGACCAATACGGTATTAATAAAACCTTCCGTTGAAAACAATGCAAAAGCAAAGGCATATACCAATACCCAGCTGATGAAATTAGGTATGGTGGTCAGCGTCTGTACCAGCTTACGATATCTGGTAGCCTTGATTTCTGACAGGAAAATTGCAAAGGCCATTGGGAAGATGGAAGTTGCAAGGCCCAGACCACTCATTGCAAGTGTATTTTTTAATACTCTTAAAATATCATTTCTGGTTGCGGAATTCTGAAAGAGATAGCGAAACCATTTAAAACCAACAAAGTTTTCTGCGCTTAAGCCTAGTCCCGGCTTGTAGTCATATAATCCGTAGCGCCAGCCCCATAAAGGGAGATAGGAAAATACCATACATAATATAAGGAAAGGAAGCATAAGAAGGAACAGATAATACTTGGGTTCCATGGTATATTTATCTTCCTTGGAAGGTCTTGGTAACAAATAGATAGCAGCCAGTGAAAATATCAGACATGCTATGGACAAACAGGCCAGTAGGAGCAATCCCATAGGAAGAACCGGATCTACCTTTTTAAGATTAGTACTTTCAAGTAACTGATTATAAGCTAAGAAAATTCCCCCAAAACCAATTAAGCTTATAAAAGAACCTAAAGCTGTTAGTCGAGCTGACAGTCTCTTTAATTTAAGTTGTCCAAGACTGATTGCACCACCGGCACTGCAGGCAAAATACCCAAGACAAGATAGCAGTGCTGACAGAAATAATAAGGTTAAAGTCCCCTGCTCAACCCAGCCTCTCATTAAGGCTCTTTTAAATCCCGAAAAAGCAGTTGAGTAAACCAATCCTGATGTAAAAAGGGACAGATTATCATTAATCAGTCCGCTTATTCTGGCAGGATTCAGTGCGGGCACAAACAAGCTCAACGCCAGTAAGATAACCAGTATTCTAATAATATTTATTAACAGTCCTATGCCAGTTAATTTCTTCTGCCCCATAATTTTTCCTCCATTGTTTATTAACTTAACTTATTGTAAACTTTCTGCATAAAAGATACCACCCAAATATATTGATATTAAATACCCCAATTTTTATACTTAAAACCTGGCTGCTTTTAAGTAACTTTTAAGGTGATTTTCTTAACCTTAATACTATTAAAATGCTTGCTTTTAAAACAAATACATTATCCTCGATTTTAACCGGACCAGGCAGGATAAGCTTTCAGAGGAGACGCATAAACCAGGCATAAGGCTACCTCCAGGCTTTTCAGTGGCTCTTAGGGAAGTAATAGATGGCTGCTAATTCGCCAAGGAGCACCAGCTCTTATGCTGCTAAAAAAGAGGACATGAGGTTTTATTCTACTTGTTCCTTAATCTTTAAACATATTACAGATACTTATCAGTTAAGCAAAACCCTTAAGTTTCGTGGTACCCCTCCATAGTTAACTGGCAGTTCCTTGCTCTTAAATTCCCCCCCACAGACTCCGCAGGAACCTCCTTCCTACAGCCGGAAAGAATCAGCTGTCTTTCCTCTTCCATAAATTCAGCCAGTTCTTTTGTCCCTTTCATACCCTGTTTTGGGACAGGCCTTCTGTCAGCTGGTACTATAAGTCCAGTATTATTTATCCCATATATTTCTTGTAAAATCCAATTATCGTATACCAAACTCTCTGGCAAAATGCGAAAACTCTCTTATTTGTGTAAAATAGCAGGCTGTTTTTATATAGATTTCACAGAATTTTCATATAATTTATCCAAAAAGCCAATCAATGAACTTGACTTATATGGAAAAAGTATTAAAATGATATTATGTGTCTTTTTCTACAATCGTCACATGAATCACATATAATGGAGGAAGTACAGTGAAGAAATCAAAAAAGATCATTACCAGACTGTTAGTTATGGCTTTAACAGCGGGAATGATATTCGCTGCAGGATGCAGCAAAAAAACAGACTCTACCTTAGTGGTAACAGTTAACGATGAAAAGCTTACAATGCAGGATATGATGTATTTCATTTATGCTATGGAAGCTCAGGGGCAGATGTATACACAATACTACCCTACCTATTGGGATATGGAATATTCCGAAGGTGTCACCATGAGGGATCAGATGAAGACAAGTGTTATGGATGTTGCCGTTATGTGGGAAATTCTTTATCAGAAATCGAAAGAAGCAGGTAATACTCTTACTGACGAAGAAAAGACAAGCATTGAAACAGATGTTGAATCTATCATGACTTCCTTAAAGGATGATGAAGAGCGTCTCAAACTTACAGGTTTTACAAAAGAGAACCTGGTAAAAGCACAGGAGAAATTACAGCTGGCAGACAAGTATTACCAGACCGTTCTTGATTCACTTGAAGTGAAAGAAGATGAAATCAAAGCTGGTATTGACAAAGAAACTTACAGACAATATGATACAGAGTATTTATATGCAGCAACCTCTAAATACAATGAAAGCTATCAGTTAGAGGAGCTTACCGATGAAGAAAAAGCTACTGCAAAGGATGCCATTGAACAAGCCCTGAAAGATGTACAGGCAGGTAAAGCATTTGCTGATATCGCTAAAGATAATGAAGCTTTAACAACTACCACACTTAACTTTGTTAAAGATGATGGAACTGCTGATGCAGCGTATCAGGAAGCTGCCATGAAACTTAAGAACGATGAAATAACTGATGGAATTATTGAAACCTCTAAAGGTTATTACATTATTAAGATGACAGATAACAACAGCACCGAAAGTTATGATGCAGCTGTTACAGAAGCCATCAGCAATGCTAAGACAGAAGCTTTTACAGATAAGTATGAGAATGAAATCAAAAAAGAATACACAATAACTGTTAACGATAAAGTATGGGATACCGTTGTAATGGGACAGACTACAATTCCTGAAGCAGAGAGAATTACTTCTACTCCTACACCGGAAGAAGCTACCACTACTCCTGAGGCAACTGCTACTCCGGAAGCTACTGCTACTCCCACAGAGAGCGGTAAATAATTCCAGACTTTAAATAATATCCACTTTAAAAGCCTTTTTCTCACTGTAAGTTGAATACTTACTTTAGAAATAGGCTTTTATTTTTTTATTTTCAGGAACTATTTTTCCTTTTAATCGTCTAATCTATATAACAGTAATATTCCCGCTTGAGATTGAATAATCAAGCAATAGCTGTCAATTTCCTTTTATCCCACTTATCATCATTTTGTACGCGTGCAATAGCACGCAGATTGGAGATTATTATGAAAAAGAAAAAGAATATACTTGGTATATTAATATTAGCTTTCGTGCTCTTTACCGTATCATTAACAACTGTACAAGCAGCCGGACAGTATAAGAAGAACAACACAAACAAAAGTCAGGATTCCAAAAATAATTCAAAAGGTACAAAAAAGGAGGATAAGAAAGCTGGCAAGAAAAATGTTACCATTAAACCTGAAGCTGTTCTGAACAAAGACTCTCTTGATTTTAAGATTATTATTAAGAATCCTACCAAAAAAAATGTTACTATTGAAAGCAGCTCCGGACAGGTATTTGATTTTGAAGTATTAGACGCAAAAAAACAGCCTTTGTACCGCTGGTCAGCAGATAAGAGCTTTATAGCAGTTATTACTACTACCGAAATAAAAGCAAAGGATAAACTGGAATTAGGTGATTCCTTATCCGGTGAAGTGTTCCAGGAAATTAAGGATAAAGCTGTTTATGTGAAAGCCTATATAACCGGTACTGCTGATTTCGTAAATCAGGACGGATATCTGGTAAAGATTAAGAAATAAATTACATTGATTATTTGAGGGGCATTAGTTTTTCACAAGGGTACGGTGAATTGCACCAAAAAGAAAGAACTCATGCTTCAATTCCAAGGTATAAGAAGTCCTAATTCTCTGGATGTTTTGTGCTTGACATCTTATAAAGCAGATAACTCGCTGCGCTCAAACAATCTGCTTTATAAGATAGCACAAAAAATCCAGAGAAAAGGACTTCTAATACCTTTCCATAGGCGCATTCGTTCTTTCTTTTTGGTGCAATTCACCTGACATTTTTTCTGTTCTTCTGTTCTTCCGTTCTTCTATTCTTCTGTTCTTTTATTCCTCTTTTCTTTTATTCTTCTGTTCTTTTAAATTCTTTTGGACTTATGCCTACATATTTTTTAAATTTAGAATAGAAGTAGTCTATATTGCTGTAGCCTACCTGCTCTGAAATCTGGTATACCTTAAGGTCTGTTTCCTGCAGCAGTCTCTTCGCGTTCTTTATTCGGATGGCATCCAGAACGTTGTTAAAGTTCTCTCCTACTTCTTTTTTAAAGATCTTTCCAAGATAGGCACTATTATAATTAAAAAGTTTGGCTATACTCTCAAGCTTCAGGTCCTGCCCGTAATTCTTCTCCATATAAGCTAACATTCTTTTAATTACATTTTCAGACGCAGCANNAGCAACGCAGATTACTTTTGAGATTTCATCACAGAAATTATAAAGATTATTAAGTAAGACCGATAAGCTTTCAGCTTTTTTCATCCTGTCTGCGTATTTCTGATATTCATCCTTAAACTGCTCCCGGTATTTATCATACTTTTTTTCCAAAATATGATGTAGATAGGAAATGCATTGAGTTATCTGAACCTTGATATCCCATTCCTTGATTAGCCGTCCGCGATACAGTTCTTCTTTCTCCCTGATAGCTTCTTTCAGTGCTCCCATATCTCCGATTTCTATAAAATTAAGTAATTGCTCCGGAAACTCTTTGTCTTCCGTTATACCACTGGCCTTTAAGGTTTCTATCCCCACCGCTTCCATTTCTTTAAAGGAAAACTGATACTCTGAGAGCAGCTTAGCACTTTCATAAGAAAAATGAAGATCCTGCCAATAGGAAACGCTATGTCCTACTGCTATAAAGAAGCCTTCCTTAAAACGCTTCTTAACCTTTTCATTGCTTATAAGAAGCTGCTTTTTAACCTCCTCATAACTTAATCCTTTGCAGATCAGTACCAGTTTATCGTCCATAATGACCTTATCGACATGCTCCATATCCCATAGCATCAGGTCAATTTTCTCCTGGGATATTCCGTTCTCTTCATTGCTTTCCCTATCCTTTAGGATTGCCGCACAGAAACTGTTGTATTTAAAGTCCATGCCATATAGCTTAATTTCCCGCTTTAAGGCTTCTCGGTCCGAGGTATGCAATAAAAGATGGGACAGCACCTGCTGCCTTGCCTTTAATTCACTAAGGGTGTAGTAATCATCCAAATGCTTCTTGGCATCCAGCTCTGCCAGTAATTCTTTCACATTCTCTAATAATTCATCTTCATCTATAGGTTTTAGTAAATAGGCGCGAACACCCAGAGATACGGCTGACTTTGCAAACTCAAAATCCGAATAACCAGTAAGGATTATAAACTTTCCCTCAAAGCCTGCTTTCTTCGCCTCACGAATCAACTCTATTCCACTCATACCAGGCATTTTGACATCCACCAGCACCAGATCAGGAGTATATTCCAGTACCTTTTTCAATCCGTCCTTCCCATCATAGCCTTCCGCACATACCTCAAAGTTGTAATCTTCCCAATCGATCAGGCACTTAATGCCATCTCTTACAATCATTTCATCATCTATAATCATAACCTGGTACATATAGCCCCTCCTCAACCTAACGATATATGTTGGTTTATGCTTATTTCCTCCAAGGTAGATACTGCAACTACGCTTTATATCCTTGAATAAGAGGAAAGAATTCTCTGTACTTATATCATCTAAATATTGTATCAGCTCATATCCTTCGGAAGTTGAATGGTAATTTTGGTCCCCTTATTTTCTTCACTTTCAATCAGCAGTCCGTATTTGTCACCATACAAGAGTTTAATTCTCTGATTTACGTTATTTAGTCCTATGCTGCTCCTGGTAAGCCTTGCGTAATCATTAAGACTGTCTTTTATTTCTTCCAGGGTCTCCCCGGTCATTCCGATACCATCATCTTCTACAATAATATATAAACTGTCTGTCATATTTACATCAATTTTAATCTCACCTTCACCCTCTTTGGCTTCCAGTCCATGTATAAATGCATTTTCCACAATTGGCTGAATGATAAGAGGCATGATCTTAAGCTGCTCCACATCACAATAGAGATTAATATGAAAATGTATTCTCTCCCCAAAACGATACTGCTGTATCTTTAAATAATATTCTACCAGCTCCAGCTCTGATTTTAAAGTGACCAGCGTATCTCCTGCCTGTATATTTCTGCGCATTATCTTAGCCAGCATTTTTACCAGCTCTTCTATATCCTTTTCACCGTTGCATCTTGCTTTCATTCGAATAGTTTCCAGGGTATTGTAGAGGAAATGAGGATTTATCTGACTTGCTAACATTTTAAACTCAACCTCTTTTTGTCTGCTGTTAAGCTTTTCCTTCTGTACCTGTTCCTCATAAATGGTAGTTATCAGATGCTGAAGGCTATTAATCATTGTATTCAAGTCCTTGTACAAATCTGCGATTTCATCATTTCCGTTTACTGTAGAGAGATTGAAATCTCCGGCAGCAGCCTTATGAATCTGCACTTTGAAGTTGTTTAACCGCTTACTGAAATTACCGGCATAAAGTGCTATGATACCAAGGGAAAGAATTGTGGGAAGCAGCCAATATAGCCAGGACCAGCTGCTCCCTTTATATTCAGCATAGATATCCTTATATTCCCGTTTACTAATGATAGTAAATTGATTCTCCGTATTGTCAAGATTTAATTCCTCTTTTAAGACTGTGGAATTTTTGGTATCAATACTACTTTCGGGTTTTGACTTTGTGAATATAACTTCTCCATCCAGGAGAATCTGATAAGCAAAATTACCAGCCAGACAAATATCCTCCAGAAAGTCGGTATCGGTTACAACAGAGAGAATTCCAGTCTCATGATTGCCACCTGACCGTACAGCAACTGATAAAGTCAGATAAGAGGTTTCTTCCGCTTTTAAAAACGTAAACTGAACCTTATCTTTTATGTCATAGTTAACCGGTAGGATACTCTCTTTAGGAAAATCCCAACCATCAGCCCAGGCTGTATAATAAGAAGTGTTATTCCTTCCAATCAGCTGGATTCCCTTAAGCTCTGTAAAAACCTTGAAGTATTTTTCATATTCCTTTTGGGCTTCTTTTGGTTTTACACCGCTCATATCCGTTTCACTTAACAGCTTCAGTAACTTATTATAAGGCTGCAGATAGTTTCGTACAGCTTCCTTTACCAATAGCAGCTCTGCACTCTGGCTTTCCCTTTCTTTCGTAAGTGCCTGTCTGCGGGTATTTCTGGTATAGAAGAAACTGCTGCAAACCAAAGGAATTATTATACTTAATAAAAAGACAAGGAGCATTCTTTCTCTAATTTTCAGATGCTTTGAAAAAAATAACTTCAGCTTTTCCCTCATTATCTTACCCATGCTTTCAGGGGTTGCCGGTTATATGGTTTAAAATATATCAACTATGTAAGCTGATACTGGATTTGCTTTGTTTTACATAGTCGGATAAATTTCAATTACAGATAACCGGCAGCCCCTATTCTACTTTCATACTAACATCAAAACTTCTAAATCCGATCCAGCTTACTTGATAAGCTATTTTGATTACGATACCAAACACTAAAAATCTTAAGCTAAATTCATGATAAAAAAACCTTAATACGCATCAAAAATTTAAACCACTCATTCGATTGCTGTAAGAAACATCTCGTTATGACGTAACTGTAACAAAATAGATTCTATCCTTTAACATATGAAAGATTACTTTATTGTTTTCCGTGTAATAATCCACTTCATTGCCCCAGCCATCTCTGATACAGTAGTTTCTGCCTGCCGTCTTAATTACACAATTACGGTCTTTTACACAGATAATCCTTGCCTTGGTAAGCTTCCCATCTTCCCATTCCATATCAACGGTAAAGCCTCCCCTTGCTCTCAATCCACTTATTTTACCGCCCCTCCAGCCTGATGGCAGAGCGGGCAGAAAGTCAAGCTCACTGTAATAGCTCTGCAGCAGCATCTCTAAAATTGCAGCTGTTCCTCCGAAATTACCGTCTATCTGAAAAATCTTAGGCGGATGAAGATCTAACAGCGTCTCTGTTGCAAAGTCTCCAATCAAAGCCCTGATATGTTCCCAGGCTAAGTCACCTTCTCCAAATCTTGCATAAAGGCAGGCAACCCAGGCTCGGCTCCAGCCAGTATAGGCTCCTCCTGCATTTAATCTAAGCTCCAGCGATTTTCTTGCGGCTGCAAATAATTCAGGTGTCCGCTCCCTGTCAATCTGTTCTCCTGGGAATACACCAAAGAGATGGGATACATGCCTATGGTTTGGTTCAATTTCTTCAAACTCCTGATTCCATTCCAGCAGCTGACCCTTACTGCCTATCTGCAAAGGAGGCAGATTATCCATTATCTCTTTCCAGAGCTTAACCTTATCCCTGTCCGTTTTAAGAATTTCCGCGGCTTCTATACAATGGCTTAATAAATCCATAACCATTTCAACGTCTACTGTTGAGGAGATACATATGGTAACCGGCAGGCTTCCGCCACCAATAAACCGATTCTCCGGAGACTGGGAAGGCATTATCTGATAAATACCCTTCTTGTCTTTTACTAAAAAGTCTTCATAAAAGGCTGCTACCTCTTTCATAAAGGGATAAGCTCTGTCTTCTAAGAACTCCATGTCCTGTCCATACTCATAATGCCACCACATATGTTGAGCCAGCCAGGCAGATACACCAACCCAGACCGACCAGCCATAGGTTTCCGGTGTGGCACAGCCCCATACATCTGAGGATAAGGGCAACCAGATACCGTTGCAGCCGAACAGCTTCTTTGCAGCGTCTCTTCCGTAAGGTATCATTTTCTCCAAATATACAATCAAGGATTCCGTATAATCTTCTAAATGACCGTTTTCAGCCGGCCAGTAGTTCATCTGTAAGTTTACATCATAATGATAATCGCAATCCCAGGCTGGTGCCAGTTCTTCATTCCACTTTCCCTGAAGGTTAGCCGGCAGTTCACCATTCGCACAGGAAGCACATAATAAATATCTTCCATAGTTAAAGTAAAGCAAAGGAAGTGTCACATCTTCCCTGCCTTCTCTGTAGGCTTTGATTCTATCGTTGGTGGGCATATCGGGTTCTTCTGCATAGATGTTTAAATGCAGTCTTCCGTAATTCTTCTCATGCTCCACCATATTCTCCTTATAGAGTCTCTCCCAGGATTTCACTGGCATGGGATGTCTTCTGCACTCCTCTAAGGGCAGCTCATTCTTTACATCAGTTCCAATATTGATAAATACAAGTATCTCCTTGGCATCCTCTACTCTCAGTCTGTCATTATCAAGGGGGAATACTTTACCGCCTCTGATCTTAAGATCCGCTTTTACGCAGAATTTCATGCCTCCCTTGAAAGCACCATGCATGATAATAGTAGCATTTCCCGAATCAAAAGATATATCACAATTAGGATCTTGTATACGATCAAGCCAGAAAGTACCGCTTATCTTATCCTCTCTGGCATATATTCTGACTATAATACAATCTTCTATTAAATGACCAATAACCGTTCTGGATATATTCCTTCCATCTGCATCATAGGTTACCTTAACTCTTGCTCTTTCTAAATTCAGTTCCCTCTTATAATTAGCAGCCTCACCCTGATCCAGTGAGAAATAAAAATCCCCGGCCGGCTGATAGGAGTCTTCTCTTGTAGGCCTGTCGCTGATTCCCCCATTGCCCCCCCAGGCTTCGTTGGCGAGAATAGTAGCCTCCTCATAGTTTTCTTCCATTAAAAGCTCCCGCACCTTTGGAAGATATGCACTACGTTCTTCATTCTTTCTATCCTTATTCCTGCCTATACACAGCCACTCATGATTTAAGGCAATTCGTTCTGTCTTAATACCGCCAAGGACCATACCGGCCAGCCGCCCTGTTCCTATAGGCAGACCGTTCTGCCACTCAGCAGCAGGAGATGTATACCACAATCTATGATTCAATGCCCTTCCTCCAATCATCTTACATGCTCTCATATTTCGGAATATGCTCCCAAGCTACACGAACATATTTTCCATTAAGTGCATTATAATCCCTCACAGTACGAATAAATACCCTAATTTATTAATAAAAAACACCCAAATTTTTATACCGTTACTGCTTTGACTTTC
>DJJW01000097.1:97266-130759 GCA_002434335.1 Lachnoclostridium sp. UBA6558 | reverse complement strand
GGATCCGATTGAGTTCCTTGATAAGCTCTCTTGCATTATTGGATTCACGGAACTGCTCTTTGATCTTGTCCATCATATAAGCAAGGGGGTTGGCTTGCTTGGGAATAAGATTTAGCTGTTTCATATCTGCCAGGGTCTGCTTTAACATCAGAACCTGCTCTTTTCTCATGGTAAAATAGCCTATATAGTATCTGGTATCCGTAAGCAGGGTATTATTCATATTTTCGTATGCTTGTTTCTGTGCCAGATTAAGATGCTCCTCCAGGCTTGACAGCATATGGTCAAGTTCCTGCATTTTCTCCCTGTCAGGAGCCGTATCATTTCCGTCTTCCTGTTCACTTCTATTTTTTACTCTTAATACAGCCGCCATGTTCTTAAGTATAGCTTTTACTTCTTCCTCTACAAGCACTATGTCATTTAGCACTGCACCTGTGTTATCCGGCATATAGAGATTTAAGATTACACCTATTATGATACCAATACCTAGAATCGCCACTTCATTTCCGATAAAAGCCAGACTCATATTCTGTTCTATCAGGAAATGGCTGACCAATACTGAACACATAGGAATACCTTCTGTTATGTGAAAGAGATAACTGGCTGTCACAAAGAACAGGAGAAATAAACCGAAGGTAACAGGATGATACCCCAGGCTTTGAAAGATCATCAGAGCGATGAGAACTGCTGTGGCAAATGCTGCGAATCTTTTTATTGCCACTTTTAAGGTTTCTTTTTTGGTATCCTGTATACTTAACAGGGTTATAATACCGGCTGAGGCACTGTAGGACAGCCCCAGTAAATCTGCCAGAATGATGGCAAGACAGCTGCCGGCTGCTATTTTAATTATTTTTAACCAGGTACTGGTGTTTATGGTTCGCTTTTTCAATGGTTAGTCCTCTCTTACTGTTGTTATGAGAACAGTTTTAGCAAAAGTAAGGGGGTTTGTCAAGCGTACCTTTGCAGGAGGTATGGTTGTTATGTGGTTGAAAGAATAAAAGATGGGAAATTACGAAGAAAGATAAAGAGGGCGAACGGCCCTTTTCATCTCGGATTCATATTTGAGGAAATGAATAACACCCCCATGGCACACACTGCCATGGGGGTTACATTAGAGGTTTACATTCGTAAGGCAGGAATCGATTAAAGAGCTTATTAATATGTCATTCGTATACGTTTTTTCTATAGCTGATAAAGGTAGCAATAAAATACAGAATATATACGCTGAAGAACAGTCCCGCCGAAGTCATTATTGCTGTAGAGAAGAAGTTCTTTGAACTAAAGGCTTTCAGCAGAGGATTGAAGCAGTATGCTATATATATACTGATGGGAAATGACAGAATAATCGGAAAACCAAAATAAAACAGGCATTGGTTTAGTATATAATTATCAATCTTTCTGCCTTCCATTCCCAGATTTCCAAGAATTTTATACCGGAACTTGTAGCGTACGGAATCACTTATGTGATGTACAGCCAGGATGGTTGCCGCTATACAGATATATACCAGCCCAAGATAAAAAAGTGAAAAGGCTAAGATCGTAAATATACTTCGACTTTCTGCGAGTAATTGACCTTTTACCTTTATATCATCCTGCAGGATATTATCAGCGAATCCCTTCTGGGATTCTACCTTTATTTCAGGATTAAGAGCGCTTAAATTATTATAGTCCTTTACCGTTGTTTTTTCCGCTGTATTCGCTGCATATATGATCCGTCCTGCTTCTAATGTCTTCGTAAATTCATCAGGAACAACAATAAGATAATTCTGACCGTTAATCCCCTGCAGTGCAAAGTCTTCAAGAAAACACCCCTGATACTCAAGGGTTCTGCCGGCTATCTGGAGAGTTAAACCGTTTGTTTTATCCAGTTCATCTTTTACTCCCTGAACACATTGAACAAAAAAGCAGCCCTCCTTTAACTCTTCTTTCGAGTAGCCTAATAATTTGCGTAGTTTCTGATAATCACTATATTTCATTATGGTGTCTTCTTTTACACGAGAACGGCCTAGTGGGGTATTAAGCAGCATATCGTAAATGTCTGTGCTGCCACTTTTATAAATAAAATAGGTAACCTCTCCCTCTACCTTTAAGTTCTTCTCTATATAGCTCTTATATTTCACGAGAGCATTTTCTGTATTTTCGCTGCTAATGGCAATATCAAAAGGAGAAATTGATTCCACTTGAGAATCAAAAAAGCCTTTCAGCATGATACCAATTGAAAAAGAGGCCAGGGTAAGGCTTATCAGTAAGCTGAGAGTTCCCAGCGTAATACGCATTGTATTTATTTTAGCGGACAAACTGCGAACCAGTAGAAAATTACCCTTCTTATACTTAAGTCCTGGGTTACCTGTCAATAAGTTAACTAATATTGCAGGCACGGAGAAATAAAATCCATAAATTAATATAATCAAACAAAGAAAACTGAGTCCAAGCAATCGCAAAGATATGAAGTTATCACCATCATTAAAATTATTCCAGAGCGTTATGCCACCGACAGCACCGGCAGTCAGTGATATAATAAAAATACCCCAGCTTCCTTTTATACCATGAAACATCTGTGTTTCATTTTTCTTTTCAGCATAAAGCAGGCTGTATATAGTCAACTTACGCAGTTTCCGTTGCGAACGTACCATTGAAAAGGAATAAATTAATATGACATAAAATAATGTCTGAAGCAATGCCTTAACAGAAAAGGCCATTTTCATCTGATAAGATATTTCAAAAACATGCATGACGATTGTAATGAGTATCTGATATAGAAAAGATCCTGCTACCAGACTGACCAGAAAGGATAAGGAACCCATAATTACATTTTCCCTGAAAAACAGTCGCGTTATCGCTCCATTGCTGATTCCTAAACTCATATAAATTCCAATNNCAATCAAGGCTGAAACAACCGTTACAAGATACGGCATATTTTGCATGGTGTCACTGAGCTTTATAATATCCTCTGAATATACAATCATATTAAAGGCATACAGCAGAGAAAAAATTATAGTAATGCTTATTATGTAGATACAGTAGTCCTTCAGAGAACGCCTTGCATTACGCAGAGCTATTTTATTGAGCATCGCTGCTTTCACCTCCCAGAAGAGTTACAGTATCAAGAATTCGATTAAAGAATTCCGCTCTGGTCTGATCACCACGAAAGATTTCACTGAACAGTTTACCATCCTTTAAAAATATAATTCTTTTACAATAACTTGCGGTGAAAACATCATGTGTAACCATTAGTATTGTGGCACCCATACTTTGATTCATTGTATTCAGAGTATCTAAAAGCATTCCCGCTGACTTTGAATCCAGTGCCCCGGTGGGTTCATCGGCAAGAATTATCTTGGGTTTGTTAATTATAGCTCTGGCACAGGCACAGCGCTGCCTTTGTCCTCCTGACACTTCATAGGGAAATTTCATCATTATGTCACCAATACCAAGCTTTATAGCAAGTTCCTTCACTCTTGTTTCAATCTCCTTTGAAGCTACATTTCCTATTGTAAGTGACAAAGCGATGTTTTCTTCCATAGTCAGGGTGTCTAACAGGTTAAAATCCTGAAAGATAAATCCCAGATTAAGCTGTCGAAACTTTGCCAATTCTTTATCTTTTAGCTTTGTAAGATCCTTTCCATCCAGATAAATGTGTCCTGCTGTTGCCGTATCAATGGTAGATATACAGTTGAGCAGGGTGGTTTTACCGCTGCCTGAGGCACCCATTATTCCCGTAAACTCGTGATTTTCAACGGTAAAAGAGATATTTTTTAAAGCTTTTGTAATGAGGGCTTTCGTACCATAATATTTTTCTAAGTTTTCAACTTTCATTAATGCTTCCACTGCATGTACTCCTTTCATATCGATTTGGAAAAGTATATTGCCGGCAATACCCGTCCTCGACCAGATAAAGTATAGCATACAGACATTTGCTTTTTTACTTACAAATTTGTAAGGCGCTGAGATACATCAGAGGTAAGTTTACCTATAGGAAAGTATAGTGTAATTCTGGTAAATTGATCCTTTAGGGATTCAGCTGAAATATTTAGTCCCAGCTTTACGCATAATTTTTTACAAAGATATAAACCAAGACCGGTTGATTGTTTGTTGGCACGGTTTGTTCCAGTAAATCCTTTGTCAAAAATCCGGGGTAAGTCAAAATCAGAAATACCTATTCCGTTATCTTCAATGGATAAAAATATCCCCTGTTCTGTGACCTTGGTAAATATATGAATTCTGGCATTCTCTTTCCGGCAGTACTTTATTGAATTCGAGATGATCTGTCCTATCGTGTAACTCACCCACTTCTCATCTGTCCAGACCATATCATCCGTTTCATCAATTTCAAGATATATTTGATGATCCATTAAGGCAGTTCTGTAGTTCATAATAACTGACTGTACAATATTGAAAAGCCGTATCTGTTTAATAAAATAATCCTGTTCTACTGCTTCGCTCCTTGCGTAATACAGCACCTGTTCCACAAGATAATAGATACCCTGCAATTCCTTTTCAATTCTGTTCGTTTCTTCTGATTTATGATTCTTACATATTAATTGGATAGCAGTAATCGGGGATTTTATTTCATGTATCCATTTCTCAATATATTCTTTGTAGGAAAGCTGTGCCGCCTGTGCTTTTCCGACTTCTTCTGTCATATCTTTTGCAGCATCCGAAAGCATATTGTAGTATATCCGCTCAATCTGATTTGTAGGCTTTTTAAGCATCTCACTAATGAGATATTTTTGATCAAGTACGTTCATAATCTGTAGTATATCGTTGTATTTACGTTTTGCCTGAATATAATGAGATGCCAGGTAGACTGTTAATATGAATATCCAGAATAAAATGATTACCATGATTGAGCTTGAAGGAAGTTCCAAGATATAAAGAAACAGTATCAGACCAATTGCACAGAAAATATGCAATAATAACAGAAGCACTCTTTCCCCTATGTAATCAGCAAATCTCATAAATTATCCTTTCTCCTGATTCTATAACCTGACTTGGGGACAGTCTCAATAAAATCCGGATATCCGATGTTAGTCAGACGTTTTCTTAATCTTGATAAATTTACATTAAATATGTTTTCATCTACATAGAGCTTATTTTCCCACAAGAACTCTATAAATTCATCCTGGGATATAATGCGGTCTTTGTTTAGAAATAGACAGGACAGAAGCTTCATCTCGTTTTTAGAAAGCTCCAGAAGTTCGTCTCCAAGCTTTAACTGGCTTTTTATGACATTCAGGCAGGCATCCTCCAATACAAATTCCTCCATATGGTTTTTATTGCGCTCTATCATTCTTCTAACTTTAGCAAGTAATATAGGAAGGCTATACGGCTTGCGAATATAGTCGTCTCCACCTAATGCCATTGCTTTCAGCTCGTCAGTTTCACTTTCTCTGCCAGTGACGAACAAGATAGGAATCCCTGAGATTTCCCTGACTTTTTTACAGATGCAAAAACCATCCTCCTCTTCAAGGTTTATATCGAGAAGAATTGCATCTGCTTTTATAACGGAAGAGACAACCTTTTTCATGTTTGCTGTACAAATTGTCTGGAAATTATTTCTCCTGAAAAATTCTGAAACTTCTAAACGGATATTTTCATTATCTTCTATGATTAAAATTGTCTGCATATATCTGGCTCCTTTATGAAGAAGACATTTCTTTGATTTGAATGTGCCTGGCACATCGCTGGGATTCCCTGCCCCAGCGATGCACATTAGTGTGGCTTGCTTCGGGTCTTAGACTACACATATTGGAATCCCTTCTTCCAAAGATTATCATATCATATATCGATTATAATGCAAACTCAAAAAAGCCCTCTTCACACCGTAGTATAGTCATAGAGTGTGAAGAGAGCTTAAATAAGGTTTAATCAATTGTAAAAGTTACTTCTGTTTGACCTGCTTTCAGGTTTCCTAAATTAATATAGGTTCCACCCTCGGCTGTTTCCACAGTTCCAGCTGAAAGTTCGTTTATGGCTTGTATGTTGTTAAGATACAGCTTTGCGGTTGTTTCGTTTGAGGAGCTGTTAAGAAGGACGGTTACTTTTGCACCTTCTTTTTTAGCTTCTACTGTCAGACAGCTTTCTCCTTTTTGGTTGTATACTTCTGTTTTGGCAGAGATATTTTCTTTTAAGGAGTAGAATTTTAAGGTAACTTCTTTTTCATAGTCGTATACAGGTCTCTCTGCATCGTCTTTTACAGCCAGGATGGTATTTTCTCTTACCAGGCAGGGTATGCTGAGGTATCCGTGCTGTTCTCTGATCCATCTGCCGCCGTTTACTTCTTCGCCGGTGATGTAATTCGTCCATGTACCTTCCGGCAGGTAATACTCTGCCTGACCTTCGGGATTGAAGATGGGAGCTACCAGTAAGCGGTCACCGAACATATACTGTTTATCCAGATAGCCGCAGGCAGGATCATTTTCAAATTCCAGTACCATGCTTCGCATTACGGGTACTCCTGTTCTGCTGGTCTGGACGGAATTGGCGTACAGATAAGGCATAAGGGAGGCTTTTAATTTGGTGAAGTATCTTGCAACTTCTACGGATTCCTCGTCGTAAGCCCAAGGTACACGGTAGGAAGTGCTTCCGTGGAGTCTGGAGTGGGAGGACATTAGTCCAAAGGCTACCCATCTCTTGTATACATCCGGGGTTGAAGTATCTTCAAAGCCTCCGATGTCATGGCTCCAGTAACCGAAGCCAGACATGGTCAGGGACAAGCCACCTCTTAAACTCTCGGACATGGACTCGAAATTGGACCAGCAATCACCGCCCCAGTGTACGGGGAATTTCTGTCCGCCTGCTGTTGCACTTCTTGCAAAAACTACTGCTTCTTCTTTTCCTTTTTTTCTGGCAAGGAGCTCGAAGACCGTTTGATTATACAGCTGGGTGTAGTAGTTATGCATGGCCTTGGGATCTGCTCCGTTGTAATATACCACGTCTTCTGTGGGTATACGCTCACCGAAATCAGTCTTAAAGCAATCTACACCCATATCTACAAGTTCTTCTAATTTTCCGGCGAACCAGTCACAGGCTGCAGGGTTGGTAAAGTCCACAATTGCCATTCCGGGCTGCCACATATCCCACTGCCATACATCGCCATTTTTCCTCTTAATGAAATAACCGTTCTTCATGCCTTCTGCAAAGAGTACAGAATCCTGGGCGATATAGGAATTGATCCATACGCAGATCTTTAAGCCTTTGGCTTTTAGTCTTTTTAACATTCCAACGGGATCCGGAAATACTTCTTTATCCCATTTGAAATCCGTCCAGTGGAAGCCTTTCATCCAGAAGCAGTCGAAATGGAATACGCTTAAGGGTATTCCTCTTTCCTCCATTCCGTCTACAAAGCTGGTTACTGTTGCTTCATCATACTGGGTGGTAAAGGAAGTGGAAAGCCATAGTCCAAAGCTCCAGGTAGGAGGCAGAGAGGGTTTGCCGGTTAAGTCTGTATAACGAACCAGGGCTTCTTTCATGGTAGGTCCGTTAAAGATAACATAATCCAGACTTTCTCCTTCTACGCTGAAGCCAACTTTCTTAACCTGCTCAGAACCTACTTCGTAGGATACTTTGGAAGGACTGTTAACAAATACACCATAACCTCTGTTGGATAAGTAAAAAGGTATGTTCTTATAGGATTGCTCACAGGAGGTTCCTCCGTCTTCATTCCATATGTCAACGGTTTGTCCGTTCTTTACAAAAGGTGTAAAACGTTCTCCCAGACCATATATCAATTCGCCTACGGAAAGACTCAGCTGCTCTCTCATGTAAGCACCTTTGCTGTCAACTTCATAGGCTAGCCCTTTAAAGTCTGTTCTTACATATGCAAGATCCCTGAAAGCACTTGAGGTAAGCTTATAGTCACCACGATAATATGTCAGTTCTGCGCTCTCTTTGTTAATATGGAGTCTTAAGGAACCACTTGAAATATCATAGCTGTCCTCATCTTCCTTAATATCCAGCTGCAGATTATCATCAGTGTTTATTTCAAATTCCGGACCATGATTTACAACCCCCATGTAATGGAAGGTCTGGACTCTTAGAACTTCCTTTCCGGGTGCGGAAATCTTAATCGTAAGATTGGGGCCTCCTAAGGTATCACCTCTGTGTCTTATTTTATGGGTGGAGGCACTAAAGGTAATACTGTTACCGGTTCTGCCGGTTTCAAAAAAATGAGCCGGGCTGAATATTTCGGTGCCGGGCTGGGAAAGCCATTGTCCATTACTGAATTTCATCTTAACCTCTTTCTGCAGAAATACTCCGCTTTTACAATTTGTTTACCCGTTAAACTATAAAGGCCAAAAAAAATCGTTAAACACTTGCGGTTATTAACTGCTTATATATTTTCTAGTTGTATAGTCAGGAAAAACCCTCCATCAAATAATCCTTATACGTTTAAGTATATCTTTTTTGAGGAGGGTTTTCAATCATTATTTTTAGCCATAAATTACATTAAAAATTGTATATCCGTATTTATTTTGATAGAGTAGCTATCAGTTTCTCAAATTCCGCTACAGGAATAGGTTTGGAGTACAGATAACCCTGCGCCATATCACACAATACGCTTTTTAAGAAATCTGACTGGTTCTGAGTCTCTACACCTTCTGATAGTACCTTCATGTTAAGCTGTTTTGCCATACTGATTATACTGGATACGATAATCTGCTCTTCTCTCTGCATGTTGTCATGCCCGAAGAATTCTTTATCCAGCTTAATAACGTCTGTTGCCATATCCTTTAACAGATTCAGGGATGAATAACCCGCACCGAAATCATCAATAGATACTCCGAATCCAAGTCTCCTAAGCTCCTTCATGGCCGATATGGCTGCTTCCGTATTATTAAGGAAGATACTTTCTGTAAGTTCCATTTCCAATAAATTATAGGGTATACCATAGGAATCTACCAGCTTTCTGATATCATCCACAAAATGCTCATCATGGAGATGTACCCTGGATACATTTACTGAGATGGGTATGGGTGTTATCCCCTGTTCCATCCAATTTTTTATAATTTTACATACTTCTTCATAGATATAGAAATCCAGATTTACTACAAATCCATTATTTTCAAATATAGGTATGAAATCTCCCGGCATAATAATAATGCCGTTTCGAATCCAGCGTACCAGCGCTTCTGCACCAACCAGACTGCTATCCGTCAGATTAACCTTAGGCTGTAAGTACACTACAAATTCCCTGTCTCTTAAAGCCTGTTCCATGGTATTGTTTATTTCCGCTTCCCGCTGCAGATTCAGCTGCATATTGATATCAAAGAAACAATAAGAGGAGGAGGACGCATTTTTAATAGTCTTACGAGCTATATTGGCATTGTCTATGGCAACGGTTATATCTTCGCTGGGATTAATAAAAGCAATTCCACTGGCTACTATAAACTTGGTACTGGGATATTTACTCTTTTGCAGAGTATTGAATTTCTCGTGAATGTCATTAATAAAATCAATTATTTCCTGCTCTTCCTTAAAAGGAAGGCATATTACAAAATTATCTTCTGCATTTCTTGCAATACCTTCTTTTTGAATGTCTCCCCCGGATATGATATAAGCGAATTCACATAATATCTTGTCTCCGGTTTCGTAACCAAGGGTATTGTTCAAATATTTAAACTTCGTAATATCCAGATAGATAATGGCACATCTGCTGCCGGAATTAAGTACGATATGATTAACATCCTTCTTAAATTTATGAAGGGTGGGCAGTCCTGTCAAAGCATCATAATTCTTCATTATGTATAATTGCCTGCTGGCACGCTCGGAAGCCCGCAATTTCAGCAAATAAGAGGATATGATTTTAGTAATGGTAAGGAAGGAATCCAGTTCATAGTCGCTCCAGTCCCTGCTCTTGGTAAGATCATGGACGCTGACACAACCTTTTAAGGTATCATTCTCAAAAATTGCACATTGAAGTAAGGCTTTAACACCGATCTTTTTTAGTACCTCTTCCTGTTCAGAGGCATTTGATATATCCGGTACGGAGTACACACCGCTTTCACTAAAGGTAAACTGATGCTCTTTAAGATACCTGCTGAACTCTTCTTTTTCTTCTGTACTGGCTTCCATTCTGTCATTGGAGCAGAAATAAGTCAGTTTGTAATCTGAAGCGTCTGAGACATATTCAAAGATGCAGATCTGATTGCAGTCAAATTGTGTCCTGACTTTATTGAGCAGCAGATTAATCGCGCTGTTAACATCCTTTGTCCTTGACATGATGTCAAATGCAAAAGCAGTCATTTCCTTGTCAAAATTACTGCTGCCAAACCCTTTGGTTCGGTTTATCTTGTATTTATCAAAACATTCTTCATCTAAATATTGATCAGGTTTTGGTATTTCAGAGTAATAACGTCCATAACTAGACTGTCCCTTATCATTCTGATTTTCTCTATTATATAAAAGGGCTGCATCAGCCTTTAAAAATAACTCGTGGAAGTTGCTTCCGTCTGTTGGATATGTTGAGATTCCAATACTGCAGGAAATCTTATAATTCTTATTCTCTCCGGTATAGGTATTGGCAAAAACAGAATATATTATCTTAGCTTTTTCTTTTAACAATTCAAGATTCGATACATTTTTTATGAATATAAGAAATTCATCCCCGCCTATTCGGCTAGCGATATCCGTATCATAGAAATTCTTACGAAAAGCATCGGCTATATTAACCAGCACTGTATCACCAAAAAGATAGCCAAGGCTTTCATTGACTGCATCAAAATTGTCAATATCCACAATCATTAGCCCATGACATTGTCCGGGTACGGAGGTCCTTAAGAATTCCTCGATCACCTGTCTGCTGTGTTCCTTATTATACAGTCCGGTCAGGGTATCCTGCTTCTCCTGGGCAAGCTTCATGTTTTTTTCTATCATTCTTCGCTCTTTCCGGTGCATCAGCTCCTGTTTGATTTCCTCCCAGCTACTGCCGTCAATAAGTACTGAATAAATTGTTTTATCATAGATAAATTCGATATAATTGTCCTTTTGCACATAGTTGGTGATAACTCCCTCCGGTAAGGGAATGCTGGCGAAAAAGTCCATCAATTGTTCTTTTGTATAGAGATACCTTTTGCTAAAGGTATTATTATTTAAGTCAGACATATATTATTCTTACCATCCATGTTGTATATTCCTGTCATCCCTGATCATTTCTTGTACAATTGTACACATTATATCATGCTTTTGCTTGTTCCACAACCGCTAAATCACACCCAAAAATGCAAATACCCTATATATTTTCGATAAATTTTGTAAGTTTCCGCATATATTGTCATCTTTTTTCTAATTATAAGAATTTTAATCGTTTTAAATAGAATTGATAGATGCTTTTTTCGAGTATCCCCTGAAATTTCCCTTTATTTCCTTACTGTTTCGCATGAAATATTCCACGAATATTAATCATATTTATTCATATATTTAGTTAGTAAAACTATTTCCGGAGTTGAGACCATGGACCAGGATTGCAGGCAATATATCATTAGTGATGACTACGCTGACTTCATTGTGGAAAATGGTTCTCCGCTAAGTCGGTTTTCCGCTATAGAAAACACCTGCCAGACCCCCCTTACAAACAGCCATACCGCTGTATTTGTCCCTATTGCTAATGTTCCCGAGAACATTATTCAATCCTATGGTTACAGTGTATTCCCCAGTTGCTTCGGCCTCATGGACACTGGAAGCCTGGAAGCCTCGGGTATTACAAGAACACGTAATATTCCGGCATTTAATTTAAGAGGCAACGGCATTCTTATAGGAATTATTGATACCGGCATTGATTATACCCATGAAGCTTTTCGAAATGCTGATGGCACTACAAGAATTGTTTCCATCTGGGATCAGACCATCCAGACAGGTTCTCCTCCCCAGGGATTTTTATTTGGCAGTGAATACACAAGAGAGCAGATTAACCAAGCCTTGTCAGATCCCAATCCACTGACTGTTGTTCCAAGTGTGGACGAGGACGGGCATGGAACTTTCTTAGCTGGAATTGCTGCCGGTAATCCCAATGATGCACAGAGTTTTTCCGGGGTCGTACCGGAATCCGGGATTATTGTTGTTAAGCTTAAACAGGCTAAAACATACCTGCGGCAATTTTTTCGTATTCCCGATGGCCCAATCTGTTATTCAGAAACTGATATTATCTTCGGTGTTAATTACCTTATGGCAATNNACCTAGGGCTTCCTATCTCTATATGTATCGGATTCGGAACCTCTCAGGGTGCCCATGATGAAAGAGGTATCTTAAGCAGTTATCTGTCACTGCTGGCAGATTACAGCGGAGTTGCAATAACCATAGCCGGCGGAAATGAAGGTAATACCGGACACCATTTCCATGGTAATGTTCAAAATACCACTGATTTTATTACGGTTGATCTTCGAGTCGCAAGCAATGTAGCCGGCTTTTCAATGGAGCTTTGGGGAGATGCTCCAAGTACCTTTTCTGTTGATATATTATCGCCTACCGGCGAATATATACCACGAATCCCAGCACGTATCGGTGAGACCAGAATTATACGGTTTATATTTGAGAAAACCGTTATTTACGTAGATTATCAGCTGGTGGAATCGCAAACCGGTGACCAGTTGATTCTAATGCGTTTTTCAGAGCCTACAGAAGGAATTTGGCGATTTCGTGTTTATTCCAGCAGTGATTTGCAGTCCAATTTTCATATCTGGCTTCCCATCTCACAATTTCTTCCAGTGGAAACCGCTTTTGTTGAACCGAATCCCTATACTACTTTGACCTCACCCGGCAATACGATTATTCCTATTATAATAACAGCATACAGCTATACCAATAACAGTCTTTATCTAAATGCCAGCAGGGGTTTCACCAGAACCAATAGCATCAATCCGGATCTTGCCGCACCGGGGGTTAATCTTATTGGCCCTGCACCCGGGAATCAATATACCACCAGATCCGGTACCAGTGTCGCCGCCGCACACACTGCAGGTGTGGCAGCTATGACTCTGCAATGGGGTATAACAGAGGGTTATTATACACAGCTTGACAGTGTGGAAATAAAGAATCTTATGCTCAGAGGTGCGAAAAGAGATCCGAATCTGACCTATCCAAACAGAGACTGGGGTTATGGAATTCTTGATATTTATAATTCCTTTAACAGCTTACGCGGAGAAACTGTGCCTGGCAGTATTCAGTGACGAATGGAGTTTGGTTAAAAATTTCCAGATGGGATTTTTAGGCAAAAGATTAGTGTTTCACAAGGGGGCGGAAAATTACACAAACAGAAAAACGTATGCTTCTAATACCTTTCCATAGGCGCATTCGTTTTTCTGTTTGTATAATTTCCTGTTCTTCTATGTATGCGCTGTCTCTCGCTCTCACAACTGCGTGGTATTATTTTTACTAAAAAGAAAGTAGTTAATGCTATTAATAGTACAAATGACAGTTTTATTTATAGTGTTGTGTAATATACTGTGAATTTGATGCTAAAGTAATTCATTATCTGGAAATAACTAAAGAAGAGTTCCATTTTCAATTCTTTTTAATAATGAAAGCAGCATAATATCTTTCAGTATTAGTAAAGTTTGTCATGGAACTCTTTTTTTACATATTGATTTATATCGTTTTAATTCGTAACCATTCAACTATCTAATCAAATTTCCCAGATTCGATATGAACTTGTGTTTATAACGTAGATACAAGTCCAGTGGTTCACTCAATGTCAGTTGTAAATCACTTTTTGACCCCGATATCATACTATCAGGTTATATCATATTTTATATATTGGTTCTGTTATTGTTAGATGTTAGTATATAAATTTGTTGGTATTAGTTTATATATTCTGTATATTTATTAACTTAAATTAATCGGTTTACTACAGCTTTGCAATGTCTATCAGTGTTATATTATCCAGATCTGCATTTTCAAGGCTGGTTACAAGCGCTCCTGCTGTGTCTAATGAAGTGAGGCAGGTTACGCCATTTTCAATGGATGTTCTGCGGATTAAGAAGCCATCTCTTGATTTATCTCTACCCTGGGTAGGTGTATCGATAACCAGATCAATTTCATGTCCCATAATCAGGTCAATGATAGTAGGTGCTTCCTTATCCAATTTATTAACAGGGATTGCCTTAACTCCATTGTCATTTAAATATTTGGCTGTACTTCTGGTGGCATAGATCTCGTATCCAAGCTTCTTGAATCTTCCTGCTACTATGACAGCCTCCGGCTTATCTGCATCTTTTACTGTCATAATCATTTTCTTATGCTTTGGCAGATTGATTCCGGCTCCTAAAAATGCCTTATACAGTGCTTCGTTAAAGGTCTTTGCAATACCAAGGCACTCACCGGTGGATTTCATCTCCGGTCCTAAGCTGATATCTGCACCGTATAGTTTTTCAAAGGAGAAGACCGGCATCTTTATCGAAATATATCCGGCATTGGGTGCAAGACCTGTTCCAAAGCCCAGATCCTTTAATTTATTTCCCAGGATAACCTGGGAAGCCAGTTCTACAATAGGTATTCCTGTTACCTTGCTGATGTAAGGTACGGTACGGCTGGAGCGTGGATTTACTTCTATTACATATACCTCTTCCTTATATACAATGAACTGTATATTTATAAGTCCGATTACATGAAGTGACTTTGCAAGTCTTCTGGTATATTCCACAATTACCTCTTGTATCTTTTCGGTTACATTTTGGGCCGGATATACAGAGATACTGTCTCCGGAATGGATTCCTGCCCGCTCTACATGCTCCATTATACCTGGTATCAGGATTTCTTCTCCGTCGCATACCGCATCAACTTCCACTTCTTTTCCCATAAGGTATTTATCTACCAGAATAGGGTGTTCCTGAACATTCAGGTTGATGATATCCATAAATTCCCTGATATCTTCATCGCATATCGCTATCTGCATTCCCTGTCCGCCCAGTACATAGGAAGGTCTTACTAATACCGGATATCCTAATTCATTGGCTACTTTGATTGCTTCGTCTGTGGTAAATACTGTCTTTCCGGCAGGTCTTGGTATGGAGCATTCTTCTAAGATGGCATCAAATAATTCCCTGTCTTCTGCTGCATCAACGTCTTCTGCACTGGTTCCAAGGATTGGAACTCCCATTTTAAGAAGTGCTTCTGTCAATTTGATTGCTGTCTGTCCGCCAAACTGAACAACTGCACCGTCAGGCTTCTCTAAGTCAACTATGCTTTCCACATCTTCCGGTGTAAGGGGTTCGAAGTANNATATCAAAGTCTGTACTTACAGTCTCCGGGTTGTTATTAACAATAATGGTCTCATAACCGGCTTTGGACAATGCCCACACACTGTGTACGGAGCAGTAATCGAATTCAATTCCCTGTCCGATTCGGATAGGACCGGAGCCTAATACCATTACTTTCTTTCTGTCTCTGGTTTCTTCTACTTCGTTTGTGCTGGCATAGCAGGAATAATAGTAAGGAGTACTGGCTTCAAATTCCGCAGCGCAGGTATCAACCATTTTATAGGCAGGGAGTATCTTATATTCCTCCTTACGAAGTTTCTTAATTTCCTCCAGGCTTTTTCCAGTTAAGTCTGCAATTACACGGTCAGGATATTCCAGCCTCTTGGCTTCCGTTAATAGTTCAGCTGTCAAAGGTTTGGTCTTAAGCTCCTCTTCCATCTCAACTAAGATAGCTATTTTATCTAAGAACCATCTGTCAATTCTGGTGATTGCAAAGATTTCATCATAAGAGATTCCTCTTCTGATGGCCTCAGCTACTACAAACAAACGACGGTCATCAATGCGGTGCAGGAATTCTATAATTTCTTCTTTGGAATACTGTCCGTAATTGCCGTGATTTAAGCTGTAGATATTCAGTTCCAGGGAACGTAAGGCTTTCATCAGCGCACCTTCAAAGTTAGTGCAGATACTCATAACTTCTCCGGTAGCTTTCATCTGGGTAGTAAGGGTTCTCTTTGCCATTATGAATTTATCAAAAGGCCATTTGGGAATCTTTACGACCACATAATCAAGTGCGGGCTCAAAGCTGGCAAAAGTCTTACCGGTAATAGCATTAGGGATTTCATCCAGATTATAGCCTAAGGCAATTTTAGCAGCTACCTTGGCAATAGGGTATCCAGTAGCCTTGGAGGCTAATGCGGAAGAACGGCTTACCCTTGGATTAACTTCGATTACACAATACTCAAAGGTATCGGGATGGAGGGCATATTGAACGTTACAGCCTCCTGTGATTTTTAATTCTGTGATAATATTAAGAGCAGAGGTTCTTAACATCTGATATTCTTTATCGGATAAGGTCTGGGAAGGAGCTACTACAATACTGTCTCCGGTGTGAACACCAACAGGATCGAGATTCTCCATGTTGCAGACAGTAATACAGTTACCTTGCTTATCTCTCATTACTTCATATTCTATTTCTTTCCAACCTGCAATACTTCTTTCGATCAGGCACTGTCCAACACGGCTTAATCTTAAACCATTAGAACAAATTTCTTTTAAAGCTTCCGGGTCTGCTGCGATACCACCGCCGCTGCCACCAAGGGTGTAAGCAGGTCTTACAACTACCGGATAGCCAATGGTTTCAGCAAAAGCCAAAGCAGCCTCTACGTCTGTTACAACGGTACTGGGAGCACAGGGTTCACCGATCTTTTCCATGGTAGTTTTAAATTCCAGACGATCTTCTGCTTTTTTGATGGTCTCAGAAGTGGTTCCAATAAGACGGATGTCGTTGTCTTTTAAGAAACCGGACTCTTCTAATTCCATTGCAATATTTAATGCTGCCTGACCTCCTAAGGTAGGAAGCACACTGTCTGGCTGCTCTAACAAGAGAATCTTCTTTACCATATCCGGTGTCAGCGGTTCAATATATACTTTATCCGCAATATCCTTATCTGTCATAATGGTCGCAGGATTGGAATTCACCAGTACTACTTCAATGCCTTCTTCTTTTAAGGAACGGCAGGCCTGTGTACCGGCATAATCAAACTCAGCCGCCTGACCAATGACAATAGGTCCGGAACCGATAACCAGAACTTTCTTAATATCCATTATTTTTGGCATACCTGCACCTCCATCATGTTAATAAACTCGTCAAAAAGGAACTCGGAATCCTGAGGACCTGCACAGGCCTCGGGATGAAACTGTACGGTAAATATGTTCTTGCCAAGATAATGATAACCTTCAATGGTTCCGTCGTTGGCATTTACAAAATACTTCTCGGCTACCTCTGTTTTTAAGGTACCGTCTTCTACCACGTATCCGTGATTCTGAGAAGATATATACACTCTTCCGGTCTTAAGATCCTTCACCGGGTGATTGGCACCTCTGTGTCCGTATTTCATTTTCTTGGTATCCCCGCCGCAGGCCAGAGCCATCAGCTGATGTCCAAGACAGATTGCAAAGATGGGAACCTCACTGTTATACATCTTTTTAATTTCCTCAATTATTTCCACACATTCCTTGGGGTCTCCCGGTCCGTTAGAGAGCATGATGCCATCAGGCTTATCTGCTAAGATTTCCTCTGCTGTTGTCAGCGCCGGATAGATGGTTACGTCACATCCTCTTTTTAAGAGGCAGTCCTTTATATTATCCTTCGAACCGTAATCCAGTAATGCCACTTTAAAATGCCCTGTCTTGTAAGGATTAACCTTTAATCCGCTTCTTGCAAGGTCTGCTTTCCCGGGCTTGAACTCTTCTGCCTTATAGCTGGTCTTTTCGGCACAGGTTACTTTATTTACGACACCTGTTACTTTATGGGCTTTTAATTCCTTGATTACTTCTTCTACCTTCACATCTTCTCTGCAAGTAATCATACCGTTCATAGTACCCTTTTCCCTTAGGATCTTTGTCAGGGCTCTGGTATCTATTCCTGCTATTCCCGGTATATCATTCTTCTTTAAGAAATATTCGATTGTATCCTCACTGCGGAAGTTACTGGGTCTCCTGGCGATTTCCCTTACAATATAGCCATCTACCCAGGGCTTTTTCGATTCCATATCCTCATAACAGATTCCGTAATTTCCTATCAGCGGGTATGTCATAACGACTGCCTGTCCTGCATAGGAGGGGTCTGTGAGAATTTCCAAATAACCAGTCATAGATGTATTAAATACAATTTCACTGATTACATCCCTTGTCGAGCCAATACTTGTTCCTGCAAATATATTGCCGTCCTCCAGTATTAAGAAAGCTTTCATAACTTCCACCTGTTCCTTTCAATGTCGTACACTTAACAGTTCCCTTGGGCTGCCATTGTTGCCTTTATACCTGATTTTGCCCGAAAAAAAAGAGTAGAATACATTATTTTTACCTACTACTCTCCCCATTAAGCTCACTGATACCCAAATTGTTAGTATTCTATCACATCCCTTTTAGAAAAACAAGATTTTTTTTTATTAGTTTTTTGAGGGAGATTTATAAGGAGATGTTGTTTATTTTTATTCATTATTTTATATAATTATACATTAGGATTTGAAAATAATCAAGAGGTTAGTTTTTAAGATATGAAAAGATTTTAAAGTAGGATTTGGGTTGTGAGAGCGGACGATGATTGGCGGGGCGNNGATGATTTTGAGCACTGTTTGTGCGTTTTGTTGTTCGAGAACCCTTATTCCACTAAAGTTCCGGTAACTGTTCATGGCAGGTCAAATAGTGCCAAACTCGCTGACAGGCTGTGGTAGTACTACTTTGTTGAGGTCAGACAGTGGCACTATCTGACCTATTCACAGTTACCGGAACTTAAGTGTCATAAGGAACCTCTCAATGCAAAACTCATAAACAGTCCCGCCAATCATCTGTGCTTTTTCACAGATCAGATTTACTATTTTTACTTCTTCTATTTGGAAATCCATTCTTCACTATTTATTTTTTATATTTATTTTTTATGCACAATACATAGTGAATCTGCATTATGATTTAATCGCATACCAAATCATAAAGTTCCCAGTATGCCGATTGATAATGTTTCTAGATTTTTAGATCTAGTAGAAAAGGCGTTGGAGCCGCATAGTTGGCTGTTTAAACAAGTAATAGCAACAGTTATTCATGGTGGAATCAGGACTAGTCGAGCAAGTTAAAATAACACTTTTAATGACTTAAAGCTAAAAAACTCCAGTTTCAATCAATTAGCAGGCGATTTGTACAAAGGAGAAAGCTCCCTGCGCCTACGGAAATGTGTTAGAAGTCCTTTTCTGTGAAGGCTTCAGTGCTATATCCACAAACAGATTGTTTGAGCGCAGCGAGTTATCTGTTTGCGGATATGTCAAGCACGAAGCTTCACAGAATTAGGACTTCTTATACATTGGAGTCGAAGCATGGAGCTTACTCCTTTGTGCAAATCGTCGTCCCCTTGTAAAAACCTGTCTTTTTAAGTTCTTAGCTATAATCTCCCCTTACATCCCCATACTTTCGTATTTTCTGATACCCCGATAGAATACAAATCGGGCTGCCAAGAAGAAAACTATACACATGCCAATCAATAGCAAAGTATAGCTTATGACATGTTCTCCCCGTACTATGTATGCCGGTATTATCCCTATGAAGCCGTAAGGGATAATAAATAACAGGATAAGCTGTACTCCTTTTGGGTATATATTTATGGGGTATCTTGCATATTGGCCTATGCTGCTAATGGTAAACGGTATGCTGGTTCTTCCGCCTGAATCGTACCAGAATATTAGGCTATTGCTAAGCAGGTAGACTGACATTAGGATAACCGTACCGCAGACTATCAGGAATAAACACAACAGGATAGAGCCGATATTGTATTTTCCCAGTGCATTAAGGGAGATATTCAGGCTGACAATGCCAAATAGGAACACTCCTATTCCCTGTAAGCCCATTCCATAGGACAGTACTTGATAGAGCGGTGATACGGGGCGGGTTAAGATTGAATCGAATTGTCCGTTAAATACCATTCCCGGCATTTGCCAGATTCCTTCAAAGAGTATGCTGTTAAGCCCTTCTGCAATAAATAGAAATGACATAATCAGGTAGATTTCATGTTCCTGCCAGCCTGCGATACTTGGGATATTTTTATAGATTACAAAGGGGATTGCCATGATTAATATACGTGTCAGTATTCCTGAAATCAGCATCATCCAGAAATTAAAGGTATATTCCATTTCCGTTTTGATATACTGCTCTTTGAGCTTTAAAAATATTCTTAGCATCTTCTCATCCTCCTGCTACATTTAAGTTCTTTCGTACAATTCCATATATCATATTGTGCAGAAGAACAAAGACCATTATCCAAACAATTTGAAGCAGGAACATGATGGATAGGCTTACTGGCAGTTCCTGCCCCAGCAATAATGCTATGGGCATCTGCACCATATAGGGAAATGGCGTCATATAACTGATATTTCTAAGCCATTCCGGGAACATTGCAAGGGGAAGTACGGCTCCTGAAAAGAACTCAAAGAGTGCAATCCTTGTCCAGGTAATCCCTAAATATCCTGTACTGAAAAAACATAAAAGGCTGAACACATCCACCAGCAGTATACGAAGCAGTATGGATAATATAAAGCATGGTAGGAACAGTAATACTGTATCTGGTGTTGGTATTATCATATATTTACGAAAAATAAGGAAACCTGAAACTACAATTATCAGATTTACTGCACTCTGTAATAACAATACCCCTGTCATTTCAGATACATATTGAGTTAGAAAAGAAACCGGACGGATGCAACGGGCAACTACGGTGCCACTCCTGATTTCCCTTGCCAGAGTATTCTCTGATGACCAGCTAAGCAGGTTATTCAAGGCAAATGCTATTAAGATATAAGCAAACATTTCTTCTTTTTTTATTCCGCCTATCACCGTACCTGCCTGCTGACCATATAAGGCCTGCCACAGCAGATATTGACCGGCCAGCAGGACTACCGGTGTAAATAGATTCATAATAAAGCTGGTTTTATAATATAAATGACTCTGCATGGATATCCCTGTTAGTTTTAGAAATGCTTTCAACCTACATTAGCCTCCTTTGAAAAGATCCGGGAAACCACTTCGTCTATATCCGGCTCTTGTATGGTAATATCCTCTATTTCAAAAGCTTTGGATATTGCACTTAGCACCTGTTCTGAAGTATATTGTTCTGTGTGATACATGATTTTCATTGTTCTGCCTTCTGCTTCGAATCTGGCTTCCGGTAATAGCAGCTTTATCTCACTTTTTTGATTGCCGGCTACCTTTACCACCTTTTCTTTTACATAGCTGTGCTTTAGATTATTTAATGTGCCGTCGTAGAATATTTTCCCTTTTGAAAGTACAATTGCATCCTCACAGATTTCATCAATATCATCTAAATCATGGCTTGTGAGAAAGATACTGATTCCTTTTTCTTTATTCATCTGCCGCAGGAAGGTACGTATTGTGTGCTTCACATTAATATCCAAGCCTATGGTTGGCTCATCCAGATAAAGTATTTGGGGATTATGTAAAAATACCATACCAATATCTGATTTCATCCGCTGACCAAGTGACAGCTTCCTTGCCGGTGATGACAGAATCGGTGCTAAATCCAGCAGCTCCACTACCATCTCAAAGTTCTTCCGAAACTCCTTCTTATCCAGTTTATATAATGTCTGTATGGCATTATAGCTCTCAATTACAGGTATATCAATCCATAGATTTGACTTCTGTCCAAATACTACTCCTATGTTTCTTAGATACTCCTGGCCGCTGCGTCTTGGTTCCTTTCCATATACTTTGATCTCACCGGCTGTAGGGGTCAGTATGCCAATCATCATTTTAATAAGTGTTGATTTACCGGCACCGTTTTCTCCGATACAAGCCATGGCTTGTCCTTCTGCAACGTGAAAGGAGACGTTATCAACTGCTGCTTTCTCAACCCATTCTGAGTGAAACAGATTTTTGAAAGCTCCCTTTAGTCCGGGTTCTTTCACATTTGTACGGTATGTCTTGCTTATGTTGTTTATTTCTATCATTTAAATTTGTCTCCTTTGTATAAAAATACGATATGTTCCCCCTCTTATATCAATAAAAGCTTGGGGTAGTATATAACAGTGGATACAAAAAGTTTAACACGTTAAATGTCTCAGGGAAAGGTGTGCTATTTCTTATTTCAGGTTAAAAATTTTATAATGGAGTTATTTTCTTCAGCATTTATAAGTATGTATTAGGTAATAAACATTTACAATTTACAATGGATTTGTTATTAAAATATTATAACAAATCAAACCCTTAAAACTTAGCGTATTATTGAAAATTTTTATAATTTTCTCTCCTTGTCAAATATTATTTGTACAATATTACAACTTTTAGTAGATAATTATTTATGCTACGAATGAACTAAATCCTTAATTTGAGTAACTTTATTAATATAACTTAAGTAAGCCGGACAATATCTGCGGGAAAGTATTGGATAAAGACTGGCGGTCATCCATTCTACTCTTTCCAAGCAGGTAATGTCAGGCTTTTTATAAATTAATTTAATTCTGCTATTCTTGTTACTGCCACATAAATGCCCGATATTCTGTACCAGGTTGGCAGATCCACTATTCCGTTTGCAGGAAGCCCAAAGGTCTGTTGAAAAGCCCTTACAGCTGCTTCTGTCTGTGGACCGAAGACTCCGTCTACGGCTATTGTGGGTACTACTGTATAGACCTGTGATATGGCATTTAACTGCTCTTGCATCTGACGAACACTGTCTCCTCTTGAGCCGATTGTAAGATTGGCTCCCGGCCAGGAGGTAGGTACACCGGATACCTGGTTCGCAGAGTTTATATAGATGCTGGAACCATAGAAATTACGCAGTATTTGTATAGCTGTCATTCCCTGGTCGCCCAAGGCTTTTGAACCCCACTGTGTCATCCATCCCGGACAAGTCACGTTTCTGCCGTCACAATACTGGGTTAGAATCGGCTGTTTTACATTAGGGCGTGACAGGTAATTATTAAATACCTGATCCACTGCCTGTGATATGGTATCATATATATTTCTACCCCTCATCCATTTATGGTCAAAAGCTGTAGAGGAGGTTATGGTAAAGGTATATCCCCTGTTTCGATACCATTCTGTATAAACTCTGTTAAGAGTAAAAGACATAATTGCGAGAATATTTGCAGTAATAGTAGAAGCCGGCCAGGTTGCATATATTTCACTGGAGGCCACATTTTTAATATAATCACTGTATCGTTCATAATAATTGGAGGCACTGGTATCTGAGGGCGGCCCATCGTGAACGATGACAAATTCCGGTACCACTACCCCCGGCAGTACGATTTCTCCGCTTTCGCTGGTTGGCTTTATCTCTGCTTCCGCAATTTTAGGCGGATAATCACCAAAAAGGGTATGGGGTGGTATAACATACCTCTGTGTTCCCTGCAGCGGCCTTACCGTAATAGGCTGGATTGCCGTAACATCCGGCAATATTTCCGCGCCATCCACATCGATGGTGTCAAACCCCTCCGCAGTTACATTAACATTATATAAAGAGTAAGGCTGGGCTTCTTGTGCCGGGTCCAGACTATAGTCTATGGGCGGCGCTTGAAGATCTATTACGGGTGTTCTCCCCAACTCATCCGTTGTCAGTTCCTCAACAGTAGATTCCGGATCTCCGGTATAGGTTATTCTTACCTTGGCATTGGGTACCGGCCGAAATCCCTGCTCTGTCGTTACATTTGCCTGAAACTTTCCGAAGCTCTCCGTTCCCATCTGTGCGGGATATATCCTTTGCTGTTTATAATCATAATAACTCATTGTCCACACTTATTTTCTATAGGATTACTTCAATATATGCTTCCAGAAGCTCGATAATGATTGATATAGAGAATTTTTATGACGTTGATTCTCTCCAGTCGATACTATCGGCCTTCCTGTTCCACTTTTTATATTTTTTTTTTTGCTGAACAGCTTAATGGCTTGAGGGTTCTGTCAGTGGTATTAAATTTGACATATAACGGGTAATATTATAGAATAACCTAAGAATTCTGGATTTTATAAATAAGAGGTGCATATGACAGCTAATATAAACGGATATGAGAATCTATTGAAAAATATTAAATCAACCATATACGAAGGAATCTTAAAACTTGGAATTGTAAAAGGTGAAAGTTTTGGTATATATTATGAACTTGACCTGTTGAATTATCTGTTAGGTACAGATTATGCCAATGCTGAAAGCATGTTAGAGAGCTTGAAGGATTTTACGGATTTTTCTAATATGCAGCTGATTCCGATGACAATCCGAAGGGAAGGCTCCCGCTTTCGTTTTATCGCTTCCGGGGAAGGAGTAGCGCATATAAGCAAAGATACTTCCTCTACGGATTTCTTAAAGAGCCTCATCGATCTGGTGAATACCCGTAATTTTGATTTGGAACAGGTCGAGAAAGTGTTTGAAGCTTCCGGCCAGCCTTATTCCTGTAAAAAAGTCGATAACCCCGAATTTGAATACGTTTTTTCTTTTTCCGATAAGGACTTCGATCCTTTTTTCTATTGTTTTCATATCGGTCAGGGTCACAGCCATTACCACCGTTTGCTGGAGTTCAGCTACCGGAAGCTATTTTCCTAGTACTGTTTTGTGCAAATTTCGATTCCTGTCAGCACCTGATATTTGCCCTGAAGCAAGGCGGTGGAATTAGGGGTAGGGGCCAGGCCCTATAAACAAGTTTCTACCCCTGGCTGCAATAATATTGCAGTGTAAATTGAAGGTGCTGAATTTATCAAATTTTGAGCAAGGTAGTACTAGAGCTTATTGAGGCTGGTTTCAAAGAGGCTGGTATAGGTAAGTTTGCCCTCCACTCTATGGGAGTTCATAAGATGGATGGTATCTACCGGAACAATTTGCTTCGGTGCTTTTTGAGCCAGCTCTTCCAAGCTGATATCTTTGTTTAAACGGATTCCTCTGCCAAGTGTTAAATGAGCCTTAAACTTCTGTTCTTCCACCGGAAATTCCCGTTTCTTAAGACACCAGGTAATTTTCTCATAGAGTTTTATTAATTCCTGTGATTCCTTAATACCAACCCATAAAGTGTCCCCTGTTCCTGTCTTAAACCTTCCAAGCCCTTCTGTCTCCACTACAAAAGGTTCTACTCTGCTTAATCTCACTCCCTCCTCTACGGCCTCTTCTACCAGTTCACGTTTCCTTGTTTCACCGATAAAGGCTAAGGTCAAATGAAAATTTTCTTTGCGGGTGAAGTTGCCTTTCGCTGAATTTTTCTTTATAAATCTGCCATACTCATATAGTCTTTCTTTCTGTTCCTCTGAAAAATCAATTGCTGCAAAAAGTCGATAGAATTTTTCCATATTACTCCTTTCTGGAATATCAGATTTTCCAGATGATATTCCAGATTTAGTATTTTATAAAACAGTTTTTGCTTTAACCTATTCGCCTAATCTATCATTCTTCATCATAATAAATAAACCGAATTCAGTAAAGCCCAAATGCAACGGTCATACACTATATCTCATCTACTGTTAATACATCTTCCAGTCCGCTGAGTAACAACAGAATTTTTTCGTGGTCATGCTTTTCCTGCTGCTTGATAGTGAGNNACGTCCTGCTGCTTGATAGTGATAAACAACCCTACTGTATCCTCTGAATTTCTTGTTTTACTGATCTCTACATCTGAGATTGACATATTGTTGGTTCGAATTACTTCAAATACACGGCTTATGGCATTTACAGTAGTAACCTGTACATAGACCTCTACCAGCTTTGTTCTGGACATGGTATAAACATCAAAACGATGTAAAACAGTATTGCATATATAGATAAACACACATGCAATAATTGCACCTTCATAGAAACCAATACCGATTGCCAGACCCATACAGGCAGATGCCCAAAGCCCTGCCGCTGTGGTCAGTCCCTTAACCTGTTGCTTTCCCGTTATTAATATAGTTCCCGCACCTAGAAAACCTATACCACTGATTACCTGTGCACCAAGCCTGGTGGGATCCGTTGTGTAATTTCGTATTTCCATCATATACTGACTCGTAATCATTACAAGGGCTGCACCGATGCAGACCAATATATGGGTTCTAAGTCCGGCAGGTCTTCGCTTTCTGCCTCTTTCATATCCGATTAAACCGCCAAAGAGAATTGCCAGCGTCAGCCTTGCTATAATGGAAAGTGTATTTATTTCCTGTAGTGGAGCAAGAATTTCTTTCATATTTACACCCTTTGCATATCTCTGGCATACCAGTGATACTGCCACAACTTAATAAGAGTGAAAGAACCATAATGTGGCAACCTTTCATAATAAAATTTTCTATCACTCTTTCCTTGATTTGTTTTACACTGCATGCATCATACTGAATGTTAAGCTTATTTTATAATCCTTGGGATGTATAATGCACTTTGTACCGGAACTTCCAACACAGAATACTGCTTAACGGTGTAGTCATTCATGGTGCAATGCGTCTGCTTTATTGACTTCACAATCAAATTTTGCTGCGGTATTATATGAAATAGCTGCCCAAAGGAAGCCGGTATAGCATTAGCTTTCTGGGCAGCCATTTGCAGCTGTTCTCGTATATTATTTAACCTGGACTGTCCAGTTAAAGGTATCTTCTAATTTACCAAGCTGAATTCCGGTAATGGTATCATAGATTTTCTGGCTGTACTCACCGATGCCGCCGTCTTTAACCTGCATAATCTTGTCTTCCCATCTTAACTGTCCTACAGGTGAGATTACTGCGGCTGTGCCACTGCCAAATACTTCCTCAAGTGTACCGTTATCATAAGCCTCTTTGATCTCATTGATATCAATCTTTCTTTCTTCTACGGTAAGTCCCCACTCTTTACAGAGCTGAATTACAGATGCTCTGGTTACGCCGGGAAGTATGCTGCCGTTTAACGCAGGGGTAACAATCTTTCCACCAATTTTAAAGAAGATATTCATAGCTCCTACTTCTTCAATGTATTTTCTCTCTACGCCATCCAGCCAAAGTACCTGTGAATAACCTTCTTCATGGGCCTTTACCTGTGATTTTAAGGAAGCAACATAATTGGCTCCGGTTTTGGCCTCTCCGATTCCTCCCTTTACTGCCCTTACATATTCATCTTCAATCCATATCTTTACTGGATTTAAGCCTTCCGGATAATATGCTCCTACCGGTGACAATATTATAAGGAATTTGTACGTATCGGAAGGTCTTACTCCAAGAAATGGATCTGTAGCTATTATAAATGGTCTGATGTACAGGGAAGTTCCGGGTTTTGTAGGAATCCAGCTCTCATCTAGCTTAACCACTTCTTTGATTGCCTGCAGAAAGTCTTCTTCCGGAATCTCCGGTATACAGATTCTTACATTTGTATTATTCGCTCTTTCGATGTTCTTCTCCGGGCGGAACAGTAGGATTCTTCCATCCTCTGTTTTATACGCCTTTAACCCTTCAAACATTTCCTGTCCATAATGGAATACCATGGCTGAGGGTTCAAGGCTAATTGGTTGATAAGGTTCAATTCTCGCATCATGCCAGCCTTTGCCGGTTTCGTAATCCATCACAAACATATGATCCGTAAATATAGTACCAAATTTTAGCGGATTATCATTACCTGGCAGTTCTTTGGGAGTTGTGGTTTTTTCTATTCTGATATTTAACATGATACGTTCCTCTTTCCTTCTCATTTTTTGTATAGGTTTTATATTAGCCTTTCAGCTTAGGTTTTTCAAGTCTTTTTTCATATTTCTTTCTATTTCATCCCATGCATATGAATACCTGCTGGCTGTATGGTGCATTCATTCATTTTCTAACTATCTTCGTAGCTACAAAGTGTCAGCTTACTGATTTCTGCTGCATTTTTGTTAAAAAAGAATATTCCTACGCCTCCAAGTCCCAAATGACTGCCAAGTACTCCGCCAATTTTCTGAATAATGAACTGAGTGCCCCCGAGTCTTTCCTGTATCATCTTCTTAAGTTCCAGTGCTGCTTCTTCGTCATCTGCATGACTGATTCCAATAACCTTATCCTTAAGATCTCCTGCTCGTTCCGCAAGCAGATTTACAACTTCTGTATAGGTTTTCTTTTTGCCTCTTATTTTTTCCACAACCTCCATCCGGCCATCCTCTACATCAAGTATGGGATGAAGGTCCAGAATGTTTCCCAATATACCCTGCGCTTTGCTAATACGTCCGCCTTTTATAAGCCAATTTAAATCTGCTATGGTAAAGATGTGCTCCACATACTTTATCAGTTCCTTCATATAAGCCAGTGCCTCTTCGAATTTACAGGTGCTGTTTTTGATATATTCACAGGTTTCCATAAGGATTAACCCTGTAGCTATAGATCCGCCTTTGGAATCCACCACCTCCATATGTGTCTGGGGGTAATCCTCCTGCACTTCCGAAAGTATAGACGCTGCCAGTTGGCAGGTACCGGACATGGCTGCGGAAAATGCAAGGTAGATAAAGTCAAAGCCTTTTTTCGCGTACTGACGAAAGGTATTGTATATGGTGTCCGGTGCTGGCTGAGAAGTCATAGGCACTATCCCATTCTTCATTGCTGCATAAACTCCATCAACATCAATCGTTTCACCATCCAGATATTCTTTGTCTTCCAACAGTATTTTAAGAGGCAAAACTTTAATGTCATTATCTGCAATATATGTCTCAGGCAGATCACAGGTACTGTCAATAATCAATTTAATCATGACTATCATACTTCTTTCTGAATATTATATGTGGTTTTTAATACCACTCCATATAATTATAGCATACTATTCAGGCTTTGCAACAATGGCTATGATGGCTTTGCAATGGCTATGACGACTGCTTCCACAGGAAATCATGAGAAATAAGTGTTTACAATGTTACTGTTTCTTCACATATTTATAAAAAGCATATTCAATATCATAATAAGTCCGTTCCTCTGACTCTGCTTCAACCTGCCATTCCGGCATTTCATCCAAATTCGGAAAATAAGTATCGGCATGATAAGCGTAATCTATCTTTGTTACATGGGCGACATCACACAGATGAAGCATCTGTTTGTAAATAGTTCCTCCCCCAATAACATATACATCATCTGATTTAAAGTCTTTTACTGCTTCAAGGGCTTCTTCAATACTGTGTACAACAACTGCATCTTTGATTTCTATATCCTTAGAAGTGATGACAACGTTAAGCCTGTTCTTTAAAGGCTTACCTGCGGGAAAAGTCTCCATGGTATTTCTGCCCATTATAACAGCCTTTCCGGAGGTCTCATCCCTGAAAAATCTCATATCTTCCGGGATACTGATCAAAAGCTGATTCTGGTAACCAATAGCCCAGTTCTTGTCTACTGCAACGATTAAATTCATATAATAATCTACCTTTCTAAACTCCTATGTTATAGATAAGATGTGTGAAAGTCTTTTAGTTCACACTAGCTCTCATTGTATACCACATCTGCCGGCAGATGCGGCACTGCCATAAATCGGGTGTGAACTATGTATTTCAATTACTCACACCCATCTATCCCTACCAAAAGCTACAGGGATAGCTTTATATTAATTATAACAGAACATTTGAAAAGAAACAAAATATATAATACATTATCATATAAGGAGGAGTATGCTACTTCTTATATTCTTTTCAAGAGAGAATAAACCTACCGATAAATCAGAATAAACCTACAAAATAAACCAGAGAACTGACCATCTCCTAATTAATAATAATAAAAGAGTCATAATCATTCATTTTCTAAAAAAACGCCACCACCCTAAATACTGGGTTGCAGCGTTTAATCCCGCGGCATTTCACTTTATTATAAATCGTCTTTCTCTGCAACATCATCAATAAAATTTATGGTCTTTGTATAGATCTCATTGATAATCGGCGTAAGTTGTTTTATTACGCCATTTGCCTTCTCAACCTTTTCAGCCATTACATTATTGATAGCGATATCAACGATACCCTTCTGGGTAAGATTCTCTATGATCGCTTTATATTTTTTTATAATTTCTTCTATTTCATCGGTGCCTTCTGAAAGCTCACGCGCCATTGTTATAAACTCACTGTCAACAATTACTACATTACTTGCCATATTATCATCTCCTTCTACTACATTTCTTTTGCCAGCGTATTATCTGCGGTTTCAAAGGTACTTGAGGCATAATTCAAATCCTTAATCATATCCTCTATGTATTCTTCCAGCTTTTTTGCTACCTTCGTAAAGGACTTGCCGGCGGTCAGCATGGCCTCTGCTGCCGAACCCGAACTCTGATGCATCGTATATGATTTATTTGAATATTTTTGGATTCTATTTTTTAGCTCCGTCAGATCACTAACAGCATCCTTTATATTCGAATAGTTTACTATTAATTCTTCCATCGTTTCTCTCCCTCCAATCAACTAGTCCAATAAATCTGCGACAGCGTTTAATTCATCTGTTTTTGTATTCAGAAATTTTGCAAAGCTATCATCCAATTCCTGCACCTCTTCAAATACTCCCGTCACTTTATTGATAAAGCCAATTCCAGCTTCCAGGACAGAACCGGCTAAACTAAAAGCAACAGCCTGAATGGGTGAAAGAAGCAATCTGCCATACCACTTTTCCTGTAAGTATTTCTTGTTCCAAATCCTCATATCGAAAAATTCTTCTGATATGATGAGGGAATAGGCTTTTTCTAACTCCTCTAATATTCCGGCACTATAATCTCTAATCTTACCTGCGACCTCATTAACCAATTTATCTCTAGCCACCTTATTTGTTATTAATGTTATTGCATATTTGGCCAAATCTTTGATTTTGGAAACTTCTTTTTTTAATGCTTCCTTAAATTCTTCAAACTTTTTTGCAACCATTTTTTTTGTTTCTGCTACTAATTCACCTACCTTTTCGACAGTACTTTCAATATATTCGATTAAACACTCTAATCCAACAGCCCCTAATATAACAGCAGTTGAAGTAACAATCACTTTAGCCGCAATTGCCACGGTACCGATTGGATTTGACAGCACAGCTATAGCAGCGGCAGCCACCATTTCTTTACCTAATGTTGTAAGCTTTTTATCATCAACGAACAAGCTCTTGATCTCTTCTCCATGAAGTAAGAAATATTCAAGGTCTTTTTTCATCGAGTTACCTATAGCAGAGGGCATTCTGTCAATTAACTTAGAGAGCTTCCCCATAAACCAGGCTAATTTATCCATTTTACCATTTACAACATTACCATGCTCATCATATTCCAGGCTTCGTGTATCATGTCTGCTAATTAAATTGTATGAATATTCTTTAAATTTATCTTGAAGATATTTTGAGGTATCACTATAATCTTTTATATCGGTTGTAACAAATTCCACACCCGGAACCGGAAATAGCAGATTACCTACGGCACTCCATTGATAATGCTTCATTATTCCAGACACAGCGTCAATCTCTTTTTTATTACTTTCCAAAAATTCTTTTGAAAAACCAGGTCCATCAAAATTAACACTTTGTTTAATTTTATCACTAAAATCATTAGCGGCTTTAATCGTAAAGTAATCAGAGAGATTTCCTCCCAAAGAATGTCCTGTGGAGGCCACATACGTATACTTATTCAAATATCCGTTGTTTTTAATTTCTGCTATGAATTTATCAACTATTTCATGCTGCAAAGTCTTTGTACTATTCAGCAATCCGATATCAGCATCAATCCAATCAAGTTTCAATTGATTATTTATATTTGGTTCTTCACTTCCACGGAAAGCTACGATTGCTTCATTATTAGAGGTTTCGATAATACATCCATAAAATCCATTCGCATCATTCGTATCATGAATCGCAGTAATTTTCCAGGAATTCAAATCAATAGATATATCGCCTTTTTTTATTTTATCCTCCAGATTTGCTCGCATCTCTATATCTTTTGTACTATTTATTATTTGTTTAATGGAAAATGGCGGTTTTTCATTTTTTATTTCTACCAGATAATTATATCCATAACTCAAATCCATATATGCTATCTGTGTTGCATCTCTTAGTTCTTTATCCGTATATCCCATCTGTACCTCCTATACGCTATTGAGTTACATTACTTTCTCCCAATGTTTCTAACATCTCTTGGACTGAATAATTTACCATACCATCCTTTATTCCATTATTTAATGAATATTTCAAATTATTCTCTTTCAATATCGTACTGGAAGGATGTACTGTACTTTTAAAATAATCTTTGGTTTTTTTATACCCTTCTTCATCATAAAAATAAAACTTAGCATAAATACTAATTCCAGGATATATTTCATTCTCCTTTTCTAATACCTTTACAATCTTATTTAATGTTTCTTTATTCATTGCATCACTTTCATTCAAAATCACATATATGCCAAACTCACAGTTTGGAATCAACTCTAAATACTCTTTTACTGTTGTATCAAGGGAAGTTACTTCTGGCACAATCGACATTTCTTCTTCTGTAGCCGGCCCTGCTTCTGCTTTACAGAATGCCTCCAGCCCATTTACGTCAAACTCTTTTATTATCTCTTGTGCAAAGTCGTTCCAGACTTTTGCTGTATAATAACTACTTTTATAAGAACCATCTAATTTTCCATCTTTATCTGCAAATACTGTAAAGCGTATTTCCTGATTACGCACTGGTGATACATATGCTTTATATTCCGTATCAAAGTTCGAGCCTTGTAGCCAAAAAACTTTAAACTCTTCACCTATTTCAACTTTTAGATTATCCTCTATTTTATTTTCAATTTTATCTTTTGCCATTTTACAGCCTGTTAATCCTGCCATTGATATTGTAATTGCCATAATTAAAATCCCCACTTTCTTATATTTTTTTATAATTATCACAATTCTCTCCTTTCGTATTACAGTTTTATTGATGTATATCCATCGGAACCGGAAACAGCAGATTGCGAATGATTTATTTGATGTTTTGGGATTCTATTTTTCAACTCCGTCAAATCATATCACTAACAGTATCCTTAATTCTTCCATTGTTTCTCTCCCTCCAATCAGCTAGTCCAATAAATCTGCCACAGCGTTCAATTCATCTGCTTTTGTATTCAGAAATTTTGCAAAGCTGTCATCCAATTCCTTCACCTCTTCAAATACTCCCGTCACTTTATTGATAAAGCCAATTCCAGTTTCTAGGACAGAACCGGCTAAACTAAAAGCAACAGCCTGAATGGGTGAAAGAAGCAATCTGCCATACCACTTTTCCTGTAAGTATTTCTTGTTCCAAATCCTCATATCGAAAAATTCTTCTGATATGATGAGGGAATAGGCTTTTTCTAACTCCTCTAATATTCCGGCACTATAATCTCTAATCTTACCTGCGACCTCATTTACCAATTTATCTCTGACTGCTTTATTTGTCAGTAATGTTATCGCATATTTGGCAAGGTCTTTGATTTTGGAAACTTCTTTTATTAAAAAGTCCTTAAATTCTGCAAACTTTTTTGCAGCCATTTTTACTGCATTTGATACCAATTCGCTTACCTTTTCCACAGTACTTTCAATGAATTCGATTAAGCATTCTAAACCAACAGCTGCTAATACGACAGCCGCTGCAGTAACAATCACTTTAGCTGCAATTGCAATGGTACCAATGGGATTTGACAGCACAGCAACA
>DJJW01000097.1:0-97250 GCA_002434335.1 Lachnoclostridium sp. UBA6558 | reverse complement strand
TATCCATTTTACCATTTACAAGATTTCCATGTTCGTCATATTTCAGGCTTATTGTATCATGTCTGCAAATTAAGTTATACAAGTATTCCTTATCAAAGTCATTCTGTAAATAAGTTGAGGTATCACTATAATTTTTTATATCGGTTGTAACAAATTCCACACCCGGAACCGGAAATAGAAGATTGCCTACAGCACTCCATTGATAATGCTTCATAATTTCTGACATAGAGTCAATCTGTTTTTTATTTTTTTCCAAGAATTCTTTTGAGAAACCAGGTCCGTCAAAATTAACACTTTGTGTGATTTTTTTACTGAAACCAGTGTTTGCGGCTTGAATCGTAAAATAGTCGGAAAGATTTCCTCCTAAAGAATGCCCTGTGGAGGCCACTCTCGTATACTTATCCAAATATCCGTTTTTATTAATATCCTCAATGAATACATCAACTTCTGCCTGCTGCGGAGTCTGGTTATTATTCAGTAAACCGATATCAGCATTTATCCAATCATATTCGAACTGAGCATCTGTTGTTGATTCACTTCCGCGAAAAGCTACGATAGCGTCTTTATCAGAGGTTTCTATAATACATCCATAAAAACCATTTTTCGTATTCGTATCATGAATCACAGTAATTTTCCACGAATTCAAATCGCTAGATATATCCCCTGCTTTTATTTTATTTTCCAGCAGCATCTTCAATTCATCATCTTGTGTTTCATCTATAATTTGTCTTATAGAATACGGCGGTTTTACCTTCATACGAGATAAAGCATCATATCCATCCATTAAATCCATATATGCTATCTGGGTTGCATCCCTTAATTCTTTATCTGTATAACCCATTTGTCCCCCCGTTTTCTATTTTGCTGCGTTGTTTTCTTCTAAACTTTTCAACATCTCTTCAACCGACTCATTCACTTTATTGTCTTTTATTCCATTAAGTAATGAATACTTTAAGTGATTCTGTTCCAAGACTGTACTGGAAGGATGTACTGTACTTTTCATAAATTCTTTGGTTTTTAAATACCACTCTTCCTCATAAAAATAAAATTTACCGTAAATACAAATTCCAGGATATATTTCATTTTGTTTTTCCAATACACTTACAATCTTACTCAATATCTGTTTATTTTTTGCATCACTTTCATTCAGAATAACATCTAAGCCAAATTGGCAGTCTGGATTCATCTCTATATAATCATTTACTGTCGTATCTAGCGAGGTAGCTTTTGTTGTAACTTTCCCTGCTGATGCTTTACAGAACACCTCAATCTCATTTTCGTCAAATCCCTTTATTATTTCTTGTGCCAAGTCATTCCAAACCTTTGCAGAATAATAACTACTTTTTTGAAAATCTTTTAATTTTCCATTTTTATCTGCATTCACTGAAAAACGAATTTCCGGATTACTCACTGGCGACACATATGCTTGATATTCCGTATCAAAGTTTGAGCCCTGCAGTCTAAAGACATTAAACTCTTCACCTAATTCAGCTTTTAGGTTATCCTCAATTTTATTTTCAATTTTGTCTTTTGCTATTTTACATCCAGTTAATCCTGCCATTGACATTGTAATTGCCATAATTAAAATCCCCACTTTCATATATTTTTTTATATTTATCACAGTTTCTCTCCTTTCGAATTACAGTTTTATTCATGTATATCCATCGGAACCGGAAACAGCAGATTGCGAATGATTTATTTGATGTTTGGGGATTCTATTTTTCAACTCCGTCAAATCATATCACTAACAGTATCCTTAATTCCTCTATTGTTTCTCTCCCTCCAATCAGTTAGTCCAATAACTCCGCCACAGCGTTCAATTCATCTGCTTTTGTATTCAGAAATTTTGCAAAGCTGTCGTCCAATTCCTGTACCTCTTCAAATACTCCCGTTACTTTATTGATAAAACCAATTCCAGCTTCAAGGACAGAACCGGCTAAACTAAAAGCAACAGCCTGAATGGGTGAAAGAAGCAATCTGCCATACCACTTTTCCTGTAAGTATTTCTTGTTCCAAATCCTCATATCGAAAAATTCTTCTGATATGATGAGGGAATAGGCTTTTTCTAACTCCTCTAATATTCCGGCACTATAATCTCTAATCTTACCTGCGACCTCATTTACCAATTTATCTCTGACTGCTTTATTTGTCAGTAATGTTATCGCATATTTGGCAAGGTCTTTGATTTTGGAAACTTCTTTTTTTAAGAAGTCCTTAAATTCTGCAAACTTTTTTGCAGCCATTTCCACCGCATTTGATACCCATTCGCCTACCTTTTCCACCGTACTTTCAATAAATTCGATTAAGCACTCCAAACCAACAGCTGCTAATACGACAGCCGCTGCAGTAACGATCACTTTAGCCGCAATTGCAATGGTACCAATTGGATTTGACAGCACAGCAACAGCAGCGGCAGCCACCAGACTTTTCCCTAAGGTTGTAAGACCTTTGTCATCAACGAACAGACTCTTGATTTCTTCTCCATGAAGCAGGAAATAGGTAAGGGAATCTTTCAGCGAGTTCCCTATGGCAGAGGGCATTCTGTCAATTAACTTAGAGAGCTTCCCCATAAACCAGGCTAAGTTATCCATTTTACCATTTACAAGATTTCCATGTTCGTCATATTCTAAGCTTCGTGTATCATGTCTGCAAATTAAGTTATACAAATATTCCTTATCAAAGTCATTCTGTAAATAAGTTGACGTATCACTATAATTTTTTATATCGGTTGTAACAAATTCCACACCCGGAACCGGAAACAGCAGATTACCTACAGCACTCCATTGATAATGCTTCATAATTTCTGACATAACGTTAATTTCTTTTTTATTATCTTCCAGGAATTCTTTTGAAAAACCAGGTCCGTCAAAATTAACACTTTGCTTTATTTTATCACTAAAATCATTAGCGGCTTTAATCGTAAAATAGTCAGAGAGATTTCCTCCCAAAGAATGCCCTGTGGAGGCCACATATGTATACTTATCCAAATATCCGTTTTCTTTCATAGCTGATAGGAACACATCAACTTCTGCCTGCTGTGGAGTCCGGTTATTATTCAGTAATCCGATATCCGCATTTATCCAATCATATTCGAACTGAGCATCTGTTGTTGATTCACTTCCACGAAAAGCTACGATAGCTTCCTTCTCAGCGGTTTCGATAATACATCCATAAAATCCATTGTCCTTATTCGTATCATGAATCTGGGTGATTTTCCATGAGTCCAAATCAATAGATATATCCCCTTCTTTAATTTTATTCTCTAGTTGTGCCCGCTTTTTCAAATTTATCGTGTTATTTATAATTTGCCTAATGGTATAAGGCGGTTTAACCTTCAAACGTACAAGCTCTTTATAGCCCTCATTCAAGTCCATATATGCAATCTGCGTTGCATCTCTTAGTTCTTTATCCGTATATCCCATTGGTATCACCTCATTCACTATTGAACAACGTTATTATCTTCTTCTAAAGATTTCAACATCTCATCTACGGATTCATTTACCTTATTATCTTTTATTCCATTCAGGCATGAATACTTTAAACCATAATCTTTTAATATCGTATCGGAAAGCACAACTGTCTTTTCATAATAAGCTTTACTCTTGGAATATCCCTCTTCATCAAAAAAGTAAAAAATACCATAAATACTTATACCTGGATATACCTCATTCTCATGTTCTAATACTTTTACTATCTTATTTAACGTTTCTTTCTTCATGACATTACTTTCATTCAAAATTACATCTATGCTAAAATGGAAGTTTGGATTCGCCTCTATGTACTCTTTTACTGTCATATCCAGGGAAGTAACTTCTGTTGTAGTATTCCCTGCTGCTGCTTTACAAATTGCCTCTATTCCATTAGCATCAAATGCCTTAATTATCTCTTGTGCAAAGTCATTCCAAACCTTTGCTGTATAATAACTACTTTTATAAGAACCATCTGGATTGCCATACTTATCAGTATACACAGTAAAACTAATGTCAGGATTACTAGCCAAGGAAACCTCGGCTTCATATTCCGTATCAAAGTTCGAGCCTTGCAGCCAAAAAACTTTAAACTCTTCACCTATTTCAGCTTTTAGGTTATCCTCAATTTTATTTTCAATTTTGTCTTTTGCTATTTTACATCCAGTTAATCCTGCCATTGACATTGTAATCGCCATAATTAAAATCCCCACTTTCATATATTTTTTTATATTTATCACAGTTTCTCTCCTTTCGAATTACAATTTCTTACCGGTGTATATCCCATCTGTACCTCCTATACGCTATTGAGTTACATTACTTTCTCCCAATGTTTCAAACATCTCTTGGACTGAATAATTTACCATACCATCCTTCATTCCATTATTTAATGAATATTTCAAAATATTCTCTTTCAATACCGTACTGAAAGGATATATAGTACTTTTAAAATAATCTTTGGTTTTTAAATACCCTTCTTCATCATAAAAATAAAACTTAGTATAATAACACGCTACTATTGAGCTACGTTACTTTCTGCTAATGCTTTCAACATCTCTTCTACAGAAAAGATTATCTTATTATCTTTAATTCCATTTCTTAAAGAATATTTCAAATTATTTTGCTCTAATATTGTGCTGGAAGGATGTACAGTATTTTTAAAAAGATCTTTCGTTTTTATATACCACTCTTCGTCATAAAAATAGAACATACCATTTATGCGAATCCCTGGGTATATTTCATTTTCTTTTTCTAACACCTTTACGATCTCATTTAAAGTCTCTTTATTCATTGCATCACTTTCATTTAAAATTACATATATTCTAAACGTGCAATCTGGAATCATTTCTATATATTCTTTTACTGTTGTATTAAGAGAAGTGACTTCTGGTATAATCGGCTTTTCTTCTGAAACAGGCGGCCCAGCTTCTACTTTGCAGGATACCTCTATCTCATTTTCATCAAACGCCTTTATTATCTCTTGCGCAAAGTCATTCCAAACCTTTGCTGTATAATAACTGCTTTTATAAGAACCATCTGGTTTGCCATATTTATCAGTATACACCGTAAAACTAATATCAGGATTACTAACTAAAGATACCTCTGCTTCATATTCCGTATCAAAGTTCGATCCTTGCAGTCTGAATACATTAAACTCTTCACCTATTTCAGCCTTTAGATTATCCTCGATTTTATTTTCAATTTTATCTTTTGCCATTTTACATCCTGTTAATCCCGCCATTGACATTGTAATCGCCATAATTAAAATCCCCACTTTCATATATTTCGTCACAGATTCTCTCCTTTAAATTACAATTATTTTCTTATTGATGTATACACCTCTTATATGTATTCAGTTTATTTTTTACTAATTTCTGAAATTTCTTAATTCCACTTAGAAATAACTATAAAACCTGCTATATTTTGTTTCTTTCTGCTTCTCTTCTTTCTGATTCTCTTCTTGCTGCTTCTCTTCTTTCAGCTTCTCTTCTTTCTTCTTCCTGGATACGAATTATTTCTAATCTGCATTGCCTGATAATCTCATTTTGTTCCTCTATCTCTTCTTGTACCTTATGTATCGCAGAGTTAACCTCTGCATCTACATCATCAAATTTAGATAACATATTATACCGGAAAGTATCATCAACATTTTTTTGAACTTTATCATTTAAGCTACGAACGAGTGGTAATCTTGATTCCATCATCAATAAATCCTGTGCTGTTTTGCGTTTCTTCTCAATTTGACCCTGTGTTATATCTGCGCCATCTGATACTTCTCTCTTCATCGATCTTAAATTATCCAATTCATCTTTCAAAGAAGCTATCTTAAGTTGTGCCTCTTCGATTCTACATTCATACCAATATATACCTGCCATATAATTCCTCCCTTAAAATTATTGTTTTACCGCATGATTATTAAAATAAAATATCAAATTATATTTACTATAAAAATATTGAAAGCAAACAAATTAAAACAAACTTTTATCTGCTACTTCTCTAATACTAATATGACATAATTATAGCGTATCAGGATATTTCTGTCAAAAATCTTCCATATTTTTGATATTCGATTTAATTTCATCAATTCGTTTATTTTATTTTGATAACCATTATACTTTTTATATAATTTATTTATCAATTTACTTATTCTTGGTGTGATTTTGCGCAAAAAAAGAAGCGGCTAAACCGCCACTTCAATTTTCTCTTTAAAATCATGTGTCTGATACTCTTTTACCTGAAAGCTGTCAACAGTAAATTTATAGAAATCTTTAATGTCACCGTCAATTTCTACAATAGGTGCAGCTTTTGGTTCCCTTTTTATCAGTTCCTCTACTATTGGTATATGCCTGTCATAGATATGTGTATCTGCAATAACATGGATGAATTCACCGACTTCAAAACCACTTACCTGAGCCATCATTGCAAGTAAAGCTGAATATTGAAACTCATTGAAGCCACATCCAGCTGTAAGCATATCCTGGCTCCTTTGATTCAGCATTCCGTTTAATTTATTCCCTGTGACATTAAACGTCATAGAATATGCACATGGTGCCAAAGCCATCTCGTTCAGATCACTGTGATTGTATAAATTGGTAATGATTCTTCTTGAGGACGGGTTATGCTTTAGATCAAATAACACTCTATCCACCTGATCAAATAAGCCCTCTTTATATTTATGTTTTACACCTAACTGATAACCATAGGCTTTTCCTATGCTTCCTTCTTCATTGGCCCATGCATCCCAGATATGGCTGCTTAACTCATTGACATTATTGGATTTTTTCTGCCACATCCATAAAATCTCGTCTATTGCAGACTTCCAGGCTGTTTTCCGTATCGTTGTCAAAGGGAATTCTTCCTGTAAATTATATCTATGAACAACACCGAACTTTTTAATCGTATACGCAGGTGTACCGTCTTCCCAACGGGGACGAACATTCATCCCTTTATCCCATACACCATTTTCTAATATATCCTTACAGGTTGCTATAAAATATTTATCTGCTAAACTCAATCGGCTTCCCTCCTTCTCTTTTTAGTGTTACTTTCAATTATTTTAAAAAGCCCAGTATTGATAATTATTAACCCTTGCTTCCTTATCAATACCGGGCTTATAGCATATTTTACTTAATGAATACTTCTTCTGTATATCGTTTGATATTAGAAGCATTAACGTACTTATTTACTTTATCCTCTTCCAATACAACAAGTGTGGGTGCCTGCATGATTCCGTATTTTCTCGCAAGCTCTGCATTCTCTTCCGCATCCACTGTCATATAGGAGAAATCCTTTAAATATTCCTTGGCAATCTTACAATTGGGGCAGGTCTTTGTGGTAAAGAGCATTGCTTTCTTTTCTTTTGAAACAGCAACTTCTTCTTTAAGTACCTCACTGCTGCTTATTACAGTTCGAAAGCCTGTCATTTTTCTGGATTTATTTACTTCATAGACCCTGCGGTTCTTGTATTCCTGTGACTTTCCTTCATTCCAGTTCTGGACAGGTCTGTAATATCCGGTGATACGGGAATAAACCTCCGCTGACTGTCCGCAATGAGGACAGGTAAACTGCTCACCGCTTAAATAACCGTGGTCACGGCAGATGGAATAGGTAGGTGAAAGGGTATAATAAGGCAGTTTGTAATTCTCCGCAATGGTCTTAACCAGCTTGGCAGCAGCCTGCCAGTCGGGAAGCTTCTCCCCTAAAAAGGCATGGAATACAGTCCCGGAGGTATAAAGTGTCTGAAGTTCATCCTGTATATCCAGTACCTCAAAAACGTCTTCTGAAAATCCTACCGGTAAATGGGAGCTGTTGGTGTAATAAGGTGTGTCTCCTTCATTTCCCGCTGTTTTAATCTCCGGATAATGCTTCTTATCGTGTTTTGCAAGACGGTAACTGGTGGATTCAGCCGGGGTGGCCTCCAGGTTAAAGAGGCTGCCGTACTTCTCCTGGTAATCGGATAAACGCTCTCTCATATGATTTAATACCTTAACACTGAAGGCTTGTGTCTCCTCATTCGTCATATCCTTCCCCAGCCAGGTTGCATTGAGTCCGACTTCATTCATTCCAAGCAGACCGATGGTTGAGAAATGGTTGTCAAAGGTGCCAAGATAGCGTTTGGTATAAGGGTAAAGTCCCTCATTTAAAAGTTTTGTTATAACGCCACGTTTCACATGGAGAGAACGGGCGGAGATATCCATCATTCTGTCCAGTCGCAGGAAGAAATCCTTCTCAGAATCAGCCAGATATGCTATACGGGGCATATTAATGGTTACTACACCAATGGAGCCGGTACTTTCACCGGAACCGAAGAAACCTCCGGTTTTCTTTCTGAGTTCTCTTAAATCCAGGCGAAGTCTGCAGCACATGGAGCGAACATCACTGGGTTCCATATCACTGTTGATATAATTTGAGAAATATGGTGTTCCATATTTTGCAGTCATTTCAAAAAGAAGGCGATTGTTCTCTGTATCAGACCAGTCAAAATCTCTTGTTATGGAATAGGTGGGAATAGGATACTGGAAGCCTCTGCCGTTGGCATCGCCTTCGATCATTATTTCAATGAAAGCTTTATTCACCATATCCATTTCTTTCTTACAGTCTTTATAGCAAAAATCTGTTTCCTTACCGCCTACGATACAGGGCAGCTCTGCAAGGTCAGCCGGCACTGTCCAATCCAGCGTAATATTGGAAAAGGGTGCCTGGGTTCCCCAACGGCTGGGGGTATTTACTCCGTAAATAAAGGATTGTATACATTGTTTAACTTCTTTATAGGAAAGGTCATCTATTTTAACAAAAGGAGCCAGATAGGTATCAAAGGAGGAGAAAGCCTGTGCTCCGGCCCATTCATTCTGCATGATACCAAGGAAATTGACCATCTGATTACAGAGGGTGGACAGATGGCTTGCAGGGGAGGAGGTAATCTTTCCGGGTATTCCTCCAAGGCCTTCCTTAATTAACTGTTTTAAAGACCAGCCGGCACAGTAACCGGTGAGCATGGACAGATCATGTAAATGGATATCTGCATTTCTGTGAGCTGCTGCAACTTCTTCATCATAGATTTCAGACAGCCAGTAATTTGCTGTAACCGAACCGGAATTATGCAGAATAAGTCCTCCTACGGAATAGGTAACTGTGGAGTTCTCTTTTACACGCCAGTCCTCTTCTTTCACATAACTGTTTACGATTTCTTTATAATCCAGGATGGTGGATTTCATATTACGGATTTTTTCCCTGTTCTTACGATAAAGGATATAGGCTTTGGCTACATCGGTATAGCCTGTCTGTTCAAGGACATGTTCCACACTGTCCTGTACATCTTCCACTGTAATCTTATCTTCCTTTATCTTCTGCTGGAAATCTGCTGTTACTCTGAGTGTCAGCAAATTTATGATATCACCCGTATAGAATTTTTCCGTTGCCGTAAAGGCCTTTTCAATTGCTCCGGATATTTTAGCCAGATTAAAATCAGCTATTTCTCCATCTCTTTTTACAACCTGAATCATAATTTTCCCCCTTTTATTATCATTCCAATCCGAAACTACCTGCTGACATTTCACATATCTCAGGTCTGCTTAAAATACTGCATGGTTACCTCCCTGCAGCTGAGACCGAGAAACTTACACGAATCAGATTGTGAATCAGGCATTATCCGATTCACACTTACCCCAGAATACAATGTGATACTATAATAACAGTCTTTGGCCTTCTTGCCACAGCTGTCACATAGTATCACGTAGTTGGTTCCGTATCAGTCAATTTAGGATTCTTGATTTGTAAATATGTATTTTCTTCGACCATTTTATGGTAATCACAGCGTTTAACCGCTTGGTAAAATAATAGCAAACTTCTCCTCCCCAGTCAATAAAAAAATACTATATATATTATTTTATTATAACAACCAAACTATATATAGTATTTTTATATAGTGCCTTTTCCCTATTTATTTTTATGAAATCAGACACTTTTATTATTAAATTTTAGTTTTATATTATTTTAGTAAATTGCTTCTGTTACTCTAATTTCTTATAATATTTTAGTTATTCAAACAATTAAGTAAGGTGTATCGAAGACTATGCTGTCTGAAAACTGCTCATTTTGGTATTACCTGCTTCTTTCATGTACACCTATAGAATATTCTTAGAACATCCCTATCACGTCTCTGGGTACATAAGCTTTGACATATATTCCTTCTTCTCTATAATCTTCTAATAGCATCTGTCCGTATTTACGGATTATCTGAATTCGCCCTGCCTCCTGATAGGAAAATACCCTCTCAATTAAGACCTTGCTCTCTCTTAGGAGCTCTTCTATCACATTCAGCAGCTGGTCAAGACCTTTTTCTTCTCTTGCAGATATCTTTAAGGTTCTGTCTGCTTTAAAGTCCTTGATAATAATATCCGTCTCCAGCAGGTCCTGTTTGTTAAACAGGGTTACAACCGTCTTATCTTTGATACCCAGATTCCGTAAGGTCTCATAGACTACATGCATGTGCTTATAGGCCGATGGATTGGAACTGTCAACCACATGGAGAATCATATCAGCATATTTCGCTTCTTCCAGGGTACTTCGAAAAGCTTCAATCAGATGATGGGGGAGTTTTCTTATGAAACCTACGGTATCTGTTAAAAGCACCTGTTCTCCGCTTGGAAGTACAATGTTTCTGGTAGTGGGATCTAAGGTAGCAAACAGCATATCTTCCTCCAGTACACCTGCTCCTGTCAGGTGGTTTAGGAGGGTTGATTTACCTGCATTGGTGTAACCAACGATAGCAATTACCGGAATGGGATTTTTACTTCTCAATTCCCTGGTTGTTTCTCTGGCTTGTTTTACATCCGTAAGTTCTCTGTTTAACTGAGATATCCTGTCTCTTATTAATCTTCTGTCCACCTCTAATTTCTTCTCACCAGGTCCTCTGGTACCGATACCGCCTCCCAAACGGGACAAGGAATTTCTCATACCGACAAGACGGGTAGCCCGGTATTTTAACTGTGCTAGCTCTACCTGAATCTTACCTTCCTTGGTAACCGCATGCTGTGCGAAGATATCCAGAATCAGCATGGTACGATCCATTACTTTCATCTGAAGAGCATCCTCAAGATTCTTTAACTGGGCAGGTGATAGCTCGTCATCGCAAACTACACCGGTAGCTCCCAGTTCTTCTGCCAATAGCCTTACCTCTTCTATCTTTCCCTTACCGATATAGGTTCCTGGGTGTACGCTTTCCCGGTTCTGGATTACTATCTCAAGGGTCTCGGCTCCGGCAGTCTTTGCAAGCTCTTTCAGTTCTTCCAGACAATCCCTCGTATCATCTCCCGGACCTGTTTCCACACCAACTAAGATCAGGCGTTCTTCCTGCTCTTTTATATCATACAATTCGCTCATGGTCGTCTCCCATTCTGGACTCATTATTTTAATTGATTTGCTTTATAGCTTATTCTGATTCTTTTTTGATAATCACAGAGTCTGCAAGCCTGCTCTTTAGAAATATTGCTTCTTTCTTAGCAGCTTCATCCTCCGGATAGACTTTTAAATAAGCTTCCACAAGCTTATAAGCCTCCTCAAAGCGATCCAGGTGTTCATATACAATAATCTGATTTCTTTTTAGGTCCTGATTTACTGCTATGTCATTTACCTTAATACCATCTTCAATATACACCAGTGCTTCATCATAATTCTTTAGTTTCATGAGACATTCTGCTGCCTGATTATAAGCCCTGCCATTATCGGAGCCGTCATCGGTTTCAAGATATTTCCCATAATTCGTTACTGCATTTTCATAATCCTTCTGCTGCTCATAAATACTTCCCAGATAATAATAGCTCTCTGTAAATCCATTGCCAAAGGCTTCCCCAAACATCTGTATGGCAGTTTCAAAATCTCCCTTATAATAAGTTATCTTAGCCATATTAAACTTATCTTCCTCGGTTGTACCGTTTATGGCTGCTGCCTGGTTCAATACTTCCCCTGCACCCTCCTTATCCTCCATATCAAGGAGCAGAAAATATTTCGCAAGATAGTAATCATAATTCGAAGCTTTCAGCTTGATTGCTTTATCATAATCTGCCAGACTCTTCTCATACTCACCCATCTTACGGTAAATATCACCTCTATTAATATAAGCCTGGGTATTACTCTTGTTATTTTCTATGATCTCTGTAAAGGTTTTTGCTGCTTCTTTATATAATCCTGATTTCTCCTGGGCTTTCCCCTTATAAGATAAAATGTCCTGATTCATATCCTCTAATTCATTTATCTTAAGAGCTTTATTAAAATTTTCTATGGCAGAGGCATAATCATAGGCTCTAAAGTATGCTATACCTTCTCCTCTGTAGGCTCTTTTATTATTTTTTCTTACTACTCCGTTGTCTTTATCCAGAATACTTCGCTCGAAATTAATAATAGCATCCTCATATCTCTTAAGCTGTATTAAGTTCATAGCATAACTAATATAATAGTCCGCTCTCTCTTTGTTGCCTTCTATTGCTTTGGAGAAACTCTCATCTGCTTTTTCATAATTACCGCTGTTAAAATATGCCTGTCCTTCTTTATAATAATCTCCCGGGGATTTACCGCCGCAGCCGGTTAAAAGCAATACCGGTATAACTATTATTATAGCCAGTAATTTCCCAGATATATGAAAAGGCAGCAATGCCCGTTGTATTCCCTTATTATATTTCATCTTTCCTCCCATCTGCGTGCTTTGGCACGCATACAAATTAAGGGGGAATTATCCCCCGGCAGTACTCTCACCTCTTTAAAATTATCTAAAATGTACCTTGATTTGTCAAGTGAATATAACAGAAAAAGGATGGCCCAAATGTGAAAGTTTCATACATTTGACCATCCGATAGCCATAAGGGAGGATAAAGCAGGTGTCTGCCGCAGCCTCCCTTTGATTTCTATGTTAATTAAAATATACTGTCTTACCTGTTCTGCCTGCTTCATAGATAGCTTCCAATACCTGTGTTACAACAAGTGCCTGTTCCGGTTTTACCACCAGTTCTTCCCCTTTTGTAATGGCATTATAGAAGATTCTCTGTTCTACATCAGAGTCATTCTCGGTCTTGCCGTCAAAGAAAGCTACACCGCCGGAACCCAGGTCCGGTTTCTCAACGCACTGTTTATTATATTGAACCCTATTGATTCTAAGGCCTTCCTTCATATCTGCTCCGGCCCTGGTTCCGCAAAGACTTACTTTTGCTTCATCCACTTCCAGTGTATTAAGCGCCCAGGAGGCTTCCAGATGAATCGTAGCACCGTTCTTCATTTTGATAAAACCGAAAGCAGAATCTTCCACCGTAAAGATGTCCGGATCCCATTCACCAAAAGCATTGCCCTGTTCCTTTTGCTCTGCCAGCTTACGGTACACAGATCCTGTTACGGATTCTACCTCATAGTTATTCATCATCCAGAGAGTTAAATCAAGTGCATGGGTTCCGATATCAATTAAAGGTCCTCCCCCCTGCTCTTCTTCATTTAAGAATACACCCCAGGTAGGTACTGCTCTTCTTCTGACTGCATGGGCTCTTGCATAATAGATTTCACCCAGATCATCATTGCTGCAGGCTCTCTTAAGGTAAGTGGAATCTGCACGGTATCTGTTCTGATAGCCGATAGTAAGAAGCTTTCCAGTGTTCTTAGCCGTTTCCACCATTTTCTTTGCATCCTCATAAGTCTTTGCCATAGGCTTCTCACACATAACGTGCTTATCTGCTTCCATGGCATCAATTGATATGGATGCGTGGGATTTATTAGGTGTTAGGACATATACTGCCTGAATTTCCTTTTCCTTTAATAATTCCTTATAATCTGTATAAACTTTGGAAGCAGCTGTACCAAATTCTGCCTTAGCCTTTTCCGCCCTTTCTTTCTGCAGATCACAAAAAGCAATGATCTCAAAGTTTCCGTTTCTTTTAATTGCCGGCAGATGTTTACCGTTGGCAATTCCGCCGCAGCCAATAATACCAATCTTTATTTTATCCATTGTTTTCCCCGCTTTCAATCTCTAGGTTTATTCAAAATCCACTACCTGGTGTTTCTCTGCTGATTCAAAGATTGCTTCCATCAGTCTCATAACTCTTGCAACTTCTGGCAGCTTTACATTTGCTTCTTCTTCACCGCGAATGGTCTTAATTACATTTCGGTAGAAGTCTCTGATATCACTTTTTACAACGGGAAGTTCCGTCTTAGCTATGGTATCTTCTCTTCTGGGAGCCATGGTCTTTGTAAGTCCTGCTGCTGTCTTAACGGGAACTACGTCCTTCTCATTCTGGCCTTTTGCACTTACACTCTCACCTTTTAAGCTCCAGTCTTCAATAATTGCTGTACCATTGGCACCAAGCATATACCATCTGGGCAGGTTGACAAAATTACTGGTTCCTACTTCAATGATAACTTCCACTCCGTTTTCAAACAGCAGGCTGGTTGTAAAACCATCATCCACCAGCTGATTGGTAACATGGGTAATGGTTGCATATACCTTGTTAAGCTTAACCCCCTTCAGCATAAGAAGTATCTGATCCAGCAGATGTACCCCCCAGTCCAGAACCATTCCGCCGCCCTGTTCCTTAAGCTGTCTCCAGTCTCCTGGAATTCCTCTGGAACCATGAACACGGGATTCTATACGAAATACCTCTCCCAGAAGATTGTCATTATATATTTTCTTCATGGTAAGGAAATCCTCATCCCAGCGCCTGTTCTGATGTACTGTAAATAATTTTCCGGTCTCCTCCGATGCCGCTATCATCTCCTTGAGATCTTCTGAGTTAAGGGTTACGGGTTTTTCGCTCACTACATGCTTACCAGCTTTCATGGCAGCTATGGCAAGCGGTTTATGAAGGTCATTCGGTGTTGCAATCAGGCATAATTCAACTTCTTCATCTGCTAAAAGTTCTTCAAAGCTACCATATACTCTGATATTTTTTTCTTTTGCGTATTCCTGTCTTTCTTCTTTGATATCATATATTCCAGCTAATGTAAGACCATCAATGGATTCTATCAGCTCTCTGTGCCAGTCTCCCATTCCGCCAAGGCCTACAATAGCAATCTTCGCGNNCTACAATAGCAATCTTCATATCCTGTAACATACAATTCCTCTTTCTAGATATTGGAACTGATATAATACTGTAAGTACAGTCTATATGCAACTCCTATCCAAGTCTCCTTCATCTTGTCTCTGACAAATCTGGTGTATTGTATCCTTCACTAGCACTACCCTTCTTGTTATGCCCAGAACATCTGCCCGCGTTCCTCAAATATCAGGACGTTCTGAAGAAAGCTGATTGCTTTGGAAAGACCTTCCTTTCCTGTCATCAGGCTGTCTTCATGCTCGATACTGATCGCATAATCATAACCTGCCAGTCTTAGCTCGGAAATCATTGCTTTCCAGTATTCCTCCCCATGTCCATATCCAACGGAACGGAAAATCCAGGAACGATTGATTTCATCACCGTAATGAGTGGTATCAAGGACACCGTTTACATTGCAGTTAATGGGGTCAATCTTGGTATCCTTGGCATGGAAATGGAAGATAGCCCCCTGTTTGCCAAGCTCTCTGATTGCCGCACAGGGATCCATCCCCTGCCAGATTAAGTGACTGGGATCGAAGTTGGCACCGATTTCAGGTCCTGCTGCTTCTCTTAAACGAAGAAGTGTTTTTGTGTTATATACGCAGAAGCCCGGATGAAGTTCCAAGGCTATCTTTATGCCGTGTTCTTTCGCAAAAGCGGCCTTTTTCTTCCAATATGGTATAAGTACCTCATTCCACTGATATTCCAGTGCATGCATATAGTCCTCCGGCCAGGAGCAGGTTACCCAGTTAGGTGTCTTATCCTCAGGACTTCCGCCAGGGCAGCCGGAAAAAGTATTTACTACAGGAACTCCCAGTTTCTCAGCCAGAAGAATCGCATTGGTCAAATCCTCATCAAATTTATCTGCAATCTCCTTAACGGGATGAACCATATTACCGTGGGCGCTTAATGCACTGATTTGTAACTCATATTTTGCTATTGTTGCTTTGAATTCTTCGTATTTTGCCTCATCCTTCAGTAACAGTTCCGCATCACAATGAGCTTTTCCGGGATGTCCGCCGCATCCGATTTCAATCATTTGAACCCCTTTGCCATGCAGGAATTCACAAGCCTTATCCAGCGTCAAATCTCCCAGCACTACTGAAAATGTTCCTAATTTCATAAGTTACCTCCTTTACCTTCTAAGCAAATGTCACTTTATTACATCATGTATAAATGCTTTCCTTCGACTTCTCTGTTGATACTACAATCATATTATTTCCAAACATAAATTTCTATAGATGTATTGCTGAATAGTCATATTATTTTGCTATATCATACTTTTGACGGCGGAAATCCATAATACTTACGAAACAGCCTTCCGAAATTATTATAATCAGAGAAGCCTACCTTTACTGCAACTTCCGAAATAGAATTTTCTTTTTCTTTAATCAGTTCATATGCTTTCTTAAGACGAACCTCGTTTATATAATTTATAGGACTTTTCCCCATACTTTCCTTAAAGAGGTGACAGAACCGGTATTCGCTTAAATGTATCAAATCAGCTAATTCCCTGTTGGTGACAGGCTCACTGTACTTCTCCTGTATATACTGCACTACCGTATTAATTCTGCCAAGATTATATAACCTCAACGTATTCTCCCTGGGTGAAAGGCTTTCTGTAACATAATTACGGAACAGATAAGTTATCAGCTCATAAAGCTTACCTTTAATCGCCAGTTTATAGCCATGGTTACGCTCCATGTCTTCTTTGCAAATCGATGTAAGTAGTTCCTGAACTTTGTCATCCTCCTCTATCAGACTTTGAAAGATAACGTTATAATCAGCTATCTCTTTTGAAAAAGCACTCATTTCAAATATAATGACCAATGCATCAAATTCTTTGTCTTCACTGATTCCCTGATGCAGCACATTGCTGTTAAAGATTACAAGGCTGCCTTCCTTTACCATTATGTTTTTTCTGTCATAAACAAAGTAACCGGTACCTTTTAATACATAATGCAGCTCAAGATGCTCATGCCAGTGAGTTTGAAAATATACACCCGGACTGCGTATCTGGTTCTTAAACATCTGCACCGGGAATTCTTCGTCTTTAATGATTTTCTTTTCATATAAACTTAAATCACGTATCTTCGCTCCCATAATACCACAAACCTTTTCCTCAGATTTTCATTTAGAATATGTCGGATTATTGTTCCTGTACAGAGTAAAATTCCCTGCAATAACAGGGTTTGATGTCTTTAAACACGCCCTGGAACACACACCTTGGTTTGTGCCTGGTACAGGTTCAATTAATACCACCTAAACAACAGATAATAATACACGAAACTAATGAATACCTTGCACCATAATAAGACATGGATTTTCTTTTCCCCATAAATCCGGCAAACATTCCAAAGGACGAAATCCCATAGAAAAATAGTATTTCCTGGTTATGGCATAATTAACATCCGGATGGGATTCATCCAGCGTTTTCACCTGAAGATATTCATACCCTTTATTTTTACACCAGGCATAGCAGGCATCATATAACTCCTTACCGATCCCCTTCCTGTGATGTTGTTTTTTTATACCCATTACATGAATCTCAGCAGTATAACTGTTATTTTCTTTCACAGTGAGAAAGCCGGCAACTCCGGTTTCTGTAAACGCAGCAAAAAAAGGCATGTTCACTGAATCCTCTATGTATTCTCTGGTAGATTCGGGTATGCCAAACCACTCCGGAAGATCATAAAGTACTTCCTCTGCAATGATCTTCTTACTCATAACTTCTTCAATTAACCGTATCATCCTGTACCTTCCGTTTTCTGAAATCTATATTTACTCTGTAAAAGTAAAGTCCTGATTACAATCTTAATCTTTAATCACAAGCTAACATAAGCTTCATTATCTCACTGTCAGTGTCTTTCATTCCCTTTGTAGCTAATATTCCAATATTATTCAGGGTATTTTCTATTCCTTTTGTAACAATACCTTCACCGGCATAAAACTCCTGACCGTTTCTATACATATCATATCCCAGGATACCGGCTTCCACTGCCATAGCAATTTTAGCTGCACAGGAGGACTTGGCTCCGTCACAAATTGTTCCTGAAAGAATTGCCACTCCGTTAACAACCGCGTGGGCTATCTCTTTTAAACCGCCTCCCTGGAGATATGCTATGCCTGCACCACTTCCGCAGCCTGCGCTTATTACGCCGCAATAGGCAGACAGTCTTCCGATCTTACTCTTCTGATACATTGTCATTAAATCCGACAAAACCACTGCACGGAGGATTTTTTCTTCTGATGCTTTTATTTCTCTGCCATAGACTACCACTGGTACGGAAGCTGTAATTCCCTGATTTCCACTGCCGGATATAATAACCACCGGCATACCACAGCCGCTCATTCTTGCATCGGAACCTGCCGCAGCCATAGCCTTGGCTTTATTGCGTATATCCTCTCTCCCGGTCTGCATAAGTACTGAACCGATATTTGCACCGTAATTACCTCTCATGCCTTCCTCGGCAATTGCCATATTATATGAAATCTGCCTTTCGATCAGCTCTTTCACATCCTCAATTCTTACAGTATCAGCAAAAGTAATGATATCTTCCGCAGTCAACAGTTCCTTCTTTGTCCCATCCCCTGCCGCAGCTGGCAAAGAATTATTTGCTGTTTCCCGGGATAGCTCTAATAATATCTCACCGTTCTTCTCTATGAGTACCAGATTTGTATGATAATCTGTAATACGTACCCTAACCCGGTCATTCCCTCTATACACAGAGATCAGGATTTCGAATACCCGGGAGGTGTCTGCTTCTTTTACCTCAATTGGGCAGCTTTCTAAAAATCTTGCTATTTTTTCCTGCTCTTTCTCTGTAATTTTCTCAAGTATTTCCAGCTTCTTATGAGGGCAGTCTGCTATTATACCGGCAGCCACCGCCCCTTTGATACCTCTTAAACCTCCGGTATTGGGAACATAAACACTTTTCGCATTTTTAATAATATTTCCGCTTAATTCTACCTCTATCCTTTCCGGTGCTCCGGAAAGTGTATTTCCTGCAACTGCTGCCGCATAAGCAATGGCTATGGGCTCCGTACATCCCATAGCCGGTACCAGTTCCTCTTGTAAAATTTTTAAATATGCGCTGTATTTTACCTCATCCAGTCCCATTTCCTTCCTCCTGTAATAACTGTAATGTAACAGCCCATAGGACATGGGCTTTTCTTTCTTAATACCCTAATCATATACTATTTTAGGCATTGAGACAATTGGATATCAGAATATCAGCAAAAAAACGGATGTTTGTCGTTAACTACAGAAGAAACAGGAATAATGAATGACTTAACTTTTTCGTAAGGGGACGGCNNATACATTTCCATAGGCGCATTTGTTCTTTCTGGTCTGCCCAATTTGCCTGAAATCTTATAGAGAATATGTTTTTGGTACTTGAATTGTAAGAATGACAGCAATTATTATAAGATGATATAGACTGGTCTGGCAGATAATTGTAGCATAGATTTAAGAAAGGCACATCTCCGTGCCTTTCTTCAGACTGTAGATAAATTAATTTTTTATTTTTGGATTATGGCACGGGAATTTCCATGCCTTTAGTAAATCTACGTTATGAAATTGGAATTTGTCTAATATAATCTCTCTGCATCTTTCGGTAAGCGCCTGACATCTATAAGATATTTTCTTGCCATTTCTGCTTCGCTATGATTGTAGCAATAATTCAAATCAAAAGCTACTTCCTTAGCCATCTTGTCAAATAAATCACACATAATAAATATAGCTTTCCATGCTTCCTCGACCTCTGCAATAAAGTATGTATTCAGGTAACTCTGATATATTTCTTTTCCAAGCCACCTATTCATATACTTGGCTGACTTACCAACACTCACAGAAAAATCTGTCATAATACCAATCTTCCACATGAGTATTCTCTCCAACTGCTTGCGTACAACAAAATTGGTCATATCCTGTACATAAGTAATTTCTTCTCTCCATAATCCTTTTGCAATATTATTACTACACCACCAAAACTCATTGCAACAAGCTAAAAACTGTTCCAGTGTTGGGCTTTTAACATGATAATCTCTGTCTGTGGATTCTTCAAGTGTAGGCAGAATATTGCCCTTATCCCAAAGTACCCTACACAATTTATCATCAAATATATGCGCTTTGGCATACTCCAACGTTTGAACTGTTAAATCAATTCGGTTACCATCAATAAACTGCATCAACCAGCCATAGCTGTTTTCTTTATCACTTGGGTAAAATGGATTTTCATCAGGATATTGCATATACATAATGTCTCCGAATTGATTAATCCAATTTTTATCCTCAATAAAGCTTTCCGTCTCATCCACCACATATACAATGTCATAATCTTGAAATATGTCTTTGGGCACATTTGGATTCGTTCGGGAACCATTCATATATATCGCTTTAATTCTGTTGTCTTTTTGTGCTATATCTAAAACTGTTTCATATATTTCCTTTTCTGTTCTCATCGGTTTCATCTCCCCAAATTTGCTAATTGATTTTACATCAAATTCAAATTTATTAAAGAATACCATAAGCAAGGATAAAAATATAGTATTGATTATTTATACACATATATTTATATGCTTCTTTTAATAATTGGCTTTGTCTACAGTCTGAAGAAAGGCACATCTCCGTGCCTTTCTTTTTTATAGATACCCTGTTTTTGTTTCGTTTAAAGCTAATTATTTTATTTGTACAGCTAGAATTATCGCTGATAATTCTAATGATTAAAACCAACAACAATTACTGCTGATATAGTTCCTTTAGATTGCAGATTTGCTCCTCTGTCAGTTTTACTACGGGTGAATTAAGGTCGGAGGTATCCTGGTTTTCTACGATTAGGACAGTTGCTTCTTTATCAAGGGTATGGGTATGCCATACTCCCCTCTTCACGTTATACAGCTTCAAGGGTTCCATTCTGACGGCATCCATATGGTTTATAGCATCGCCAAGCCCGCCGGTAAACAGTGTACAGCTGCCTTTTAGCAGAATAAATACTTCATCGGTTTCGTTATGTTGCTGCATGGTATTTATGTTCTGTACCTCCAGTTCTTCACAATACCTGAGCACTGCAACCCGCCAGCTCATGTAATCAATCATAGGCTTATAGCCTTCTCCCTCATAAGCTGTTATTTCTATATATTGCTTCTCCAATTTATATCTCCCCTTTTATACCAGTTCTACTTCTATTAAGTGGGTAATATCTTCCTTAAGTTTTTTGATATCTTCTTTTAACAGCATAATCTTATTCTGAACCTTGGGAAGCTCTGATCCGTCCAGGGAAACTTCTGCTGCTTCATATTCACCGTATTCCTTTGCATTCCTGTTATAGTAGCATACAGTAAATTTCCTGCCATGTAACTGAAAGGATACTTCTGCTTTGTTTTCAGCAGAAAACTGTTTCTTTAACAGCTTTGGCTCCAGTATAAGATTACCGTAATGGCCTTTCACTCCAAACATTTCATTGAATACGGTGAGAAGAAGCCAGCTGGCTGAGCCTGTGAGGTAATGATAAAGTCCTCTGCCGTTTTCTCCTACGTACTCCGGAATGCCTGGGTATATTCTGCTTTTTTCAAAATCACTTAAATGACTGTAGAGGCTGCTTATTACCTTATATCCCTCTTTCACAAAGTCTCTTCCGTATAAGGCATTGGCATACATTATCGCCATATGGGCAAATACCGCACCATTTTCTTTGCTTCCGTAAGCGAAGCCAAACATTCGTCCCAGGTCTGTCTTCACCTCGTGAAAATCTGTATTTAATCGGTATCCGCCTATCTCCGATGAGTACAGGTATCTATCTGCTGCTTCCGTTATCTCTTTTACCTGGTCCTCTGTTGCAGTTCCTGACATAACGGTAAACACCTGACCTGTAAGCATCATTCGCACTCCAAGCTCATGATCCCCTTCTACTCTTCTTCCGCTGTTATCATAGTAGCTGTTATACCAGGAATATCCTTTCTTGTCTGTTATCCATTCTGTGTTTCTGATATGTTCCTTAATCCAGTTTCCCATTGCTTCCAGGTATTTTGCCAGTTCCTTCAGAGAGATTTCCTGTTTTTCTCCGCTTACGCTGTGTCTTACGGAATCACAATATCGGTATAATATGTCCTTCTTGGCCGCTGCATCTTCATAGATTGCAACTTCGTCTGTAAGCAGGGGGATTAGTTCTTTCAGAAGGGTAACCTTATCCCTACCATTAGCAGCAAGATAGCATAACAGTTCTGACAGCTGATTCAGATTCTGACCGTAGAGGCTGGTAAAAGCTACACTTTCTCCCCGCTCTTTTGCCATATCAAGGGCATCATTCCAGTCAGCCCCCCGAAGCCGCATATGGTTATGCTCACCTACATCATAAAAAGCTGTTAAGAGCTGTACCAATACATGCTCAAGGATTGTTCCCCGGTATTCTGCTCCTTTATTATTTCTAAGTATATTTCCTTTTTCTGTTTTCCACTCTGTATCCTTTTCTTCCCCTCTGACCGCCTGAAGATCCTTAAAATATGTATTCTCCTGAAATAAAAGGTCTAAATCACCGGTCTGCATCAGATACAGCCTAGTAGTCAGGAAAGGCCATACACCATGATCCATCCATACACGGGTTATATTATTTCTGTCAGCGATAAATTCACCGGGTTTTGTACCAATTATAGTGGCATTGCTTCCATCGATCCTCACTCCGGCGTAATTAGAGTAGAGCATATCTCTGACACCTTCCGGATTCATGATCAGCAGTGCCAGACAATCCTGCCACAAATCCCTCCAGCCTCTGCCGCCTTTGCCATAATCATGGTGGGGCAGAAAGGAACAGCCATAGATTCTTCTTAACATAGGCTGAAAATTCACCCATTGCATCCAGGCATCAAAATCCGGCATACCGGTGCTGTAACTGATATTGAGTTTATCAAGCCAGTTCTTTCTGGTCTCAGAAAGAGCTCCTAAGCAGTGGCTTTTATCCAGGTAAGGTCTGGCATTTGTAAGAAAATCTTCTTTATTCTTGCCATATCCCATAACCAGGATAAAAGTTTTTTCATCGCCTTTTTTCAAAGAACAGGTCTTAAAGGCTATCCCTCCAAGGGTTTCATAGCCGTCTTTCGTGAATCCGGCGCTTACCCCTTTCTTTCCTTCCTGTAAAGCTCTGGGGTTTGTAAAGGAACCGCCTTCCCCGATAAATTCTTCTGTTACGGGATAGAAGCTTTCCGGTAGTTCTCCCTCTTCTGCACCACCTATTACACCATATACCACTTCATTTTTTCGATGACCTCTCTCATCAAAAGTCAGAGTCGGATCTAACAGAATTCCTTCTGATGTGGTTATTGTTCTGTGTAAGAGCGAGGTTACATGTCTGTGATCCCTGATATTATCCGCAGAACGTCCATATAAAGGTATGGCGGCAACAGCTGTCAGTGTAATGTCTTCCAGTGCTCTTAAGGTAACCAGCATTATCTCTACGGAATTCTTTAGTGGCACAAAAGAGGTTATATCTGCTTCAATTCCATACTCCTCAGAGCTTCTGGTGACCTTATGCCACATCATGCCTGCTGTCAGGGTAGTTTTCTCTTTACCCTCACGAAAAAGTTTACCTTCCTGCCAGGCTGATACACCTGTAGCCGACCACAGACCTTTCCCCTTAATGTCCACCCAGAAATTTCTGGTACTTCTGTTATTATGAAGGTCTTCGCTGCTTACAGGTGCCAGCAGAAAACTATTCTGCCCCAGTTTATTGTCTCCTCCAAGGGTAGGGGTGACACTTGCCATTACACCACTTTCATTGGCCAGAGGAAAATAAAGATATCCTGTCAGCTCCGGGTCATTTAACTGAAAGGTCCCATGGTTATCCAGATATTTATATCCACTCATTTCTGCTCCAATCTGTCTTAGAATACTCTCTAAACTGTTCTTACTTCTACGGTTTGCTCTTCGACCTGAAAAGCACCTACGGATTGCTTTAATTCTGCGACCATACCGCTTAATCTGTCTGCCGTGGCTCTTAAATCTTTTACATAAAGCATCTGATTTACTGCCGTAGCACCTAATTCTTCTGTAGCTGCAGCACTCTGTCTGGCTGCTGTTGCAATACCCTCCACTGCCTCTAAGGCTTCCTCTTTGGAGACTTTTATGACTGAAATACCGGAAAGGATATCAAGGAGATTACTGTCTAGGTGCTCCACCTTCCGATTAATGTCATAGAAGACTTCAATGGTATTCGTAAGGGCAGACTTCTGTGAATTTACAGCTTCCTTTGCTGTATGTGCTGTTGCTACGGTCTTCTTGGTACGCAGGTCTATTTCATTTATTATAATACTTATCTGTGCAGCCGCTTCATGGGATTTGGCCGCAAGTTTACGGATTTCATCAGCTACTACTAAAAAACCTCTGCCTTCACTGCCTGCTCTGGCAGCTTCAATGGAGGCATTTAGTGACAGCAGATTGGTCTGCTCGGCAATTTCATTAATGGACAGGATAATTTCACCTACCGCCTGGGATTTAACTGCCAGGGTTGTTATATCCTCAATAATTTTTCCGGTAATTACCCTGGTATCTTCTGCTCTCTCTGAAAGCTGTCCCACGATAGCGCTTCCTTGTTCCGCAATCTCTCTTGCCTCTCTGGTCAGGGCTTTCATCTTGTCCGTCTTCTCTCCCACCATTTCAATCTGCTCCGACAGGGTTCCTATTCTCTCAGAACAGATTCTCGTATCTTCCGCCTGGTCCTCCGCACCTGCTTCCAGTTCAAGCACCGTCTTTTCTATTTCTCCGGCAGCTGTTAAGAGAAGTTCGGATTTTTCTGTTATTTCACCTGCTGAGAGGGTCACGGCTTCACTTACTCCCATCATACGAAGGATCAGGTTCTTCATCCCCTGAATCATGGTATTAATACCCTCTGCCAACTGACTGAACTCGTCACGCCTCCTGACACTGGCTGATACAGAAAGATTACCCTCTGCGGTCTTTAACAACACTTCATTGGTGCCTTTAATGGCTACCCCGATTCCTTTTGCCGTTCTGGTTCCAATCAACAGCGCAATGAAACTTCCCGCTATTACAAAAATAACGGTAAGCACCAGTTGTTCTCTGGAGGCTGCGGTAATGGTCTTCTCTGGTATAAGCGCGCATATCTGCATCTCACCCTTAAGTACCGGTATATACAGATAAAGGTAGCTTTCTCCCTTATAAGTGATATATCTGCTTCCGCCTTCTAAAGTCTTGCTCTTTTTCCCGGTCTTTGCAGTACTGCTTTGTGAAGGTTCCAGGCTGTCCTTATAAAATTCCATATCCTGAAACTTAAAATCTTCTTTATAATCCCCTTCCAGGATTTCCCTGCCGTCTTTTGTTATATAACCTACAACAGCACCTTCTCCAAAATCAGTATTTTTTATGGCATTTAAAAAGAAGTCCTTCTTTAAATCAATTACCACAAGCCCTGTTTTTTTATTTGAGGTATTATAAAGATAGTAATTTAAAGTAGTTCCGTAGCTCTCTTTTTCTGTTTTAACCATACTGTCAAAAAAAGTATGATATCCACTCCATTTATATCGTGCCTTGCTGTCAAGAAACTCCTTGCCTTCCTCAGATTCCTTAAAGTCTGCATAAAGCTTATCCGGCAGTGTTCCTCTGGTAGAGGTTCCTTTTCCATACTCACCGAACAAATAAATATCAGCTGCCACAGAGCTGTTAACAACATTGGAACTTACAACATTCTGAATGGTCTTATACTGCTCCAGCTCTTTGACGGGTTCTTCCTTGTAGGCACCGGAATAATATTTACGAATTACATCATTGGTGATAATCTGGTTCGCCATACTGTTAACAGATTCAAAACCCATGTTAAAGTAGCTCTCCAACATGGCTAAAGCAGCATTGCCGGATTGTTCACAGCTTTTTTTTAGTTCCTCTGAGGATTTTAAGTAGGAAACTACCCCTAAAAGGATAATGAACATAACAGGAATCAGTATTATTCCGTTAAGCTTTCTTGAGATTTTATCTTTTCGTATCATACTCACCCTTCTCTACCATATACCCTGGTATATGGTTCACTTAACTGCTGTGAACATTACATCAGTTATATGGACAGAAACACTGCATTTACGGGAGAGTTTTTCTCTTACCCACCTGGGCATTCTTTCTGTATTCGGATGGGGATACTCCCGTTACTGCCTTAAATAGTTTCGTAAAATGCTTTTCATTTTCGTAACCGATCCGGCTGCTGATATCCAGTATCTTCTCATCTGTTTCTTCCAACAGCCTTTTCGCTTCACTAAGCCTGATATTCTTAATATAGTTAATGAAATTCATACCTGTGTATTCCTTAAAGCAATAGGAAAAAAGAGAGTAGTTCATGGATATATAGTTTGATACCACTGCCATGTTAAGATCTTTGCTGTAATTCTCCTGGATAAATACCAGCGCCTTTTGTATCTTTTGCTTATTCTTGTAATTATCGAATTCCGTTAATATCTTTTCATTGATTTTTTCAACCCATGCGGTTAAAGCCTCGTAATATACGCAGGCATTATCATAATCATAGACGTTTCTGAGCAGTACAATCTCTTCTGCCATATCGCCAACGAGATTCTTATAAGTATCGCAGATACCCTCTACAATACGGTTCATGATATGCTTAAAGCTGTCAGGATCGATTCCTCCCTGTTTCGTCTTATAGAGTATCTTTGAGAGGAATTTATTGGCCTCCTCCAGCTTCTCCGTTCCGGCAAGCTGTACAAATTGTGCTATCATCTCCTCAGAAACAATATCCTTGCCTTCTTCGTTCTTTTCATATTCCGCTATAAAGTTACCTGTCGCAAAGGCATTCTTCCTTGCCTTTAACGCCTCCAGATAAGCCACTCTCAATTCAGAAAGGCTTGCATGGATTTTGCTGATTCCAACATAATAATCTTTTAGCACCTGGGTAAGGAGATTTTCTTTTTCTGATTTCTGCACAATAAAAATACTCTGCCCGGACATATCATTCAGAAGGAGCACCCCCTCCTTTGGGATATTGTCTACAGATTTATAGTTGGTACAGATAACCACATAATCTTCCTTTAAGAAATATTCAGCATATTCCTTTATAATAGAATCAATCTCACTTTGACTGATATTTTCATTTAAAATCATGTATTTCAGCTGAGACAGACTGATTTTCTCCACTTCTTTTTTCTTATGGGATTCACTTTGCAGCTCTTCCTCTAATTTCTCCAGTACGGAGGTAATCTTCTCACGCTCGATTGGTTTCAACAGATATTCCCTTGCACCGTAACGCAGCAGCTCCACTGCATAAGAAAAGTCATCGTAGCCGCTGATTACCACAACCTTTGGTGCGTGTGGCAGATCCTTGATCTCCTTCACCAGAGTAATACCATCTTTTTTTGGCATACGGATATCCGTAATCATTACATCTATCTTCGTATTTTTAATAATTTCTAATGCTTCTTCCCCATTTTTACATTGTATGATCTCATCGATTGGTACCGGTGAACGTTCTGCTATGGCAGCTATTCCCTGCCGTATCATTTTCTCATCTTCTACAATTAACAGTTTTTGCATGACAACTCCCATCTGTGTGTCTTAGCACACATACAAATCAGGACGCGGATAATGATTCTCTTCGTCCTGTGTGATCTCCCTCAAAGCTCACATCATTCTAAAAGAGGCAGTGAGCACCTTCGTGCGCGAATCACACCAGAGGAATCTTCACACATACCTTGGTATAACAATCCTTCATGGAAGCAATGCTGATACCATACTCATCTCCAAAACTGATTTTTATACGATCCTGTACATTCTTAAGTCCAATACCATTACCGGAGCTGCCGGCAGCTTCAATTTCACCTTCAATTTTCTTTTGAAGCCGGATGGTCTCTTCCTCGGTCATACCTTTTCCGGAATCAGTTATTTCAATCACACAATAATTATCATAGATTATTCCCTTTACATATATACTGGTGTCCTCTGCCATTTCCTCAATACCGTGATAGATCGCATTCTCTATGATAGGCTGAAGAGACATCTTAGGAATCTCCTGATCGTAAATAGGTTCCGGTATATTAAGGCTCAGATAGATTTCATAATCAAATCTCAGGTTAATAAGTGCCAGATAGTTTTTTATATAATCTATTTCTTCTCTTACCGTAACATTCTTAGAAACCCACTTCATACTATAACGAAGCAGCTTACCAAGAGCTGTAACTGCATCTGCTATGGGATATTTCTCTTCCACTTCTGCCATCATCTTGATAGATTCCAATACATTATAGATAAAATGAGCATTAATCTGATTCTGGAGAGCCCGGATTTCTGAATCTTTCACCAGCAGCTCTCTTTTGATATTATCTCCCATAAGCTGATTTATACGGTCAAGCATTTTATTAATCTGAAGCCCCAATTCACCAAATTCGTCAGAGCCATATTCCTGTATCCGGATATCCAGGTCACCTTTTTGTACACTGTGAACAGCATCCATAATCTCATAGAACCGCTTCAAAATCAATCTGACCATATGGTTACAAAGTACCTGTAAAAGCACTGAAAGTACTATGAAGCTGCTCCAGAAAATGTTTCGAAATACGATAACAGAAGCGTACTCCTCTCTTAAACTTACAATTCGAAAGATCATTCCGGATAACTCTTTCACTGGTTTGTAACACACCAATACCGGTTCTCCGTTTAAGGTCATTTCTTTATAATAGGTGGCATCATACTCTTTGGGTCTGCTTAACATTACCTCTTCTTTGTAATTCAACCATCTGCTGTAATAATCATTGTCGTAGAAGTAGTTTCCGGTATTGTCTACAAAGCAGGTCCATTCTGTGTCCGTAGGAGAATACATCTGCGGGAACAGCAGCTCCATCTTCGTAGATACTTCGATAATTGCTTTCCTATCACCGCTAAGATTCTTTTCTGTAACCAGAGCCACCAGATGAAGTTTTCCGGAGGAGGAATAGGAGGGAAACAGATCATCCTCATAATCGAACTGCCAGGTTCCGGATTCCCTCAGCTCCTTTCCCCACTTCAGCCTCTTCATTCGATCCGTCTGGTAGAGCACCGGCATCATCTCAGGCATATTGTTAAAAGGTGCATATACCCGCACCTGATAAAGATAGGGATTCGAATTCACTATCTTCTCTAAGGATTTAATCTCTGTATGATAAAAGTTAAGCAGCTCCTGGGTCTTGAATTTTTCCCCGGCAGAGAACCTCTCCACATATGCCCAGAAATTCTGGCTGTTAAGCATTACCTGGGTAGACATCTGGCACATTTCGACATTTTTTTGAATCTGCTCATAATTCTGGGTGAAATTAATCTCTGCATTCTTTATCTTTTCCTTGATCCTGGATTCTTTGTAGTTGTCAAAAAAAAGTGAGGACAGAATGGCAAGAGGCAGAATAATAATTGCCATAGTCAGTAAACCGATTTTGTAGTTAAGTTTTAAGGATGAAAAATAACGTTTAAGTGCTTTCAACTGCTTCTACCTGACCTTTGTCTTTTATTCATTCTGCCGCTTTAATTGTATATATTTTCTGTAATTTCGAGACATATTATTATTTGTTATGGTAATTATAGATAATACTACGGGAAAAAACAACCTGATTTTTCATCAGGCTGTTTTTTCATTCTATATTATTTTAAACCTAATTTAGCTTTGGCTTTATTCATTAATTCAGTTTTGGTATCCAGAACTTTACTGATGCCAAAATCTTCTCTCTTCTTAATAAAGTCACTCCAGATGGAGTCAAATTCCTGTTCAGAGCTTGCTAANNATTTAGGAAGAACAATACCCCATTCATTGTCAACCTTGGACTGGATATCAGCTTCGTCAGAACCGGTAGCTAAGGTTACATCATACTGAGAAGTGGTCATAACATAAGGATATGTCCAACGTTCCATCTGTCCAAGAGGTTCAGGAGTCTCAACTGCCCATTTTAATGCCATAGCATTATCCTGGAACATCCAGTATGCGGAATCTGCGCCATATTGTTTATCATAAGCCGCTCTGTCTTTTGTCAGAAGTTCTCTTATTTCAGGTTTCATAGTTGCAACATCATTAACATAATCCCAGGTTACGCCTTCAACACCCAACCAGGTCATCAGCTGTCCGTGCTCACTCATTAAATAAGAGCATAACTGAATAGCACGATCAGGATTCTCACAATTCTTGGAAATCATAGTTACAGTCCAGCCGTTAATACCTGTTCCGGGAAGGGTATAAGCATCACCCTTACTGTTCTTAGGTCCGTCAACTGCAATGTAAATGCTGTTAGGATCGTTTGCATAGAGAATCTTCTCCTGCTCTGCAAGGTCTGTTCTCTCGTAAAGCATACAGAAATAACGTCCCTGTGCAATCTTTTCTTCCATCTGTGCTCTCTTGTCAATGAAGATATCATCCGCAAGATAACCTTCTGCGCCTAATTCTCTGAAAGCTTTTAACCATCTCACAAGTTCAGGATCGGTGTATCTGTCATAGAACTTACCGTCTTTTTCATAAGGTATTGCTAAGAAGTTGCTTAAATACTGGTCAAAGGAAGTATTACCGGTTGCTCCGAACTCATGAGCACCTACAGGAATCAATGTCTGTCCGTTAACTTCAGGATATTTCTCTTTTGCAGCCTTTACAGCAGCTTTGAAACCGTCAGGTGTAGTCATGTCAGGACTTCCGATTGCTTCATAGATATCTTTTCTTACTAAGAAAGTCTGATTGGAGGAAATATTGTCATATTTCTCATAGTCAGCAGGTGAGAAGGAGGAGTTAGGATATCCATAGATATGTCCGTCTTCCTGTGTAAACCAGCCTACACGACCGGAATCTGCTACATCAAACCAGTAAGGATCATATTCTTTTGCCAGTTCGTCAAGAGCATATACCATGCCGTCTTCGATCATATCGCCTACCTGAGGCTCCCACCAGCCAAGTGTTACAAGATCAGGAAGGGAATCGGATGCGATAAGGGAATTGAGTTTCTCTGCTTCATTACCGGCAGGTACTACGAATTCAATGTTAACACCGGTTTCTTCAGTGATTGTTTTGGATATCAGGTTCTCTCCCCAGGGAGTTGTGAACCAGGAAAAGTTAATATACCAGGTTAAATCTACTTTTTCTGATGCATGCTGCTGCCAGCCGGGTACAACCTCAGCTGTATTATCTGTACCTGTCTCTGCAGGTGCTTCTGTTGCGGTTGCTTCCGGAGTAGTTGTTTCACCGGTAGCGTCATTCCCCTTGGTTGCTTCTGAATTGTTTTTGCCACACGCTGCAAGACCGAGTACTAATACCAATACCAGTACAAGAGAAAGCAGTTTTCTGTAACTTTTTTTCATCTTACATCCTCCATTTTTATTTACTTTATTCCTTAACTGCGCCTACCATCATTCCTTTTACAAAATACTTCTGAAGGAAGGGGTATACACAGCATATAGGCAGTGTTGTGATTACCACNNCAGCTTGATTGAAGTAGAGGTGGTATCAGACGCCGTAATATTGGAAGCAGAAATGGAACCTGCCACCTGGCTGGACTGTACCTGGGCAACCATTCGGTAAAGATAGGTCTGGATAGGCTCTAGGTCTACCCTGTTTGTCATATACATTAATCCGCCCCAGTAGTCATTCCACTGGCCTACACCTGCAAAAAGTGCGATAGTTGCCAGAACCGGTTTGGACAGAGGAAGTATAATCCTCATAAAGATCTTCCAGTCTCCCGCTCCGTCAATCTTTGCGGACTCCTCTAAAGAAGCAGGTATCTCACGGAAGAAGTTAATAAATATCAGCAGGTTAAAGAAGTTAAAGGCTGCAGGTACAATGTATACCAGGAAGTTGTTTAACAAATGCAGCTGTTTAAACAGGATAAAGGTTGGAATCATACCGCCTGCAAAGAACATGGTTATGGTACCCATGGCCATATAGTATTTTCTTCCTATCAGATTGCTCTTGGACAAAGGATAAGCTACCATAGCTGTAAAGAATACGTTAATGGCAGTACCCAGCAAAGTCTTTCCGACTGTTATCTTAAAAGCCTGTAATACACTGCTGTCTGCAAATACGGTAAGGTAATTCTCCAGGGAGAATTTTCTGGGCCACCAGTAGATTCCTCCCATCATGGCATCCTTTGCGTCATTAAAGGAATTTACGACTACATACCAGATTGGGTAGATACATAGGAAACATAATATAATCATAAAGGTGGTATTTAAGGTATCAAAGATAAAAGTTCCTCTGGAACGTTTTATATGCGTGCTTTTTACTGTTTTCATATCAGTTATGGCATCCTTTCTTTCTATAAGGTTTCTTATCGGATAGTTGTGTCAATGTTAATAAAACATCATTAATACAGCGACCTTCCAAGAAGTTTCTTGCATGTCTTGTTCGCAAAGAGCAGCAGGAACAATGCAATTACTGACTTGAACAATCCTACGGCAGTTGCATAGGAATACTTTCCAAGAGACATACCTACCTGATACACATAGGTATCAATTACCTGGCTTCTTGATATATTCACCTGGTTCTTTAAAATCAATATCTGATCAAAATTAGAATTTAAAAGTCCTGATATCTGTAAGATAAGCATAATGGCTATGGTTCCGGTTATAGAAGGCAGGGTTACATAGAAAATCTTCTGCAGTTTTCCCGCACCATCTACGGTGGCTGCTTCATAAATCTGCTGATCTACACTGGTAATGGCTGCAAGGTACAAAATTGCTGACCAGCCAAGTTCTTTCCATATATCCGAAATCAGTGCCACGCCCCAGAAGTATTTGGGATTTCCTAAAAAGGATACCGGTTCTTTCATTAAGTGAAAGGTTACTAAAAAGTCATTGATTACACCTTCTTTTGACAACCAGGTAGTCAATATACCGCCCAGTACAACCCAGGAAAGGAAGTGAGGCAGATAAGATATGGTTTGTGTAACTTTCTTAAATTTAATTCCCCTGATTTCATTAATTAATAGTGCAAATATAATAGGCAGCGGAAAACCGATAAAGAGCTTTAGCAAGCTTATGCCTATTGTATTGATCATTACATCCGAGAAATTGGAATCCTGAAAGAACTCTTTAAAGTACTGGAGTCCTACCCAGGGTGCTTCTGCAATAGATTTCGTAATCTTAAATTTCTTAAAAGCAATGATGATACCGCCCATTGGTACATAGTTGAATACCAGCATCCAGATAAGCCCCGGAAGTACCATGAACTGCAGATACCTCTGGTTCCACCATCTCCCCAAGTTTCCTTTTTGTTTTACTCCTGCTCCTCTTTTTACAGACATTTCTTAGCCCTCCGCATACCGCTTAAAATCCAGCAGTGCTGCCACAGTAGAAAGAGTGAAAGATATTCCATGTGGCATCCTTTCTGACTTGTATTTTCTTTCACTCAGATAATTTATCAATATATCCCAACAGTGATATGGCTTTTCAGACACTCCCTAGGGGTTTATAAACTTTTTCAGGTCTTTGTTCAATTCTATGGAATGCTCTGCCTTTAGGGATTGATACCCTGCTTCTGCAGCCTCATTTCTTTCCTTGTTATATTCTTCCTCCACCGCCTTTTTAAAAGCCTCTTCGGAGGTATCCGAATTGAGTTTCAGAAGATAGTATCCGTTAACAGTTTCAATTACTTCGCTTACTTGTTCTTCTTTCATGGAGATAACGGTATCTTCCAATATCTTCTCTTCCCCGAAGGTATCTTTCCCTGCTGTAAATGTAAGTTCTCCTGACCTTATTCCAGCTTCCTCCCCCAGTTCTTCAAAGTTCTCTGTCAAAGCTTTCGACTTGAGTGTTGAAAGTAGTTCCTTCTCCTCTTTCTGCCCGAAGAGATAGGTTATTTTAAATTGTCTGTAATCCTTCCAATCCATTCTGCTTCGTATTGCTTCTTTGTCAATTTCCAGTTTGTCTATGTAGTTACTGTAATATTTAGCGGTTAAAGCAAGCTTTTCCTGTATGGCTGTAACACTCTCAATTGAAAGTCCATAGGAGCTTAAGGTTTCCTCACCGAAATTTTTCTGAATGCTTTCTGCTCTTCTTCGGCACTCTGACTTTTCCTCTTCTGTCAGCGTATATCCTTCTTCTATGGCCATTTCATAANNTGTCACCGGAACCCTTCCCGTCTTCCTTCATGTAAGAAGTATAAAGTTCCTCCTGCATATTGGCTAACAATACATGGTACATCATTTCATTGAGATAAATAGCAGACTTATCATAAGTAAAAGCAACTGTAGATTTATAATTCAGATCCTTCTGACAGCCGCTTAGTAACACTGTCATTATGAGAAACAGGAACAGGACCGACATTCTTTGCTTCAAATAAGATATCCTGCTATCCGATTTCTTCTCGATTGCCCGGAGCTCATCTTTTATTTTTATTCCGTTACGGTTCATTTGTCCTCCTTCTGTCTGAAACGGCTGTTCTATGATTCTAGTATAGCAGACATTATAAAATGAAAAAGATACAAGATTTTTAAAAAGGTGTTATTTTTTTAGATAGCAGGTGATACCTGATAAATTCCGGATACCCTTAAAAATATACATTTTTTGTATTTCACATGGAAATAAGACTCATATGGCTTTACGATTGAAGAGAACAACTAAATAGACACAACAGAAAAATAAAATTATTATATTTACAAATATTAACATGTTTGATATAATGAAATCCTCAGAATTAGTTTTTTCACTAAACTATATCTTGCGTATACTATGCTCCGCATCTAATCAAAAGATTTTTCTAGTTTCTGGCTTCATCATCGACCTCCATTTGTACATAATTATAATACATTTTCACGAAACAGGTACAGGCAGGCACACTTATTAAAGTTCTGCAAAGATTTCAGACAGCAATTAAATCCTATAGGTCTTAGTTACTGAATCCGTGACGGTTCTGGAAGAGAAACTGCAGATTAAAAGAGAAAGGAGGAGGAAGGTATAGATATTCAAACAGTATGTAGGTAAGTAAAAACAAAACTATATTTTTTGGAGGGGTTACTATGAGTAAATCATTTAAAAAAGTTTTATCATTCTTCTTTGCATTTATGCTGGGTTTTACAGGTTTATTTACAATCAATGCCAGTGCTGCCACTGATTACTGGCAGAATTGGACCGACGGCGGTGGTACTGTAAACGCTGTCAATGGTTCAGGCGGCAATTTCAGCGTAAGCTGGACAAACTGTGGTAATTTCGTTGTTGGAAAGGGATGGAACAGCGGAAATGCTTCAAGGGTTGTAAATTACAATGCCGGCGCCTTTTCCCCTTCCGGTAACGGATATCTGACCTTTTATGGCTGGACACGGAATTCCCTTATTGAGTATTATGTTGTGGATAGCTGGGGTACCTATAGACCTACCGGCACCTACAAGGGAACTGTTAACAGTGACGGTGCAAACTATGATATCTACACAAGCATGCGCTACAATGCTCCCTCTATTGACGGTATCCAGACTTTTCAGCAATTCTGGAGTGTACGACAAGCTAAAAGGGCTACCGGTAGTAATGTTCAGATAAACTTTCGTAATCATGTAAATGCCTGGTCCGGTAAAGGGATGTATTTGGGCAGCAGCTGGTCTTATCAGTCAATGTGTGTGGAAGGTTACCAGAGCAGCGGTTATGCCAATGTTACCGTCTGGTAATTGCAGAATTTCGTTCCTTAGCGTTATCCTGCTTTCTTTCAGCAAAAGCATGCCCTATGGATACGGTCCGGTATTATAAGTAAGAACTATCAAAAACTTACCTACATACTATTTGGATGTTTCTTCCACCCCTGCTTATATCCTCAAATGATTAAAGTAAATCGTTATGCTGATAGGAGATTAAAATGAAAAAACGTTATTTAATATTATTTTNNCTTATCGTTTTCATACAGAACAGCGGCTGCTCCAGCAAAGCTTCTGATGAGCTGGTATTTATAGAAGGCGGTAATTTCGTTAATTCACATTCTTCTTTTTATGGAGAAACAACAGAAATAGCCGATTTTTATATTGGGAAACAGGAAATCACCCAGAAGGAATGGTTTGCGGTAATGGGAACAAATCCCTCTGAATTCAAGGGTGATACCCGGCCCGTTGAAACAGTCAGTTGGTATGAAGCAGTTGAATACTGTAATAAAAGAAGTGAGAAGGAAGGTAAAAAGCAATATTACAATATTAACAAAGAGCAGATTGACCCAAATAATACCAATGAATTCGATGACGTAAAATGGATTGTTACTATTAATCAGGATGCCGACGGTTACCGTCTTCCAACCGAAGCCGAATGGGAATACGCTGCCGGCGGCGGCCAGCAGAGCAAAGGTTATCTTTATAGCGGAAGTGGTATTGCAGAAGAAGTTGGCTGGTATTGGAGAAATTCAGGAAAGGACCTCTTATCAGGAGACTGGAGCTGGCCAGCCATATCTGCCAACAATAGCAGCACAAAAGCAGCCGGCAGCTGTAAACCAAATGAATTAGGACTTTATGATATGTCAGGAAATGTGCGGGAATGGTGTTTTGACTGGTATGGTGAGGGTGATGCTAACAGCAGTTCTTCCAGGGTTACAAAGGGGGGTGGATGGATTGGCGATGTAAGCTGTCTGGAACCTTCTTTCAGAGGTAAATTTGAAGCCAACGGTAAAGGTTCCGACCAGGGCCTGCGTATCTGCCGGAATGCAGATTGAAAACAGCTTATTTCCCAGAGTGTCTGAAAACCGCATGTGTCAGGCCAGAGGTCCACTTTATAGGAGGAACGATTTTGGGGACGTAGCAATGTTACGTACCCAAAATTGTTACACTGAATACTGCAAAGCGAAGTATCTATTTTGGTGTTCTTCTTATTTTACGGAAGAATTTAAGAATATATTCTTTAGAGGCTGCGGTCTTACTGTCCTCCCGCATGGCTTCTTCAATAAATAACTGCTGCGAATCTATGGGCACCGCATCAATGTCGATCTTTCTGTAAGTGCCGTCCTTACCAAGTATCCTTGCTTTTACGGAATCGCTGAACATAACCTCCAGAATATGTTGAATTCTTTCTTTTATATCCTCATCCAATATAGGGCAGGCAATTTCCACTCTTCTCTGAGTGTTTCTGGTCATCATATCAGCAGATGAAATATACAGCCTGGCATCTTTACCCAAGCCAAAACAGTAGATTCTGCAATGCTCCAGGAATCGTCCTACGATACTGTACACTGTTATATTATCCGTTCTTCCCTTTATTCCGGGAAGAAGGCAGCAGATTCCTCTGATTATAAGCTTAACCTTTACCCCTGCCCGGGATGCTTCTGATAACTTATTAATAATTATCTTATCCGTCAGGGAATTGGATTTCATTACAATACTGGCTGCTTCCCCTCTTCTTGCCTTTTCTATTTCATCATCAATGAGAGCAATCAGATTATTCTTAAAAGAATAAGGAGCCACGAACAGGTTGTTATAGTTCCCCTTTAAGTTACTAATGGACATATTCTTAAAGAATTCATTGGCTTCCTGTCCGATTATCTGGTTAGCTGTCATGAGGGAAAGATCTGTATACAGTTTAGCGGTCTTCTCGTTATAATTTCCCGTTCCTATCTGTGTGATATAAAAGATACGGTTTCTGTCTCTTCTTGTAATGAGACAGATCTTACTGTGTACTTTAAAGCCTTCAAATCCGTAAATAACATTACAGCCGGCCTCTTCAAGACGCTCTGCCCACTCAATATTATTCTTCTCATCAAATCTTGCCTTTAGCTCCATAAGAACCGTTACTTCTTTGTTGTTCTCTGCAGCATTGCAAAGGTAGTCGATGATTCTTGAATTTCTGGACAAACGATATATAGTTATTTTAATCGAGATTACAGATGGGTCCTGGGCACTTTCTCTAAGAAGCTGAAGAAAGGGTTCCATTTGGTCATAGGGATAGAACAGCAGGATATCCTTATGTTTTATCTGCACCGAGATATTTTCATGGTTGTTTAACAGGGAAGGATATTGTGGTTTAAACACCGGATAACTTAGCTGCTTTACCAGGGCAGAGGGTAAATGCCCCTGCAAATCAAATACAAATCCAAGCACTAAGGGAGCCACACTTGTAAATACCTGTTCTTTTGTCAGATTCAGCTTAGAAAGCAGAAAGCTGCTCAGACTCTTGCTTAAGTGTCCCTGAACCTCCAGCCTTACCGGTGAAAGCCTGGCTCTTTTCTTAATAACCTTCTTCATTCGCTCCCTGAAATCGTCATCTACCTCAAAGACTTCATCCTCAGGGCTGATATCTGCATTTCTTGTAACAGATATGACTGCTGCGCAATCCACCTTGTACATGCCGAACACCTCTGCTATGTGCTCTGATACAATCTTCTCCGTCAGTATGTAGCTGTTGTCTGTACCGGGAAGCATAAAATAAGCAGGTAAGGACTGAGATATGGGAATAAGTCCAAACTTCGTGGATTCCCCTGTAAACTCACATATGATATAGATTCCCTTATTTACAAGATGAGGAAATGGATGTCTGGAGTCTATTACCTGAGGAGAAAGTATGGGTTTGATATCCTCTTCAAAGATTTTATCCAGTTGTTTTTTCTCGCTTTTTTTCAGTTCACCGCTCTCCAGATTACGTATTCCAAATTCACGGAGCTTCTCTTCCACCGTCTGAAATACCCGATCCCGTTCTTTATACAAGGGTACTGCAGCCTGAAATATGAGCTCCAGCTGCTGTTTTGCCGTAAGTCCGGTCTTATCGTCCACATTATTATCCATATACATAAGGTCGGTAAGACTGCCTACCCTTATCATAAAGAATTCATCCAGATTACTGGTAAAGATGGATACGAATTTCAACCGTTCATAAAGAGGCACAGTCTCCTCCTCTGCTTCCTCCAACACACGTCTGTTANNGACAGTTCCCTATTCTGCATAAAGGGTTCCAGGAAATCATTTTCCAGATGGGGCATACACATTCTCCTTTATTATTCTTTCGTATAGATATCCTTCTCTGACACCATACCGGCTGACAAATATTTCTTTTGCATTGTAGAAATCTGCTATGGTATCCACCGCAATCAGACCTGGGATTATCGTATGGATTCTATCCGGAATTACCTGCAATACCGGTGATATGGTCTGTTTTCTGCTATTCTTTATTGTATCAAGGATTTCTTTTATATCAGAAGTTTTTATTATGATATTCTCTTTTCCATAGCCATATATCTGATTACTCAGCTTGGCAGCCGCACGCATGGTACCGCCTACACCGCAGAGAAAAGGTGCTGTTTCTTCTTTTAATTCCAGGGACTTTAATGTCTCCTTTATATGTTCTCTGATTAATTCTCTCTCTTCTTCTTTGGGAATAATCTTTTTTACATAGTTTACGTAAAGATTTAAGGAACCAACAGGCATACTGGTTGCATATTGAATCTGTCTGTCCTGAAAGGACACCAGCTCAGTACTTCCGCCGCCGATATCTACCAACACGCCGGAACTTTCCGGAAATACCTTTATAGCCCCTTTGAAGTCAAGAGTAGCTTCTTCCTCACCGGATATTAATTCTACATCCAGACCGGTTATTTCTTTGATTGTCTGGATTACTTCCTTGGTATTTACAATATTTCTAAGGGAAGCTGTTGCAAATATATTTAACTCTTCCTCTTTTATTCCAAAATTACTGATATAATGCTTATACTCATTTAATATATCACAGGCTCGTTTAATTCCTGCTGTGCTAAGCCTCTCTTTTTTGATATAGTTCACAAGGCCCGCCATGGTTTTCTTTTCAAAAATAGACTTTAACCCTGTTTCACTTGATTCATAAATACAAAGTCTCATAGTGTTGGAACCTAAATCCACAATTGCATACAGCATATCAATTCCTCCTGACTGCCTGGGTACAACCTACTGGCATTGTATCCCGACAATGTTTTAAATATGTAAAGTATTTATTAAAACAATGTAAAATTCTACAAAATACTGCATTTTACTTCACAAAACGTAAACTTTTATCTTTTAATTTTTCTTCGTATTACTTTAAAACGAAACTATTAATTTGAATGATCCTTTTAATTATTATTTCCAATCCAAAATATCATTCTACTTCCATATTATCCTTTTACTTCTACCATAATATTACTTTTACAATATTGCTTTACATCAACAATAATTTAACTTTTACAATATCATTTTACTTCTATCATGTCATTTTTCTTCTATAATGCCATATTACTTCTATAATGCCATATTACTTCTATAACGCCATATTACTTCTATCATGTCATTTTACTATAATATCATAACCTTGTTTCAGAACTTTGGTTTTAATATATTGAAAGGTTACATCTTCTCCTTTTTCCATTAACATTACCAATAGTTTTTCTAAGAGCTTTTCTGTTTCCGGGTGTATTAAATAGTGCTGTCTTGAGGTATTAAAATAATCATAGGCATCTCTGTCGGTATATGCCTCTTTGTTGTAAATTCTGCTGGCTGCTACTCTGTCGCAGAACATCTCTACAACGTAATTTACCGGCATTCTCATTCCGGACATGGGTGCCCCCTCATTTACACTATAATCAATCCAATATTCCAAATGATGTTTATTTCTGCCTTTATGATGAAGCCACGCAAGACTGTAGCCACGATCTTCCCGTTCTGCATTGTTTGGACTTCTGTTTCCCTGGAAATATTTCGCACCTACCAGAAATTCTACAGGGCTGTATTTGGACATATCGTGTAACAATCCCTGCCTGTAAAGCCCTGCTCTGAAACAATACCTCATCACCAAATATTTATGATGATTAATTGTTCTTAAATGCTGTAACCACTTCATTTTGCCTGCCATACCTGCTTCCGGCCCTTTCCCTCATGTTTGGGTTTTATTATATTCTTCCCTTTCAGTTAATGCAACCATTTCGCCGTAAAAAGTCAAATTTTGTGGTACTGGCTGGTGATTAACAGCAGTTGTGCCTGGACAGGTATAAATAACCAAACGCGCTAAGGTCTCTGTCATGGAGGTTGTGTACTCAGACAGTGGTGTACTTTTACCCAGGTGCAACTGCTGCCATTCAAGTGTCAAAGAAAATCCTTCAATAGGAAGTCTATTTTTTTCTATTCTCGTTGTCTTTCTGACGTTTTCTCCTATAATCTTTTAGGTTGGTAAGTTCCTTGGAGGTCTCCATGCTTAGCCTGTTGTTCAAGTGATTGGAATCGATGTTACTTTTTGATTCTTTCCTGAACTGTTTTACAATGAGATAGGTTATACCATAGAATATAACGATTGCAATTCCTGCTATTAGTCCTGTTCCCTGTCCATTTATAAAGGGCATGCTTACTATGGCAACAATTAGGCATAGCAGTACAAATAAGGAGGAGTATGGAAAGCCTCTTAACCGTAATCTGTCTTCCGGCTTTCCATGATTTCTGCGGAATCGGATGTGGGTCGCCATTATCATGGAATAGGTAAACAGGGCGGAGAAGCCGCCGGCGCTGATTAGGAACAGATATACCTGTGGCAGCAGTAGTCCTACATATAAGCCCATCAGCATGGCTGCACCAGAGAATAAGATTCCTTTATAGGGTACTTCTTTAACTTCTTTTAGAAATGACGGTGCCCAGCCGTCATCTGCCAGTGACCTGATCATTCTTCCCAGTCCGAACATGGAAGCTAACATTGTGGATAGGATGGCAGTAATTAATACAATATTCAGGACTGTTCCTGCCCAGGTAAATCCGTAGCGGTTAAGCACTGCTACCATTGGGCTTATATCTTCTCTTATTTCTCCTGTTGGTATCAGGAAAAGGGTCGTACCTACAGACAGAATATATAAAGCTAACAATATTACCACTGTACGGTGGATTGCTTTTGGTACTGTTTTTCTGGGTTCTCTTGCTTCTGAAGCTGCAAGGCCGATTATCTCAAATCCTGCATAAGCAAACATGATTATTAGTAAACTTCCTGCAAGTCCTTTGAAACCGTTCGCAAAAAATGCCTCATTTGTGATTGCCGGAGTATTGTAAATGACAGCTGCACCATTTGTTGCTACACTTCTTACAATTCCTAATATAAGTAATACACCCATTATGATAAATGCTACTACAGTCAGCATTTTTATAGCCGCAAGCCCACTCTCTAATTTACTCAGTCTGCTTGCACCCAGTAGATTAATCAGGGTTACTCCTATTATTATGGTACTTCCCAATATGGTAGTAGAAACCTCCGGAAACCAGTTCTTAACCAGTAATGATATTGCCGTTGCTTCACTGGACATGGCAAGTACCATTCCTGTCCAATATACCCAGCCTGTTATAAATCCTGCTCCCGGTCCATAGGCATCGGCAGCGAATCCTCGAAAGGAACCAACGCCAGGGTTATTCACAGTCATTTCAGACAATGCAAATAATATAAAATATACAAGTACACCACCCAATATATAAGAAAGGATTATTGAAGGTCCTGCAGAATGTATTGCCACAGAAGACCCTAAAAAGAAGGAACCGCCGATTACGGAACCCACTGCCATCATTGTCAGCTGCCAGGCTGATAATCCTTTTTCATGCTTTTCACCCATATTAACCTCCATTCTTATGTTAGAAGAAAATTGCTGCCAGTATTAAATTCAATTTTACTATTAGTATCCCACAGAAGTTTTATTATATTAGCTTACTTTTGATTTTCCTTTTTGGGCATGAGCTTTTACCGTTTAAAATTGTTATAATTTAGTAATTATAGTTGCTTCTATTCAGAAAATGTTATACTGTAATAATAGTCATACGATTATCAGTTATTCTATTTGGATGTTTTATTAAGGAGCGAGATATGAGATTTAAGAAATTTTTTATTGTTCTTTCACTGGCTTTGCTTTCAGGTTGCAGCAGAGAAGACGTTAAAAGCAATGTTGATTATGAAAACCTCACAATCAGAGATGATATTTTATTTGATACTCATAATGATGATTTTATATTTATCAAAGGAGAAGATATCAATTCAGATGGTAGTAATGCATTTATGGAATTTGATACGGGGAAAAACGATGGTACAAGGGAGATGTTCAGGATACGGGCAGATGTTAAAAGCGGTACTGAAATTATGTACTTTAATGATAAAGCAGCGGTTAATCTGTTACATGCTCTTAAGCACAATCCATTAGAAAATATAACTGCTTTTGGAGAAGGAACTCTTCCGAAGAAAGATTATTATTTTCAGGTAAGCTTTTATGATCTGGATGAAGATGGACGGAAAGAAATAATACTCTCTATTGGCAACCTGATTGATGAAGAAGTCAGTATAATCTTTAAAACTACCGATTCTGTAGATACCCCTGCAAAATATATTGGTGCTGCCTACGGCGAGCAAAGTATGTATATAGCCCCTAATTACCATATCTATGCACCCTATGGCAATGCGAATCAGATAAAGGATTACATGTATTTTAATGAGAAACTGTATAAAGCAGTAGACTAATCTTCTGCTCATGGCTCAGGTCTTAAGTTAAATTTAAGAGGGGCCTTCATTCTTTCCTTACAGTGTTCATAATAACTGAGTCTTCCTTTTCGGAATCTGTAATTTCATTGGTGGCAGTGCATGCTTTCTTACTATGTTAACAGTGGTTAAAGGAGATTTGAAGACAAAAGAAATAGCTGTCTGACCCCGGGTCAAACAGCTATTTCTTTATCTCATTATTTTCTTACATGATTAAATCCTATACTCATCTATCAATTTCATAAAATCCTCTTCCATATCACTGGCATAAGCAGCATAGTCCATATTCAATTTCTCTAAAGTAGCAGCAAGCTTACCAAGAAAGGCCGGGATATCACTCTTTTTCATACTTCCAACAGGCTTACCAAGATGACAGGCACCTTCTAAAGAAGAACCGCAGATATGCAGATCAAAAGCGTCTACAGGTTCATTGTCCACCCTTCTCTTAACGCCGGTAAAGCCCAATGGACTTATCTGATGTCTTGCACAGGAATTCAAGCAGCCGGATACTGAAAGCTGTGGCAGCCTGTCTGGATTTATTCCTTCTGCTTTCATATAATCAAGAGCAGAGTGTATCAGTTTCTGACTTGCTATCATGCCAACCTGGCAGGAGGGTGTTCCCACACAGGATATACTTCTGGAAAGTGATGTGACCATGTTCGTATTGGCAAGCTTATCAAGCAGTATCTCTGCCTGTTTTTTTGTAAGATTTCTTACAAAAAGGCTCTCATCCATGGACAAACGAATATCCGGAACAATATTATCATTTTCCGCTTCTATTATTTCTTCAATGAAATCCCTAAGTACTTTAAAATCAGAGATTTTAAATTGTCCGCAGATAGGATGGATTCTCACCGCAAACAGACTATCCTGTTTCTGCTCAAGGATAACCTCTCCTTTATCAGTAAGTATAACTTTCTGACCTGTTTTGGCATCCTTATCTATCTTTATATTACAGGCAGCAAACTCCTCTGCAAATTCTACAAAGCTGCTGTCGCCTTCTACTTCTTTTAGTTTATCATAAAATGCTTCCAAAAAGGCTTCTTCACCAATTCTTACCGGTACGTAACGAAGTCTTGCTTTTCCTTTATTCTGATAATCGCCTTCAGCCATAAACAGCCTGATTGCTGCCTCTACATAATGGAGGGCCTTGGAAGGCTCAATCAGTTCTTTCAGTTCTATACCAAAAGCCGGATTATTACCGAGTCCGCCGGCTAAATATACTCTAAAATAAGGTTTACCCTCTTTTACAACTGCCAGAAACCCTAAGTCCGTGGAGGTGCAGCCAGCATTATCCCTGCCGCCATTCGAGTAGGCTATTTTAAATTTCCTAGGTAACCGATACTCGGTTATATGTTCCATCAAATATTCCCCGGTACAGACAGCAAAAGGGGTAACATCAAAAGCTTCACCCTTTTCCACTCCGGAGAGAGGTGACAGAGCAACATTTCTGGGGAAATTGCCTCCTCCTCCTCTTGTATATAAACCATTTCGAATGGATTCTTCCATTATTTCACATACTTCGTCAAGTGTCAGGTCATGTAGCTGGATTGCCTGCCTGGTAGTCAGATGAAGCTTCTCTATATCAAACTTTTCTGCTAAACGAAGAATCAAATCAGAATACTCTCTGCTCAGTATTCCGGAAGACACACGAAGACGAAGCATGAACTGCTCACCGCCCTTTTGTGCATAAACACCCATTCCTCCTGAGATACCTTTAAATTCAGCAACCGTTAGTTCTTTTCGAAGGAAGCTTTCGCCTTTTTCCTTAAAACCTTTAATTTCACTAATTAGTCTTTCTTTATATTCCAGTGTTTGCACTTTGCTCATATCAGAAAATTCCTTTCTGCCTGTGCCGTNNATCAAGATTTAACAAGTTAACTTAATAGAGTGCTTCTTGAACTTCTCTCTGATAGAATCACCATGATTAACAAGAATACCAGCAATACAAAAGGATATAAAAGAAAGGTTACAGAATTGGCGATTGCACCAAAGAGCGGTGGCATAAAGGTTGAACCAATATAAGCACAGGCCATCTGCATTCCCATCATGGACTGAGAGGCTGCCTTACCGAAACGTCTTGGGGTTTCGTGAATCATACCCGGATAGATAGGTGCACAACCAAATCCCATAAGCAGCAAACCGCCCATCAGTGTGTAATTTCCAAAAGGCAGTACCAATAAGATAATGCCAAGTAGTATAATTCCTTCTCCCATNNTTTGGAATCTCCCCGCCGTTATACCTAGATAAAAGAGTGAAACCCACTTAGCGGCAGTCTCCGGTGAAATCTCCTTGGTATATACCAAGAAGCTGCTGCCCCATAATCCTGCGGTTGCCTCAATAGCACAATATGCGAAGAAAGCAAATAAGGCAGAAAGTACACCTTTCTGTTTTAATATTTCACTCTTATTAAACTCCTTCTGTCCTTCTTCTTCCATCTCTTTGTTTTCCTCTTTGACCTTTTTCCACAAGGGCAAGGACAGGAACAATATTACGGAAAGACTTAGCTGCAGGATTCCGATTGTTTTATACCCCAAATCCCATCTTCCGCCCTGTTTGAGAAAAGATGCCATAATGACAGGTCCAAGGGTAGCACCCACACCCCAGAAACAATGGAGCCAACTCATATGATTGGCTTTATAATGTAACGCTACAAAGTTGTTAAGTGCTGCATCTACAGAGCCTGCTCCCAGTCCTAAGGGAATTGCTAACAGACATAACCAGATAAAGCTGTCAGAGTAAGCAAAGCCAAGTAAAGCACCAGCTGTCATGATAACACTGATAGCTGTAACAAGGCCTGTTCCAAGCTTCTTAATAACAACGCCGCTAAAGAAACTGGAGACAATGGTTCCACCTGATACTATCATGGTTACAATACCGGCATAGGATACAGGCACATTAAGCCCCGGATGGATTGCCGGCCAGGCGGATCCAAGTAAGGAGTCCGGAAGCCCCAGGCTGATAAATGCAAGATATATAATAATTAACAGTAAAATTGTCATTCTAACCTCTTTCCCGAAAGTCCATGATGTATATTCATCATTATGCATTACATAATACTCCGTATTTATACTATTTCATTTCACCGGACGCTCTGATTAATAATAAAATATATTTATATAGGTTAACTCTTTACCTTCCTTTTTTGGACAGTATATACTTATCCGCCGAGTGCTCCAAGATAAATCTTATCATACCCTGTTCAAAATCCTCTTCGAATTTTTGTGATATCACAAGAAAAATATCGAACTTTCCAAAAAGAAGCTTTTCTGCAACTTCTTTAATTCCCGCAGCATCCTCTTCCTGAAAGAAGTCACCATACAAGACTATCAGCTCTGGTGCTATGACACAGGATAAAGCTGCCACTAGCCTGCCAACAGCTTCACTAATTTCTTTCCGGTTATCGTAGTCAAGCTTAATCCAATCCACTCCAATAGGAAGACCTCCAATCTCACCTGCAAAGCTTTTATTTCCTGTATAAACTTCACCATTTAGAACAAGCCCGGCACCGGGTGGATAAAGCCTTGGAAAATAAATTCCTGCAACATTCATCATGCCACCGGGTGCTTTGTAGTGGTAATAACCGTTTACTGCCCCATTAATATCATTGATAAATATAACCGGTACTTTGTATTTCTCCCTATAATGCTTCATAAAGACATCACCGGTCAGATTTCTGTAATCATTAATGGTTACAACGCCATCCTCTTCTTCCCCTGGCAAACCAAAGCCGATAATCGATATATGGGAAACCTTTTCCCTTCCCCTGTCTATAAGTTCTTCAAAACTTTCCAGTTGAATATCCTCCATAAAAGCTTCTTCTTTATAAACAATCTCACCTGCAAGATTAACTACCGCCAGATGAATACAGTTCTGATTCTCTTTCTGATGACCATAAACAACAATCCCATAGCTATAATTTACATTATAATGATACAAAAGAGAGGGTCTGCCTCCGTTAGAGGGTATCATCTCACCTTCCTGTACTTCTCCATTCTTTATCATATCCGTTAAAATGGAGTTGACCGTTACTACACTTAGCCCCGTCTTTTGAGATAACTCCTGCTTCGTTGCTTTTCTTAAGGTCTTTAAATGTTCCCTTACCAGATCTTTATTAACTTCTTTCATCAATAGGGTATTTCCACTTAACATAAAACACCTCCTAACACTGATTGTTAATGATTCATTTATACAATTACTTTTTAAAAGCACTTTAATAAGTCAGTATTATTATACTGAGTACTAAGAACTCTGTCAATCTTAATTTCCTTTAAGCTATTCGTACAAAAACTCTTATATTATCTGTACAGAATATACTGCTACCAAAGCAGTACATCTCATACAGCTATATAAGAGTTTTAATATTATCGGATATTAAAAATCAGTGGTGCCACAACCAATATAAGGCCTGCTAATGCCATGCATACAAAAAAGACTCTGTTGTCTGCAGCTAGTTTTATATCCCCCTGCAATCCTCTGCCCCATTTCAGTGATAACTTCGTCTCATTATCCCTGACATCACTTCTTATACTCAGCCCACCGAGCACGGAAAGCCCTCCAATAACGAGCAACAGCATACCTGCATATTCAATAATACGCATATAGCTATAGTCATAATAGCTGCTAATTAGATAACAAATCCCCATTACTATTCCGAATAAAAGAGAAAAAATTATTACTCGAACTAAAATAGTAAATAATAATCGCTTCAACACCATTACCTCCTAGTCATCCGTATTTGTATTTTGCACAGTACATTTATACTTATTATACCTCAACTGTATGAATCTGTAAAATTATAATACCATTAGAGTTTCTAGATTATACGGGTTTTTATATAGCTTCTTCAAGTAGAATTTACATATCCAGATACACCATTCAAACAGCTAAGCCATATACTATACTATCAACATAAACAGAGGTAACACATGAACCGAAATTATTCCATGGAACATGTAACAGAGCTGGAGACTTTACCTGAAACATATACGGTTGATATGGCTGTTAAAAACAAAGATGTGGTTTTAAGTGCCGTAAGACCTCATAATACTGAACGATTCTATGGTTTTCTATCTAATATAGACAAGGGTATACCAGATAAAATAAGAATAACCGCATTTGAATCCGATAATGCGGATATATCAACCAAAAGCATACTCCAATATGACGGCAGCTCAATTATTTATACCGTCTTCCGCAAAGATTCCAGAACCTATTACGGAGATAAAATAATTGCCAGCTGCCGTAACAATAATGATATTTTCGATTATTATCTTACAACTTCGGATTCACAGATGGTGCCTGTTTATTGGCTGAGTATCTAAAGAGTACGAATTAATTCATCTGCTGATTGCAACCTGCAGGATACATCACCCCCAAGCAGTGTATTATGGGTGTTATATCCCGCAGGCTGTACTCCAGAAATTAATAAATTCGTGCTTTCTCTGAAAAGGGAAATCAAGATAATCCTGTGTGCATATATTAAATTAATTAACTCTGGAAGGTTAGACTATGCCTAACGGAAAAGCAGACAATCAATTAAATCTTGCCCTGGATGTTCCAGAGCAGGTAAGAGATAGGACACTGGATCTAAACGTGGGTTTCATACCGGAAGTGAGACTATGGGAACTTATTGTTAAATTCAGTGGTAATATAACACGAATTGCAGAAGATCTGGGTGCAGTGGTGGTACCTCTTCAGAATGAGTATGCTATCATAACCATTCAGCAGGAGCTGATACCCAGATTATCAGAATACCAGGAAATAGAATTTATAGAAAAGCCAAAACGTCTCTTTTATTCTGTTAACCAGGGTAGAAGTATCTCCTGCATCAACCCGCTTCAGACAGCCCAGTTCAATCTCTTTGGCACCGGTGTTATTGTTGCGGTTATCGATTCCGGTATCGACTATGCCCACCCTGATTTTAGAAATCCCGATGGCTCCACCAGAATACTGGAGTTGTGGGATCAGACCATTGAAGGTGCTCCTCCGGAAGGTTATGCCATTGGTACCTTATATTCCAGGGAAAAAATCAATGAAGCCTTAAATGCACCGGACCAGGCTGCAAGGCTTGCTATTGTTCCCAGTGTGGATTTATCAGGCCACGGGACACATGTAAAGTGGTTGAATACGAAAATCTATAAAATTGAATGATAAAAAATTTCAATATAAATCTTCTGAATGGTGATATTGTACTCTTTCATCTTCCAAACTTTGCACTATAAAAAGTGGTGTATCAATCTTATCAGGCCAATTGATTGCAGAACGCATTAAAGATTCTCAATCTGGCTTATAATCTAATCTGTCTTACTCTCTTGTCTGTTCTTAAGAATTCTTACAATAATTTTAGTAATTGCTTTTTGTCTTTCCTCCAAAGCCTTATTCTTATATACATCTTTTATGATTAGCATTGTCCATTCCCTTTGCATATTCCTTTATAAATTAAATATACTTCACTTCAATTTGTCCTATTCACTAATCATTTGCTCTATAACTGACGATACCGTCCATAGATCTTAAAATGCAAATTCTCTAAAAGGGTTATATGCCTGGATGAAAATTATTATTAATTTTATTTCGACTGAATTCAGCAATTACTGATTATGTACCAATAATAAAGCCCTTATATCTCATAATACTGTGCCTGAGCATTCCACAGATTCTGATACAATCCTGTCTCTTTTACAAGTTTCTCATGACTTCCATTCTGTACGATATTGCCTGCATCAAATACGAGAATGTTATTACAGAAACGGCAGGAAGCCAGACGGTGGGATATATAAATAGCTGCTTTATTTCCTACCATCTTATCAAAACCGGCATATACATCACACTCTGATATAGGGTCCAGTGCCGCCGTCGGTTCATCCATAATAACAAAAGGTGCCCCTTTATAAATTGCCCTGGCAATCGCCAGCTTCTGGCGTTCTCCCCCGGACACATTAATCCCCCTGCCTTCAAATTCCTTGCCGACATAGGTATCAAGTCCCTCAGACATTCTTTCATAACGCTCTTTTAGACCCGCCTTCTGAAGTGCTTCTTCTGCCCTCTCTCTGTCAACCTTTTCAGAGGCTGCGATATTCTCACCAACCTTAAGAGAGAAGATACGGTAATCCTGAAATACCACCGAAAAGAAATCCATATATTCCGCCAGATTAAATTTACGGATATTAATATTATTCAGCCTGATCTCACCTTCCGTTACATCATAGAGGCGGCATAAGAGCTTGATAAAGGTTGTTTTACCAGAACCGTTTTTCCCTACAATAGCCATTCGCTCTCCAAGATTGAGTTTAAGATTCAGATTTTTGATAACATAGGTATCACTTCCCGGATATTTAAAAGATACATTATCAAATTCTATCTGGTACTGGCCTTCGGGTGATCTTTCCAAAGGCATATCTCCCTTTTCTTTTCTGGACTCGAATTCAATGTAATCCAGATAATCTCTGCCATAATCTGCTGCCTGCTTCCAGGCTGACAGAGCCATTAGAACTTCTATAAGTCCATCTACGCATTTGATGATACTGCTTGCATAGCGTACAACACTTCCGATACTGATCAGCCCCATATATGCCTTAAGCGCTGCAAAGAGGTATACACAACCACCAGTGATATTGGATATGGAATTCTCAATACAGGATGCCTGAATATCAATCTTAATCAATTTCTTTAAGAAGGTATTTGCTTCTGCTTCTCTCTGAAAGATACCTTTTTTTATAAGTTCTTCCTGCCCGAAGATACGCTGATCCTTTAAGGTCTCCGTACCAGAAATGATATTGTGCAGAAAGAAGTTGCTGACCTTGTTACAATCAGCATAAGCTTCAAAAGTATTCTTGGATTTTTTATTAAAGACATTGCTTGTTCTGTAGCTAAAGTACGCACAGGCTGCAAGAATAGCAATCAGCAATACCAGCAGCCAGTTAGAGGAGAGAATACCATAGCCAGTTGCCTCCGTACTTACTTTAAAAAGCGGTATGGCAACAATAATCGCTGTAATTACACTAATTAACCCCGTTAAGCCTCGGTCAAGGGGCCATATAATCATCCAGTAGATTCCGCCTCTAACATTAACCACTTGCTCCTGTTTACGCTTCTTCTCCTGCAGTGCCGGATTCTCCAGATGTTCAAAATCGATATCCATACTCTGTTCATTCATATCACGATTCTGTCGTTCCATGCAATTCTCTACTCTTGCATTAAAGAATTCACGTAAATAAGCTTCCAGCAGCTGCATAAGCAATATGGCAGCTAAACCGTATAATGTATACTGTATCAGCACAACGAAGCTTTTGCCCTCCGCCAATCCATCTATTAGTATGCCTGATAAGATAATTGCAATATATGGTCTCATTCCGGTTACCAGGGAAAGTATGATACATACGATGATAGTTGCCTTATTATGTTTGGAAAACAAGCCAAATAATCTTTTTAAAATTGCATAATCGGACTCTTTCTTCATGAATTAAGCCTCTCCCTCCATTACCTGATTTCGTCTGCTTTCTTTTTCCTGCTCTTTATAATACTGACTCTGCAGCTCGTACAAGTTGGCATATTTACCGTTTAACCCCATCAGTTCTGTATGTGTACCGGTTTCTACGATATTACCATTCTCTAACAATATAATCCGGTCACAGAATCTGGTACTGGATAGCCTATGGGATATGTAGATAGACGTTCTGCCCTTCGTTACTTCACCGTATTTTAAGTAAATCTCATTTTCAGCAATAGGGTCGAGAGCTGCGGTAGGTTCATCCAGAATCAGCAGTGGTGCTTCTTTATATAAAGCCCTGGCAAATAATAAACGCTGTTTTTCACCCCCGGAAAAATCCACTGCGTTCTCATGTACATCTCTGATCAGCAGGCTGTTTCCTTTATCTGAAAGCTTCTGATACCGTGACTGAAAACCGGATTCTTCAAGACTTTTCTGTAATTTACCTGCTTTGATTCTTTCCTTTGGAACGGAAGCAATATTTTCATCCAGTGTAAAGGGAAGAATGGTATAATCCTGAAACAATACTGATATCAGGCTGTAATACTGATGTCTTTCAAACTTCTCAATGGGTATTCCATTTAATAATATTTCCCCCTCTGTTGGGGTGTAGAAGCCGCATATCAACTTCACCAATGTAGTCTTACCTGCTCCGTTCAGACCAATCAGTGCCAGTTTCTCACCTGCCTTTACTGTCAGGTTCATATTGGATATTGTAGGTTTGTCCTGTTCCGGATAAATAAAGCTCACATTTTTAAGCTCAAGCGTCACTGCCTCTTTTTTTATCCTTTCGAATTCCTTTCCTTCTACACCGTTTCCTTCATTACGGCTGTCTTTTGTATCGAAGTATTCTCTGATGCTGCTAAAGGTATTGCTGATAATCCCAAAGGTAAGCGCTTCTCTTAAAGCTAAAAACATCTGGGTTGCAAAACTGTTGGCAAAACCAAAGTAAAGAACAAATTCTGCAATGGTCAGCTTTCCTTCCGTTACCAGATAAATCAGGTATCCATAAATCAGTCCGTTGCGCAGTAAATCCAATCCGGCATCGGATAATCCTCTTACAAAGTACCAATTGTGAACCTGATGATATAATCCATTCATATGGTTAAGGGTATCTCCATACTTTTTCATCAGCCAGCCTGCCATATTGTAGATTCTGATATCTTTTCCTGCTGCCGGCTCCATGCTCTGACTGGTAAGATAGGATAACTTTCTAGAGACATCTGCCAAATGAGGATGGGCTTCACCGTGTTTGGTACGTGCCAGTTTCAGTAATTTTATTTGAATTACAGTACTGATTATTGCAAGTAATAATATCCAGATACTAACCCTTGCCAGTAAAATTCCGTATACAATTCCCTGTCCCATAAAAGCTAAGAAATTAGGCAATCTCCAGGATGCATCATCAATACCTCTGCCCTGATAGATTGCCGTATAAGACGCACTTGCATTTGTCTGAAAGTCTTTCTTCTCAAGTATATCATAATCCACACGCATCTTCTTATCCACAAAAGGTTTGGAATAATGGGTCCTGTATAATACTTTACCATTATAGCAATAGGCGGACATAATTCCTTGCGCCAGGCTACAAACCCACTTGGCAAGTATCAGTGCTGCCAGAATTCCTAAATAGTAATCAAGTTCCCATTTCTCTTCCAGCCCCGCAACCATAACCGAAGGAAGTATATTCCCCAATATACTCACTAATATCCATGGAATTAACAACAACAATCCCATCCAGAATAACTTCGGTTCCCAGGATAACATGTTCTTAAAGTGATAATACAGATTACTGAATAAGCTGAATTTTCCTTTGCCTTTTTCCACCCTTGCACCATTGCCGAATAACATAACCATCCTCCCGTCAATAGATTATACGCTTGTTCTGTATTTTAGCGTTTACCCTTTATTTTAATCAATAACAATGTAATTTTCTACCAGTTATCGGTTATATTACTGCGCAAAAACGCTCATTTTATCCAAATCTATCCCTTTTTATAAGTATAATCCTTGAACTCTTTGAAGAAAAGAGCAAAGAAAAACTTCCTTCTAGATTGACAGTTATCTTAATTCAACTGTCTTACTAGAAGGAAGCATATCAATAATCTTATTCGTTGCTCTTTTATTTAATTACACCATTTATTTACAACTTTTATTTATTTCTTTCAACATATTTTTTATAGCTTTAACTACATACTGTGGCTGGTCTTTCATAATATAATGACTTGTGTCAGGTACAAATATAAGCTTAGAATAGTTCGACCAGGTAGTCCATTTTCTTATAAGCTCATCTGACATCTGTTGATATTCCGGACCGTCTCCGCTATCTGAAGGATGAAGAATCGTAAATGGTATATTTCTTAATACGTCTCCTGCATTCTTTACTTGCAGAGAACTCTGAATAATCTCACTTAAGGTACCATCATACTCCTGAAACTGACCTAAGAATAAATCTTCAACCTCAGGGGCATAGGTTCTAAAAAATTCTATATTTTTTTGCATGGTCTCTGCCGAGGTTCCATCTACGCTTACAATACCTGCCACTTCACCAGGATATTCTTTGACAAATTCTACTGCTTCTAACATTGAAACAGAGTGGATGACTAATAAATATGGTGCATCTACAGCCGCAGACTCTAATAATGCATGGAGGTCTCTTGCCCTGTCTATAGCTGTTTTCCCAGAACCAATATCAAACGCAGACTCATCATAGGGTATGTCCTCACCATTTAGGTAAGAATCTATTAATTCTTCACTTAATGACGCTCTGTTAACTCCGCTGTCACTTTGTCCTAATCCAGCTCTATCATAGGTTATCGTTTTAGCGTATTTAGATATCTCTGATTGGATATTATGCCAGGTTTCATAGGACGAATCTTCTGAATATGTATAAATTCCATCACCATAACCGGAATCGAAAACGACAGATATATTACTGTCAATCCCCATAACTTTGGCATATAAACTTTTGTCTCCGATATCCACCAGCCCTTCTTTTATTGTAGTCTTTGCCGCAACTGAAACAGTTGTTGATAAAATAAGGCTTGTAGCAAGCACTATTGTTGCTATTTTACTAATAAAGTTCTTTTTCATTTTATCTCTCCTTTATGCTAAATGTAATTTACTGCTCTGCTTTTCTTAAGCTTATATTTACTTTTATTGGTTATTATATCACACAACAGGGAAATGTCAAATTTTGCCTTGATTTTTTCAAATTCAACTTCATAAAACATGTGAAGTGGTTGAAGTCGAAAATCTCAAAGAATAATACTTGAGGCAATTCCCAAACTGGTAACCTTATAACATAGTTAAAATCTCCAGTGTATAATTATTTCCTGATTTTTATCTCTATCTTTCTCTCCAATCTCAATATAATCTACAAATTCATTAATTATCTCATGATCCAATTTCTCAAAATTTGCAATCTTATGAATCAGACCCTCTTTCCTATCATTAGCAGTATCATCTGAAATCAGTGAATGAATTACTCCCTCCAAATCTTTTATCATTGATTTAAGCTCCTCCGTCTCCTGTGTAAGAGCGTTTTTTAAATCCCTATACTCGTCTTCTGATATGATCTGATTTACTTTATCAACATATAAAGCAGTTAAAGCTTTTTTTGCTTTTGATAGCCTATCCTCCATTGCAGAAAGTTCAGATTGCTTACGTTTTATTAATTTGCTGTTATCTTGATTGAATGCAAAATATTCTTCAAGCTGCTCCTGCTGCAGATGGGTTTCTATGATACCTTTTACTTTTCCCTCTAATAAAGCAATCAGCTTTCGGTAACTAACGGAATGAGAGGTACACTGTTTCTTCATCGTCCTGATATAGAGCTGACAATAAAGACTCACATATTTTTTATTACCATTACACCTGCACATTGTACTTCCACAGTCCTTGCATTTAACTTTTCCTGCCAGAAGATTAATTTGCTTCTGCCCATTCTCGTCAATGGAGCATGCATATTTTCTGCTTTTTCTCAATGTCTGTACCAGTTCAAATGTATCCTTATCTATAATGGGCTCGTGACAGCCCGGAACTATAATCCATTCCGATTCCGGCACAGTAACAACTTTTTTACTCTTGTAACTGACTTTTCTCTCTCTCCCCTGAACCATATCCCCTATATACATTCGATTACTGAGTAACTTCTGAATGGTAGTTGTTCCCCAAATGTTTTTTTCACCATATTTAGTCTGTTTTGAAACGTTCTGATATGATAACCCTTTCATTTTCTTATAATTGCTGGGAGTTGGAATCCCTTCCTCATATAACTTATTACATATCTGTCTGTTTCCAAGTCCCTGCACTGCATAACGGAAGATTTTTCTTACGACCCTTGCAGCTTCTTCATCGATAATAAGCTTATGATTATCCTCCGGAGACTTTCTATACCCATATGAGGCAAAAGATCCCAGAAATTCCCCCTGTTCCATCTTACTCTTAAAAACACTTCGTATATTTTCAGAAAGATCCTCACTGTACCATTCGTTTACCAACCCATTTATTTGCCTTGCTTTTTTATTTCCCTTCACTTCGGTATCTGCGTTGTCCACTACACCAATAAAACGTATTCCAATAAGGGGAAAAAGCCCGTGAATATACTTTTCGACTAATTCCATATCACGTGTAAACCGGGCCTGTGTCTTACAAATAACAACTTTAAAACAGCCAGCCTTTGCATCCCTGATCAGCCTTTTAAAATCAGGCCTTTCCCCATCAAGTCCAGAGTAATCATCATCCGAATAAATATCATATATGGAAAATTGCTGGGCTATCGCATAGTTAATCAGAAGCAGTTTTTGATTCTGGATACTTGCGCTTTCATCACCTTGGCTTATTTTGTATTCATCTTCCTTAGACAGCCTGCAATATATTGCAGCTTTATCCACAGTTACACCTCCCCTAAAATCTCCAAGTGACAACTCTGTTGGATTGGCATATATACCAAAATACTGGTATATCTATTAGGCTTATCCCATCACGTAACACCCCAATTCATTCTGCTGTCTATTTTTAAGAATTCTTATCATAATCTGTTTTACTGCTTTTCCCTTCTCCTCTTGTGACCTGGGTTTATAAACAGCCTTTACTGCAAGCATGAAAGTCCTCCTTCTTATGGGTGTATTCTTAGTAAATATATTTGAATTACAATTTGTCCTATTCGTTAAAGGTAATTGTTTACTTCTTAAAATCGTTGGTAAAAAATAAATAATTAATGAAACATAAGAAAAATTAATTACTTTGTTAGAGCATATAAAATCAAAACATTGACCTATGCTTAAACTATTATTGTTAGATAAACTGCTGAATGCATTATTGTTAGATAATCTGCTGTATACTTGCAGCACCCTAACAGGTATGAATCATCAAAAAAAATCCACCNNGTCGTGGATAGACTTATTTTTTGAGTTTAGTGCTGAATTTGTCTGGAATAGATTCGGTCAGCGGAAATGACTGTTGTACATCTCTCAAACATATGCCCTTTAATAAAAATACTAGTTTTACATTCCTCTGTCAGTTCGTTTTATCATGACAGCAAAGTATCTATATATTCATTATTTATGGTTCTGACTGTTTTATTAAAAATAACCTTGGAAGTAATTTTCCCGATAGTTTCAAGATAATCTGCTCCTGAAAGATACTGTACACGTTTAAAAATAAGTTCTTTCGCAAGATAAATGCACCGTCTCTCTTCATATACCCGCTTTTGCTCATTTTCAATGGAAGTGATATCCTTCACCTTGGCTACACCAACAACTCTGCGTATTAGCTCAAGCCCTGCTGAACCTGCCGTGTTTTCCAGTACTTTACCTAAATAGTAACTTTTAAATTCTGGGTTCTTTGCCATAACATCCGTTACGTATAATTCATACAATTGATTGAATTTATCCTTAAATAAATCAATTATATTTTTTATGGTACTCAGGCACCACCCGCAGAATTCATACCTTTTATTATTATCCTCTATTGTAGCATCACCATGACACCATGCAAAAAAGATATTAGCAATAATATTTCCTATATCAAATCCCATGGGCCCGTAAAATGTAAATTCCGGATCAAAAATATATGTATGGTCTTGATTAACAAAAATAGATCCTGTATGTAAATCTCCATGAATCAACGCCTGGGCATTATTCATAAACTCATATTTTAACTTAGCCACTTCTGTATGCAGCCTCCTGTCATCATATATCTCCCTCTTAATAAAAGCATCGTTTCCGGGGAATATACTATTACAGCCTGACAGATTATGATATGGCTCTGTAAAAACCAGATTTTCAGAAATCTCGCATAGCTCTGGATTCACATATTCACAAACCAAATTCTTTTTTTCTTTGTGATCCATTACCAAATCTGAAGTTCTAAGTAAACAATTCGAGAGATAGGTTGTTATATGATCAGCAAAATGGGGGTAGGTATTGTGCTCCAGTAATCCTGTCCTCATCATATCGTGGTATTTCATATCTTCCATGACAATAATACACATAACCGGATCATATAAATATACCTTTGGAACAAATCCTTCTACTAAATTGTTTTGCAGGCTTAGTATCCTGGCTTCTATCATTCCGCGTTTTGTTGATATACCCAAATCCGGTTTAATTCTTGTTTCAGGTCCCGCCTGTTTCACTATAAAAGAATGATTTGTTTCTTCGTCAAATACACGAAAAACATAATTTAAATTACCATCACCAATCTCTAAACAATGTAAAACAGACGCTGATGGAAAAAAATCCAGTTTTTCTCTAATATATTCCGGTACATCCTTCTCCGTCAATAAAAAATATGTATTAAAACGCATTCTCTCACCTTCTTCATTGTATTGTTTACATTTCACTATCACCATGTATTTCTTTGTTTTCAATTTGAATCATTTCATTTTTTTTATTAACCATGACAATTTTGGGTACATATCTTTTCGCTTCAATATCCTCCATTAAACAGTAGGTCATTATGATGACACGGTCTCCATTTACAGCCAAACGGGCTGCTGCTCCGTTGAGTCCAATGATTCCGCTGCCGGTTTTTCCTTCAATTGCATAGGTTTCAAACCGGTTCCCATTATCAATATTTACAACCTGGACCTTTTCATATTCATTAATACCAGCGGCCAGCATCAAAGCCTTATCTATCGTAATACTTCCAACATAGTTAAGTTCCGCTGATGTAACTATTGCACGGTGAATCTTACTTTTTAACATAAATATCTGCATATGCATCCTCCAATTGCTTAATGGTATACCTGCCGTTCCTCAGAACTTCCTTCACAATCCAGCAATATTTATCTGCCAACAGCTGCACCTTGTTACGCGAATAGAACTCCTCCCTATACAATATTTCAAAATGAATGTTCTCCTGTTTTGAAGTTCCTATCATAGAAAACGGAAGAAGTTCAGGGTTCTTACTATGATCATGGAGCAAGATTTCTTGTTTTCCATTATCAAAAACTAATAAATACTCTTGCATATAGTTAAAGGCTATTTCAAAAAAAGGTCCTTTACATAAATCCTCAAAATCCATATACTCCATAATGTTGCCTACATCAATTCCTCCATATTTTAAAACCCAAACAAATTTTTCTTTTTGCTGCAGAAGATATTCTTCAATGGTTAATGACTCCTGCAACTGGAAACGAAAAGGTATTGTATCCGTAAAAAGTCCCAAAAGACGCTGCTCTACCGCCTTCTTATCCCGTCCCATTGAATAAGTCCCTAGGATAAAGTCCTGTTTTTTCTCCTCACAATATACCAACAGAGCCAGAGCAATAAAAAACAGGTGGTATTCTGTAATTCCCATTCGGTTGCATAGTACCTTGACTTCATTTTTATCGGCTATTTGAAAAAGGATAGAATCTACTCTTTTCATCTGCCGGCAAACCTCCCGGTCCGGCTGGAATTTCACTGAACCCGGTCGGTTCCTTAACTGCTTTCTCCAAAAGGAAATGCTCTCGTTTTCCTTTTTGTGATTTTTATTTAGAAAATATTCTCTTTCACTAAATGGTTTCCCTATACTCTTCTCATCATAATAAAGGGAACATAATTCCTTCACCAGTATCCGGATAGATACATAGTCCACTATCAGATGATGAATATTCAACAGAATGACCTGACGTTTATTTTCATCCTCAAAAAGTACCATCTGATACAATTCAGTAGACAGGACATCAAATTCCTTTACATATTCTTCAAGGTAAATAGAGTCTATATTATTTACATATTCCTGCTGTACCCTATAAGCCTTGTACTCATCTACAATGATTATATAAGAATTATCCTGCTTCTCAAAATGCACTCTTAGCATTTCATGATTCTGCAGCACCTGGTTAAATGCCTTCTGCAGTCGTTTATAATCCATCGTACAGCTTAATTCCAAGGTGTAAACCATGTTGTATAACGGAAGAGGTCCTCTTTCGTTATTTCTCCCTGGTCTACTTTTCAGTTCTTCTTTTATTAAGATTTTTTGAAAAGAATTTGCCAGCCATTTACGATTCCTGTCTGCCTTTTTAGGAGGCTCCATCTTATTATTATGGATCTGCTGTGTTAACAGTCCCGCCAAATAACCGAGGTTGTGTTGTCCTACCAGCTCGTGCAAATCCAACGCTACATTCCATTCTTCTTCTAATAAGATATTCAATTCAAAGGCAGTCAGGGAATCACCTCCCAGACTTACAAACTGGTCTTCATAGGATACTGCTCTTAACCCAAGTACTTTCGCGCAACACTCCAATAATTTAGTTCCTACCTGCCGGTCTATAACCATATTATTTTCATTTGGCTCAATACACTGTACTCCAGTATGGAAATCCGGTAAATTATGCTTGTCCAGCTTACCATTGACATTGTAAGTAAATGAGGCAATCTGAATATAATAAGTTGGAACCATATAATACGGAAGCAGCGTTCTTAGTCTATGATCTATCTCAGCAACCGTAATTGCATCCTGCACCGTATAATATGCCACCAGGCAGTCTGTTCCATTATCCTGGACCAGCAGGACCTTTGCTTTTAAAACATTTGAGATTTGCTCCATTGTATGCTCTATCTCTGCTAACTCTATACGAAACCCACGTATTTTAATTTGATCATCTATACGTCCATGGCATTCAATATTCCCATCCTGTCTTATACAGGCTAAGTCACCACTTTTATAAAGACGTTCACCTTTATTTTGTGGATTCATAAGAAAGCTTTGTTCATTTAACTGTGGCTGATTAAGATAGCCTTCCTGAGAAACCCCGATACCTCCTATATATAACTCACCTGTCTCATAATATTCACAAGGAGTTAAATTGTCTTTCAATACATACAACTGAAAGTTTTTTAAGGCTCTGCCTATGGGGATATTTTTCCCTTTAGCAATATCCTCTGGGGTTATTTCATGATAAGCACAATAGACACATATTTCTGACGGACCATAGTAGTTAAAGATTCTGGTTTTGCTCCCTTTTGCCTCCATAACGCGTTTTGCCAGAGCGGATGTAATCGGTTCTCCGACACTTACAATAATATGGGGGTAAGCAGGTGTATCCAGGTGCTTTTCGTAATAGGACACCTGTAATTCTAACCTTGTCGGTGTGAAATCACAGCAATAGATTTCATTTTGCTGAAAGAAATCTGTTAACAATTTGAGTGAATATTTAGCTTCATCCGGCACCAGTACAAGTTCATTTCCATATAAAAGGGAGGTATACATCTGCCCCACTGATACATCAAATACAAAGGGCGAAATCATTCCAATTCTTTTCCTTCCCTGCTCACACTGTAATTGAATACTCATCTCCGCTGACAGGTTAAGAACAGCCTTGTCCTCAATTCTCATTCCTTTTGGTTTTCCGGTGGAACCCGAAGTATAAATAATATAGGGATACCGTACCGGAAGATATTCTGAAACCACTATGGCAGATTGCGTATTATCCTGACTGTCATAGATTCTTCTTCCAGCAGCTTCCAGCTCAGCAAATCTAAGGATCTGTGCATTCACATTTCCTTCTATCTCATCTGCTATTACAAAATGAGTATCACTGTCTTCCAGCATAATTTGAATTCTTGAAGCAGGATATATCTTATCCAAAGGGAGATAGGTACAACCCGCTTTTAAAATGGCAAGAATACTTATGACATATTGGGCAGACTTCTCCAGATAGATACCAATTACCATCCCCGGCCTGGTATAAGAGCGCAAAGAAGCCGCCACCTGGTCGGTTACAGTGTTAATTTCCTTATAGGTATAAGATTTATCCTTGTACGTCAATGCCTTCTCAGCCGCAAACTGGCTGGCAATGCAGTTAAATCTGTTTATGATATTATTATTATCCATCCTAATCCTTTACATAACTATATTATGGCCTATTTTACTGCCATATTGATTCCACAACAAAGTTGCATCCTGAACACATGAGATATCAATACATTTTCCGTTTTCAAAAAAATATGCATTGACATTAAGCTTCTCTTCAATGGCCTTTACCATAATATCGTATATTTTTAACTCTTGCTTGTTCACGGTATGACTCTTTCGATAAAGCTCAACCTCACGCATCAGTAGATCCAGAAATGAATCTTCCCAAATTAATACATTCCAGGTATTATTTTCAGAGGGATTATCCGGCTTATCTTCCAGCCGGATAATTTTATGGTTTTTATCTATCATGACTGGCCCAAGATTTTTCGAGTTATCCGTAGGAAACACTCCAAGGGTCAGGTCCGACTTTTTTTCACAGTGAAATTCATATAATTCTTCAAAACAATTTAACGGGTAGACAATTGTATCCGGAAACTTCATAAAAATCGTATGCCCTCTTATAAAGGGCTCTGCTGCAGCAATTCCCAGAGGCAAACCATACTCAGTATCCAGATGCTTTTGAATAACAAAAGAAAATTTCATATCAGAAGACGGTCCGCCAATATCCGATAATATTTTCATCAGTATTTCTTTGTCAAAATTTATGGTACATACCACATTTTTAATTCCGCCGCTATGTAATACGTTCACTGCATTTTCTATTAAAAGATTTACTTCATTCTCCTGCCCTTCATTCTGAATTAAAACAGGGAGTAACTCCTTTATCAGCTTGAATGGCTTCATCCTCATTCCTTTACCGCCAGCCGGAATAAATCCCATAACGTTTTTCATATGCATCTGCCTCTCAAATTTCTTCTAATATACAAAAAAGCTGAATCTTTAATATCTTTTCTTTCCAATAAAAGCGATGATACCAGATAGCCCTAATAACCATATAACCAGCATTATGGATTCTCTCCACAAAATCCCCTGTGAATTACTTAACCCATTCATAATCTCTACAACTTCCACACTGGGCAAAATTACAAATATGGAATAGGTCCATTGAGGTAAGGAGGGGTAAACCGAGACAATCAGGAATAATAAAACCATGACAACTGCGCTCACTGCCGAGCCCGTTTTGGAGGAACTGATGAGTAGTCCAATAATAGCACCAATCTCAATAAATACGATACCTCCCACCAGCATGGGCACAAGTAATTTTAACAATGTCAGCTGGATTCCCTCATTGATTATGTAAACAAGACTCTGAGAAAATAATGAAGCAGCTAAGATTGGAATACACTTAGACATTAATATCTGACGGAAGTTCAAAGGGGTACATAACAGGGCATCAAAGGTTTTTGATTCTCTTTCTTCAATCAAATTAGGACCTGTCAACATAATACCCACCATAACCTGAGCAAATAAAATCCAAACACATAACAGTAAAAACTCTACTCCGGCTTCCCTCATGGCATAACCAATGATTTTTGACATGAATATAGGCAGTATTACAACCGCCAAAATTGCTGGATTTAAAACAAGCTCCTTTAATTCATTTCGTGTCTGTTTCAATATAATCGTCAACTTAACTCACCTCCTGTTATTTCACTATATATGTCTGCAAGTGTCACATTCTCATCTGATTTCAGCGTCCGATATTCCTGAATGATTTCCTCCAGTCCACCATGTTTAGCCAATTTTCCTTTATACATAATACCTATGGAATGGCATAACCGTTCTACTTCATTCATATCATGGGTCGTTATAACAATGGTTGTGCCTTCCCGATTGATGTTTTGAACATATTTTCTGATTAATTCCTGCGTATTTGGATCTAATCCGCTGGTTGGTTCATCAAGGAATAATACTTTTGGTCTATGCAATACAGCCCTTGCGATAATGACTCTCTGCTTCCAGCCCTTTGATAAACTTTCTACTTTGATATCCCGCTTATCTGTTAATTGCAAGTCCTCCATGACTTCCTGAATTCGCTCCTCTTTGACACCATAAATATCAGCAAAATTTTTCAAGTTGCCTTTTATTGTGGATTTCCGATAGAGATTGGGCAGCTCGAATACTACCCCGATTTGCTGATGCAGTTCCTTTTTATCTTTTGTTACATTAAGCCCATTAATTGTAATCTCACCTGAGGTAGGCTGTAATAATGAAATCATCATTCTTAACGTAGTAGTCTTTCCTGCGCCATTTGGCCCGATTAAGCCAAATATTTCACCCTCCTTAATGGTATAGGAAACATCATCAACCGCGACGGTCTTTTTGAAACTTTTTGTTACTTGCTTTACTTCTATCATAAGCTAATCCTACTCCTTTCACAGTGAACGATATAATGCTTATACCACATAATTCTACAAATCCTTTAAATCCTTTAAGTCATTCAACCCTAAATACCCTTTGTTCACATAATACAGCATCTCGTTCATTACTTTACCTAACAGTAATTTTCTGATTCTCTGTATTCTCTTCTCTGTTTCCTGAAATATAGCATTACCATCACGCCCACTGATTTCGGAATAACTGTATACTCTCATGGTATTATTATAATTTCCGGGATTCTCGCCGCGTGCTAACAAGGCTCTGTCTTGTTTTAATATCTCATCAAGGTCCTTTTCTTTATTTATCAAAATATTATACTTTTCAGGATAGCGGTACATAATACTTCCCGGCATGGGTATGTAATGATTGGTAGTAAAAAAACTGATGTTTTTTAAGTTCCTTTTAATATATTGGTAGCTTTCTTCAAAATATTCCTGTGTTTCGCCAGGCATACCTATTATTACTTCCAACTCTGCCCATATACCAATCTGGCTGCACCACTCAAGCACCTTTTCGGCATAGGACAAATCAATTTTCTTATTAATCAATCTGACCATATCGGCGCTTCCGCTTTCCATACCAAAAACTAACTTTCTGCAACCAGCCCGGTACATAAGCTCCAGTAGCTCTCTGTCCGTATTATCAAAGCGGGCACAATCCGACCAATATATCCCCATCTGTTCATCTATCAAAGCTTCACAAAAACTCCTGACATACTTTTTAGATAAATTGATTGCATTGTTGATAAAATAAAAATACGGTGACTGATACTTATCTTTTAATTGCTTTATTTCATCGACCACCTGTGGAATCGTGCCAATCACAGGCTTAGGAGCCTCCGGATCACTTTCAGTACAAAAGCTGCAATTATATGGGCAATTATAGTTAAAAATGTAAGGTATGATAAGATATGGCTCATATCCATCACCTGATTGATGCTTTGTGAGTTTATTTGTAAAAGCAAAAGGATAGCGATACAGTGCCACCATCGTCTCTTCATATGCCTCTTTTTTTATATAATTAACATAATCTTTTGTTATCAACCCATCAAAATCCGGCATAACAATTTTGCGGGGAGAAAATTTATTAAATACCAGGTCCTTATTCTCATTAACATAACATAATCCGTTAATCAATCTTATTTCATCATCTTTCAGGGTCCATCCGGCCCGTAAACCTTGAATCAGCTTTGCAAGGGATTCTTCTCCCGGCCCGGCGATAATATACCCAAGGTAACAGTGAAGATACCAGAAAAACTCATTATAAGTCGGCTGATAGTTAACATACGTAGTAAGGTTAAAACCTCCAAAAATCAAGGTTTTATTAAAATATTTCCTGATATAGGCTCCCAGTATCATGGCAAAAAATATCTGGAGAAAGGAAAGACTCGGACCAATGGATATGCCTATAATGTCATAGTCATCCCAAGCCACCCCCTTAAGAATATCTTTTGCAATGCTTTCATACATATCATTTCTGCCGTTTATTACATAATCATATACCGAATCCTTTTCGTAAAACCGGGCTAGTTTATCAATATCGCCTTTCCCATAGATTTTACTAATTCGGGGACTGAGGTCAACCATATCCAACGGAATATCATGGCTTCGGAGATATCCTGCAATAATTCCTAATGACAGCGGAAGAAGCTTTGCTCCAACCATCCCTATGACAGGCGCCTCACTTGGTATTTGAATTAAACAAAACTTTTTATTTTTCATCGTACACCTACTAAACATCCTTATATAAATCAACGATGCTTTTTTTATTGTGATACTGTATACAGGGGTTACAATAAATACCGGATCTGAACTTCTCATAGGAATCCTTGTTCCACATTACCTGAAAGGTTTTCTGATACAGATTTCCAACCAAAGGCCTCTGACAAAAATAATCACAGCAGGGATATACATTCCCATTTTTCGAAACCACCGCAATCGGAGCATTGTCATAGGCACATTTTATTTCAGTCGGTCCCTCATATTCAATACCGTTATACTGCAATGACTTTTTTATTTCTCTTAATACAGCTTTAATTTCTTCGGCATTATCTGCAATCCACTTTCCGCTTCCGAAGGGGAAACCTACCTTAAAACGCTTAACCCCATATCGGACAGCTAAATTCTTTATTTCTTCCATACCGCTTATATTTTCTTTAACCAAAGTACAATTAATCGCCGTATTTACATTGTATTGCATTGCTTCTTCTAAATTTCTTAGCAAGATATCAAACCGGTAATTATCACTGATTCTTTTCATTCCTTCTTCTGTTGCATCATCAACGGAAAAAGAAATGGCATCAATATTTCTCGTTTCATCAAGCTTTTTGTAATCAATAGGCACTGATCCATTGGTGACTAATACAATTTTCTTGTTCTGGAAGATTTTAAGTACTTCATAAAAATCCGAATGTAATAGAGATTCCCCCAACCCGCACAAGCAAACATATTCAAAATCCTCAAATTTATCAGCCAGCTGAACAATGTTGGACAGAGGTAAATCCTCCGGTTTTTTTACCAGTTTTCTTGCCGAGCAATAAACACAATGGAGATTGCATTTTGTTGTTATTTCAAATAGTACCATATTTGGTGCATTACGATAATATACGCTCTTTTGCTCCATCCGGCTTTTCCTCCAGCTCCCTGCAATAAATTCTTCTCTTGATAATTACATTTCTGTCAGACTTGCCCATCTGATTCGCAATATAATTTTCTTCCATTGTTACCTCTACCAAATCTCCATGATCCCTGTCAAGGTATATCTGCCCATGATAATAGGAAGTACCCTTTCGCCCATTTATACCTTTTTTGTCTTCTACATAAACTTTGGATGCATCACAATAGTAATCGAAAAGCAGGCAGATTTTATCCTCAAGTTTGGTATATCCCTGGAACCGTACATGGAAGGTGGTATTCTGGAAAATGGAGGATTGTGCATATTTCCCCATACCAATCTGGACACCGGTTCCATGTTTCAGCTCCGACGGTACGATATCAACCCATTGATTCACAGTAAATCCACCGTTGCTGCGAGAATAAATATACAAATATGATATAAAATTTTCAAAGCTGACAATATCAAAGGTCTGCATGATAACCAGGTATATTACTGGTAATGCCGGCAGGTCTGCATAGGATTTCTCAATGGACTGGAAACAGCTTTCATAAGTCGCCGCCACATCATCATCAAATTCTTCATCCATTTCCATATAATCGGAAAGCAGGATATGAGAATTGAATTCCTTCCCTTGTATAAAGGTCCAGTCCATACTCTCTGCCTTCTTCTTAGGCAGCCTATTCTTATATTTCATAGACAGCCATTTATAATTGGTAAAAGCAAGGGTTTCAGGAATTACTTCTTTAAAGGTTCTTAAATACTCCGATCTCAGTTCTTGAATTTTATAGGTATTTCCTTCCTTATTAAGATAGTTGTTTTTCATCGTGATAAGATACCTTTTTTCGCTTCCCTGGTAAAACAACTCATGGATCCGACATGATTGATTCAGTAACCTTTCCAATGCATGATCAATTGTCAGGGACTTTAGTACTTCGTCTGGCGACGGTAATTTTAATATGGATGAAATATAATTGCTCTGAATCTTCTTTAATTTATTTATCTTTTCTTCCTCGTACAGATATGTCCTTAACATTTTAACGATTTGATTCTTTTTAAACAGGTTCGCCTGTACAAATGTGCTGCAGAAGGGATTGTCTTCAAGCAATGGTTTTAAGAATTCATGCCATCCAAACGGAAACAACCGAAATGGATAAGCAACCCTTACATCCTTTGCCATTTGTCGATACCAATCGGGCATTTTCTCAAGCACACCTGTCATTTGTGAAAAATCTATATATTTATTATTCTGAAGAACAATCGCCGGGGTATTGTGATACACTGCCTGAGCTAAGGTAGTGGAAATAATATTCGTTGTTATAAATAAATCCGAATATCTCAGGCATGCATTGTATTCATCCGGGTCTAAAAATTTATGGTACCGATACAGAATATCTGTATTCTTAAACTCAATATCCAGGGGCTGAGGGCCTACATGAATGATGGTAATATTACCGGTTAATTCTTTCAGACACTCCACAATGATTCTTGGAACCCAGCGAATGAGATTCGTTAAGGCCGGCAGTCTGTTTATATTTAGGGATTCCCAGTTTGAAGTAGTCATAAATACCACTTTTTCATTTTTTCTTGTATGGTATTCTTCCCCAAACGTTATACGTGCTTTCTCCTCCGGTTCTTTTAAATCAAACAAATAGGTGCACTTTACTCTACTGCTCTGTTCAAAACACTTATTAATAGGAGAATACCGGATAACAAAGTCACAGTCTTCAATTAATTTAGGAAGCTCCGCAACATAACCGCCATAATAGTCCTGTATGTAGGTGGTATCTTTAAATTGATAGCTGTCTATACTTCCCACTAATGCACCGCTGGATTTTAATAAATCAATATCAACTCCTGACCAGGATACGGAATACCACATTGTATATACATCGGATATAATAATATAATCTGGTTGAAATTCATCCAGAACTTCCTGTGTCTTCTGTCTGTTTTTCTGCTTTGTACCTACCACGGATTCTGTTTCTGACGGCGTCAGCAGGATATAATTAAAATGCTCCTGCTTTAAAAAGCTCACCCCTTTTGTAGAAGTCAAAAACAATATACTATATTCTCTCTCTGGTAATTTTTTGCAGAATTCATTTGCTATTGTAAATTCACCGCTTGATAAACTGCCTAATGTTATAAAAAGTATCCGCTTCATAATCCACCTTTTGTACGACGTATTATTTTCTATTGAAAACTCATTTCACTTGGAAAGAGTACATTACCTATACCCTTTAATTTTTCGGCAAAGGTAACCTCATTGGAGCGGACGAGCCTCTTAAAGAAATTACGGATAGGCATACAAAAATATGGCTTAAGGTAGCTATCCTCCAAGTTCTTTAGACTCACATTCCTTTCGGCCTCCAGAATAAGCTCAAAGGAAAAATCTCTTCCCTTTGTTACATAACCCAAATCTGCATAAATAATATATGGTATGATAAAATATGCTTTTTGCTCGCAGTTCTTTTGCTGTTGGATCATTTGAATAAGAAGCTGTTCCAGCTCATCATCATTCCTCATAACCTCCGGCAGTTCAAGAAGCAGAACAGCCTTGAACATCTGTACCAGCCAATACTCTGAATTAAGCTCTAATGCAAGGTTATACGCCTTAAAAATGATTTCTATCCTTTCACTTCCAATGGTCGTATTTTTCGTTTTGGTGGCAAGTAAAAAATTTAGAAATCCATAGGTAAAGGCTATCCTATAATCGTCCTGATGTTTCAAATATTGCTGTCTTAGGTTTTCACAAAGCTTTTCCTGATTCACGGGAGTATTGCATATCATATTGACGGTTTTGACAATTTCTATGTCTTCTTCTGAAATGTATCTCATTTATCCTCCCTCTCAAAAATCTTATTCTTTATCGTCTTCATCCAACAATTCCGCTTCATCAAAGGTTTCCATCTCATCGATATCGACCCCTTCATCCGGAGTATAAACTGCTGCATCTGCTGAAAAATATTCATCGATATTGTCCGGGCTAAGGTTATCCAGATCTTCCGGGCTTAAGGATTTAATGAGAATTTTCTGCACTTCGCTCAAATCATAGCCGGACAATGCTTCATCCGGATTATCGATTAACTCATCCTTAAAATCCTCATCTGAAAGCAAACGTATAATCACCATTTTGATTCCTGAATTTTCTTCATAGTTCTCTCCGTTTACCGGAGTTTTTTCCAGTTCCTCGCTCTTTTTGTTCTGTTCATCATTCATGGTAGAATCCTCCTTAATAAGTTATAATTTATCAATCATACGATAGATACTTTCAACCTCTAAAAATTCCTTATTCTGCAGGCTGTTCATATATCGTATTTTTTCTACGTTATTCTCTAATATTTGCTTGTATTGTCTTCCACCTATTTCATGGAATTTATATATTTTGAAATTTCCCAGCGGTTTTCCTTTGTGATTTACAAAATAATTCCAGCTTTTTTTAAGAATATCTTCATAGCTGATTACATTTCTAACCAGCTTAATTCCATATTCCTCAGGATTCATGCCGATTTTACTTCTTGGTACCACAAAAAACTCGTTGATTGTCATAAAGTTAATCAAATCTTTATTTTTTTGGATATAGGATACCGTTTCATGAAACTCCTCTTCACCTTCCTGCGGTAATCCTATAATAACTTCCAAATCGGTCCAGATTCCAAGCTCTTGGCACCATTTTAATACCTGTGTTGCATGCTCCAAATCGATTCGTTTATCAATTAAGTCAATCAGCTTCTTACTGGCAGTTTCAAATCCGAAAACAAGTTTCCGGCAGCCTGCCTGTTTTAAAAGCTCTAATCTTTCATAAGTCATTCCATTAAACCTGGCACAATCTGACCAGCGCAACTCCAAATTACGTTCGATGAGCCTCTTGCAGAATTTTTCCATAAAAGCAGCAGATGCATTGACCGCATTGTTAAAGAAATAAAAATTCTTTGTATTGTATTTTATACTCAGCTTTTCCAAATCATCGACTGACTGATCCACATCTCCCAGTATAACTTTCTTTCTTACTGTGTCACTCTCAGAGCAAAAGGCACACGCAAAAGGGCAATGAAAATTAAATATAAAAGGCAATATCAGCACATCTTTGAAGGTATTTTTTCTCTGCCGTTTGTGTACATTACTTACATAATGCGTCAGGTAAAAAGGCCATTTAAACAAGTGCATTTCATTTTCATTCTCAAGCCTTTTATTATCTCCATTTATATCCTTCACCTTAAGATAGTAATATATTATATCAAGATTGCACCAATCCGGGCAGACAACCCTCGGTTCCTCTTCCTGATTGGATATCACCAGGCCATCCTTTTGATATACCATCCCATTCATGTCATAAATGCTTTGCTCCAATTCTCCGTTGAGAGTACGTATAAGCTGTAAAGTAATATGCTCGCCCGGACCTTTCATAACATAAGGAAATTTATGAAGCACCAGTTGTAATAGTTCAGAAAATGTATCTTGAAACATCAGCAGATATGTAATATTATTCCCCCCAAGAGTTATAATTTTATTGTATCTTTTCCATATATAGTATCCAATCAGTAAAGCACTGTGAACCTGAAAAAAAGAGAAATCCGCACCGCAGGAAATACCTACCATATCGTAGCTTTCCACAGAAATATTTCCGATTAACTGCTCAATGTAAGCGTTTATCTTCTCTTCCAGTTCCAAATCAGCTGTATCCGTTAAATACTCATAAATGTTTTGATATTGATATAGAAATGTGAACTGCTCTTCCTTGCCTGAATATATGTCCGGTAATGACTGTCCCAAATCAGCCAGCTCGACAGCAATTCCGGCATCCTTTAAATATCCTGCCAATATTCCTAAACATAAGGGTGGCAAAAAGGTATATCCATATCTGGTTATCGCTTTTTCCGTTGGTGCTAAAAGAAACAACACATTATTTATCATAGTTTACCTTCTTTCCAGGATTTGTCCCACGATTTCATGTATATCAGGCAGTCCGGCAAGGATATGTTCATATTCTGCCAGCCTGTCGAGCAAGTTCCGGTATACCTCTTCTCCCTCTAAAAGCGAGTAAATAATATCCTCTGTCTGCCCTATATCATATTGCTCCACCTGATAAAAGGTCTTGAGATATGGGTTATTTATGCAAACACTATGCAGGAAATAAAACCAGCCTACCGGAAACATACGGTATTTGTAACTTCTTTGCAGCTTGCCCAACTGGTCATTGACGAAATCATCTTCGTATAACGGCACTTTGGCAGTACCAGCTTCCTTGGTCCTGTCGAACTGGACGGAATTCTGAATGCACACAGAAGGAATCCCTGACAAAACTGCTCTTGCCAATGAAGTTGAAGCAATATTCCTTGATAGATATAAATCTGTTGCTAAAAGGTATTGATCAAAAAGGTCTGGTTGTATGCTATCCATAAAAATAATATGGTCTGAGTGGCTTTTATAATAGCTTTCCTTTCCGATGCATAGGATTGTATTATTTTTGGCAAGCTTCTCCACCATATGCCAGAAAATTGTCTGATTTCCATGGACAAATTGCTCTACATCCTTATATTTTCGATAATTGTCCTGCCAGGAAGCATTGGTTAAGAGAATCATTTTCCTGTTTGTCGGAAGATTTAACGCCCTTTTATACTGCATAATTTTTTTAATATCATATGGCAGTTTCCGGTCAGTCAGCCGGTAGTGGAACGTATTGTCCCTCTTACCATCTAAAGGATTCACTATGGGGCAGGGACACAGGCCGAATCCATACTTACGGATATCAATCTCTCCAAATTTCCGTGCTTTAAAACCATAGGTATCCATTTGATTTTTTGTAATTGACCAGTCGAAATCGTCAAAGGTACCAAGTCTGCCCGAGAAGATCCCCAAGTCTTCATAAGTTAATCCATAATGCGTTTCACAGAAATTATAATTCAAAAAATCAGCTAATATAACAGCTGCCGGCTTCAGCCTTGCTTCAATATCTTTCAGCAGGATTACATTTAGCACTCTGCTTTTAGGAAAGAGTGTTGTAAAACGAAATTTCCATGACTGCATTGTTTTCTGATGAGACGGAGGAGTTATAAAGTGTGGGTTTATTCCAATTCGCTCCAATCTCTTAGCAAATTCACAGGCAATTGCCAGTTCTCCATATGCCCAATAACTTGTAACAATAAATACAATATTCATCCTGATCCCCATGATATCCCAAGCTTGTTTGCAGACCGCTGACATCCAGCAATACTGCCCATATAGAAAATTAAAAAAATTAATTTCTTATGTTCTTAAATCAATTCTTCACTGCTATGAATTCATTCTCACCAAAGAACTCCAGATATTCCTTATATACTCCGCCACAACTCTTTGTTCTGGAACACTGGCTGCAAGAACATACTCTTTTCTTTGTTTGTTTTTCCATGAAAGTGGCATAATTATCCAAAACAAAATTATGGAATAATAATTTGAATTCATTTTCTTCCCAGTCAATCTGATATTTCTCATACCCTTGAATCATACAGTCTGGAAAGCCTTCCAGCGTAACTGTACGATTGCGGCTTACACAAACTTCTACCATATCAAAAATTTTCTGTTGAATTTGCGTGTAGGTTGGTACTACACGATTAAAATTCTGATAAGCTTTTCCCACCGGATGCATCGCTGAAATATTTACATGATCAACGCCTAAATCCATTGCATAATTTGCGATATCAGGCAAACTCTCTATATTTCCTTTATAAGCAACTGTATTTGTTCTAACCTTTGCTCCTAAACTCTTCACGTTCTTAATTCCATCCACCGCCTCTTGAAAGCTTCCGTCCACCTGAGTGATAAGATCATGCTCCTCGGCATTCTTTCCATGCAAAGATATTACGAACAACTTAACCCCATTCTCATAAACCTCTTTCGCATAGGCTTCCTCTGAAAGTTTACGGGCATTGGTCTGCAGGCTGACGCTGGGATATCCATGCTTTTTAATTAGCTTTAAGATATCTATAAATTCATCCAACACGGTGGCTTCACCACCGTGGATATTCACCGACTCATATCCTTTTCCTGCGTTTTCCTTCAGAAAATTTTCAATCATTTTATTATTCACACCCTCCTTTTTACCCTGGTGTGAATTCACTACACAGAAAATACAGGAATTATTACATTGATCCGTTAAATGTATACTAATTGATTTCATAACTATTCCATCACCCTCCACAAGTTTTTTACAAGCTCACAATCATAACAGGAGCTCTCCTTATTTATTTTTACTGCCGCTTCCTCCTTCCAAATTGTCTGGATGTCCTCTTCATAAATATTACCTGTCCAATCATTATGGTTAATAAGGTTACAGCAGGCAAAGAGTTTACCGTCTAATGTAATGGCCGGCTGGACCCTATTCCTGGAGTGACAGCTGATCCGGTAAAAGGGATTGAAAATCACTCCAAGCTTGTTTGCTTCTTTCATTCCTCTTCGTATTTCTTTATTGATTATCTCTTTGTTCAATTCAATGTAACCGGAATCACCAATAGCCAGTCCAAAATTCACCGCCTGCAATCTGTATGTTTTAGCAAAAAGCACCATATTGGTAATTTCACTTATATTTTCCTGGACTAAAGTAGTGTTGATTATCCCAATAACCGCCGGATACTTTCTTAGGTTTTCGAGATTTTGTATTAAGTTTTCATAATGATATCCTTTACAAATACGCTCTAACTGCTCTTTTGTTGTAGCATCAATAGAAAATACAAGCAATTTTACGTTCCCATACCTTGTTAATTCTTCAAAATCTATTTTAACAGCCCCATTGGTGATTATTGTAACCTTGTAATCCTTGATCAGTTCTAAGAGCTGATATAAATGTGGATAGCAGAAAGATTCACCCATTCCGCAGATTACAATGTTTTCGACCTCTGACAAGTGATGCAAAATAGACGGTACATCCTCTAACTTAAGGTCTTCAATCTTTTCTTTATTACGATTACAATAAATACAATCCAACTGGCACCTGGTTGTGACCTCAAGGCTGACAGAATTTGGTCCGTTTCTTAGATTATCCGTTACTGGATCTATAAATTTTCTAATAAACTCTATGCTGTAATTATTCATTTACAAACTCCATTCTTCCTCAAATGTGTTTCACAAAATAATCGTATTTTTCAGGATTATTTAGTAACTGCTGACATACTTCACAGCCGGATGCAAACTCTATACTCATTAATTCGTCCCGGTACGGGCTTTCCTTAAAGACTTCGACAATTCCTCTTGGCCCATTATTACCTATAAATTGAAATACATCTTCTTTCTGTATTTTATTAACCAGATTTTTGAGTCTTTCTTTGTTTACATTTCCTAATGTCAGATAGTTCGTTTCCAATCCTTGACTGGCCTGGCAGCAAGCATAAACATCTCCATTCGTATTAATAAAATAATTACCAATCCAACAGAATTTAGGGGTTCTTGTGGGCTTTTGAAAATAGCAGTGCTTGACAATTTTCTCAGCCTCTGGACCATCAAAGGGCATCGTTTTTACTACTTGAATAAAAATCCGATCGGTATAAGCACCGAAAAGACTATTCATATGCTCGATATCCGATTTTTCTATGTAAGTAACATTCATAATTACATTCTTTTTATGCTCTAAACCAGCTTCTATAGCATTCTTTACCGTATCCGCAGCAATATATTCCAGATGGAATCGGTCGGAACTTATGATTAAATTATTTAAATCCGGAAGTGTTTCCAGCACCTTATGGGCATTTACTTTGGTTCTTGCCCATGAAGCATTGGTTACTACTGTACTTTCCATACCCAATTCTTTGATCCGTTTTACATAAACTTGCAAGTCAGGAAGTACAAGGAAGGGTTCCCCTCCGACAAAGCGAATTGATTTTATTCCGATTTCTGCAATTTGGTCAATCCAATCCATTATTTCCGACCGTTTTACATCAGAAAGCTCAGGCTGGTCATCCTGTGCGACACAATGCCGGCACCCAGCATTGCATCTTGAGGTAGGGCTTATGTATATCCCCTCTTCAAAAAATTTCATACTTCACATCCCCTCTGGCTTAATTTATTGAAAAGCTGATCATCAAATTCAATATTCCTTAATATATCTATACAGGCATCACACTCACAGGTATAATACTTATGCATAAAATCATCGCTTTTACCGCTGAGCTCCAGAAGTTTTCTAAGGCCTCTCGGGCCGGCTTTCACCATGTACTGGTATAGACCATCTTTTTCCATAAGCTCTGCTGCTTCTGACAAAGAAGTTTTATAGAGGTTCCCGTAATGTAAGAAGGTTTCGTCACCCAGGCAGGCGTNNCCCAATATCCACATAAAACTTTCCAGCTCCACAAAACCGCATTAACGAATCTATCTTCTCTCCCAGCATAAACCGTTCAATATCCAGTTTTTTCGCTGCCCCTATGGGCATTAATTGATTGGTATTAATAAAAATACAGTTCATCAGATCTTTATAGATATTTCTTACTTCTTTTGCATCAGCTCTGCTGGCACAGGATGCATGTATGGATACATCAATTTGGCGCAATCGGCAAAGCTCAACAACATTACGTACCGTTACTTCTGACACATATTCAAGATGATATAGATCACTGCTCACAATTATACTTGTAATTCCGGGCAGCATTGAGAGAAGTTCGGCTCCGTGTTCCCTGTCCCTGGCCCATGAACCATTGGTGATGATACACAGCTTTCTTCCATGCATCCGGGCAGTATTACAGGCTTCTGAAAGAACCTCTAATACGTCAAAAGGTTCACCGCCTACAATGGTTATTTCCTCAATTCCCAGTGAGGCAGCCTCAGAGATACATTTATCAATCAAAACGGTGTCTATTATCTGTGAATCTCTTAAGGTATCTGTATTACTGCAGTGCCGGCAACGCATATGGCAAGTTGTACAAATATTTATAATAATCCCTTTCAGCTGTTTCATAAATTTATTCTCCCCTATTGCAGCATCCTGTGAACTTCTATAGGTCAGGTACGCAATACCTTTTCCAGTTCATTAACAACCAGTAAGTCATTTAACACAGTAACGCAAAATTCGCATTGAGAACTGTATATTTTCTGAAGGTAAGGACCGGCATGCTCGCACTTAGATAGTGCCTCCACCAATCCCTTAATACCTTTATTTGAAATCAGAGCATATACAGAATTCGTTTCCTTCTTCCGGAGAATCATATCAACCTCGTCTGTTTGCAGATTTCCTAACCGCAGCTGCTTCGTATCCGTACACAGAGTAGACATGCAGCAGGTAAATATATCCCCCTGGCTGTCCACATAATGCTCCTCCACATCACAAAAATCAGGTATATTATCTGTATCCTCCGGTGAAAACTCCCGTTCCACCAACTCCGATAACTTTGCTGCTGCTCCATAGGGCATAAGAATATTAATATTAACAAATACTTCCTTGGGAAGTTCCTGTAATAACTTCTGTAAATAATCTGCTTCCTGTTTTGTGCAGCATACTGCGTTGACTGCCGTAAAAATAGAATTCTTCCTACAGGCACTCACAGCATTCCTTATATTCACTAACGGTATATGTTCCATATGAAAAAAATCAGTACTGATTAGCAATTGTTTCATCCCATGTAACTCAGATACCACTTTTTCAGCCTCCTCCATGGTATCTGCCCAATATGCATTGGTAGTAACTCCCGGTAAAAGGCCTTGCTCCGTCGCATTATCAATAACTATTCTCAGCATTTCTCTTTTTAGAAAGGGCTCTCCCCCGACAATATTAATTTTTTTATAGCCAAGTCCTTTTACTTTTGTAAGCCATTGCAGAAGCTTTTCCTCCTCGACTTCCCCTAATACGGTTTTACTACCTATGTTGATGCAATGCCTACACCTCATATTACATTGATTTGTAATATTAAAATGAATTGTCTTGTTTTTCTTACGGATTTTATCAAGTAATCCTCGTTCTATTCCAATCATTTAATCACCGGCTTTGCTTTCCTACATATGTATTTTGTAAGAAGCCGCAATTTTTGCAGCTTAATCCGCCTTGAAAATCCTTATATTCTTTGTCTTGTACGATATCCTCAAAGGGNNGGTTTCATATATATTTCCTAACGGAAATGACTTATATAAGGTTTCCGCACATGCGTAGACATTCCCATCCAAAGTGATATAAGGAGTGATGCAGTCGTAAAATACACAACAGACATCAAATGGATTTACATATAACAGACCGTATTTATTTGCCAACTTTTTTGCTTCTTGGAGTTTTGATATTAATATATCTTTATGCCGGTGAATGAATTGCTCCCTGCCTCTTGGTAATGAAAAATGGATTGCACCAATTTTATGGGCATATGCAAATTCTACTAGTTTTATGATTTGATCAAGATTATATTCATTAAGAGTACAATTTAAGACGTGATTTATTTTCTTATTATGTTTATTGCTGTAATCAGCCATGGACACTAAATTCTTTAACAGGTTGTCCAATCGATAGGTACCGCTTATTTTATTCAGTACTGGCTCATCTACTGCATCTATCGAATAAATAATCTGTTCTACATTATCAAATCGATTCAATCTCTCATAATCGATAATAATTGTACCGTTAGTTACAATGCAGAACTTTTGATTCGAAAAATGCGATATTAAGTTGTATAAACCGGGATATAAAAAGCTTTCACCGATTCCACATACAATAATTCTTTTTTTACTTCCGATAGTTGCTTCCAACTGATTTAACAAATCTGTCGGAATATCTTTATGCCCCTCTCCCTCTTCTCGCTTTGTGCAATATACACAGTTCAAATTACATTTGTAGGTCAATTCAAGAGCCAATGCATTTGGTTCATTCATAATTGCTTTCATATAATTCATAATCTCCCCCTAAAAACATTAGAAATAAACGACTGCAATTTTCTTTATTAACTTGAATATCCGGTTTTTATTTTCCTGTCTTGTCTGATAGGAAAATCTCTCTAATACCTCTTTGAAGTGTCCGTACAAAACCTTATTGACTTTCCCCTCGTTACAGACTACCAACCCCTCCTCCAAAACTGCCGCAACCAGTTCATCCTGACCGTTCTGGTAATAGAATAATGCTTTAAATATGTAAGTAATAATAAATTCCGGTCTGTTATCCGATGAAGTTTCTTGCAGTTCAAGCATTCTTTCAAGGGATCCCCGGCAACCATCGGCTTCANNTTCTCATAGAGCATCACCTTCAGGCATTCAATGAACCAGTCTTCGTCTTCCCCCGTTACCAATTCATTATACATATCTAAAACTTGTAATAACCCTTCATGATATAAATCCTCTGACATGAAGATCCTGGTTAAGGTATAATATTGATAAAACGCATATGTTAATTTTGTGGTATAATTATTTTCCTGATTATGTACTAAATTCTCCAGCATCTGTTCAAAACTATATTTAGCACTTTTAAATTTAACAATGAAATGAACTCCTTCAATAGCAGATTCTTGTGTAGCCGTAAAACAAGACAAAAATTCACCTCCCGTAGTTAAATTCATTTAATCAATAACCTTACTGTATAGCTGAAATTGTAAATAGTATACTATATGTTACATAATTAACTAATTTAAGTTAATTATTTATAATCTGGTTAAATTATACAGCAGATTCTATAACTAATCAACATTTTTATTTATGATTTTCCAAATAATGTTTAAGCACTGCTGAAAACTTAATAAATACGGATTTAAAATAATATGAAACCGCTATGTCAAATTTACCAATTGTTGCAAGGATTACTTTCATGTATAATTGATATATGTTTATTATACGGTTTTGTTTCAAGTATCAGATTACTTGGATTTTAATATTTTATATCAGAACGAGCTTTAAAGAATGCATCTGAACATCTATACCAGTATGACCATCAATAGCATTTAGGGAAGAACAAGCAGCTAATTTATACAGAATGATAAAGAATAGGAGACCGCCTGAATGGAACCCGATATCAATGTTACAGAGGATAAAAAGAACCTTAAGAAAGAAATCAACTATACCGTCCGTTCACTCTTTTTATATGAATTAGTAATGTTCTCGACAGTTGTTGTATGTTCCGTGTTTTCAATATTATTAATTATGATGAGAAATAGGAATATGAGTGATGGCGATTATGATGCGTTTATTTCTTCAATGGGAGAAAGTGGTTGGTCCAGTATACTGGGGATCGCCCTTGGTTTAATAGTTATTCTTTTTTATCGAAAGAAAAAATTGCTTCTAAATGATTTAACCATCGTTCATAACAAAATGACTACAAGTACCTTTGTTGGGATTTTATTCATTTTCATGTCCGTTCAAACCCTTTTTGGAATTTTTGGTATGCTGGCGGAATTTTTCGTGAACACCTTTGGTTATACCATGTTAGGGCAGATTGAAACCGCCACTGCAACCAGTACTACCCTTTCCATGTTCTTGTATGCCAGTTTTCTGGGCCCTATTACTGAAGAGGTTGTTTTTCGAGGAGCTATGCTGCGGTCCTTTCAAAAGTTCGGAAAGCTTTATGCCATCGTAATATCTGCTATATTATTCGGTGTTTTTCATTCGAATTTCATACAGGGGATATTTGCTGCAGTGGTAGGTTTAATATTAGGCTATGTAGCCGTGGAATATTCTTTTAAATGGGCTGTACTCTTACATATAATAAATAATTTTATCTTTAGTGATGTGCTGGGCTTCCTGATAAAAGGTCTTTCAGAAGATCAGCAGAATTTCATAACTACTTTAATTAATTCAATTTTCTTTCTTGTCGGTATGATTATTTTATTTCTTAATAGAAAAAAACTGTTCACATATCTGCGTGATAACAAATCACCCAAACATCAATATAAATATACCTTTACTGCCTTATGGGTCATACTTTTTATAGCGGTGAACATATTTTTAGCTCTCGATGGTATTGAGAAACTTACATGAGCAATTACATAATTTCAAGGAAGGAATATTGAAAAACTTTCTCCTAAGCAAACAGTTTAGTTATACAACTGCCTGTCTAAAAGGTAGTCTGTCAAAATTATGCCATCTCTTCTTTTTACTATTACTTACACCCTTTATTTATTTATTTGTTTATTTGTTTCAACATATTTTTTATAGCNNATAATGACTTGTGTCAGGTACTAACATAAGTTTTGAATAGTCCGACCAGGTTGCCATTCTCTCATGACTTCATCTGATACCCAATTTAACGAATAATATTCTTCTTCATTTTCTTTCTCCTTATGCTATTAAGGTAGTTTACTGTCCTGCTTCTCTTAAACATCATCCTTTTACTTTTATTGGAGATTATCACATATATTGGTGTCATGAAAATTTTACCTGAACCTTCGAATTCAACCATGGGACACATGTGGCTGGCATAGCTGCAGGAAACGGAAGAGCCAGCAACGGTCTGTACCGTGGCGTGGCTTCTCAGAGTGAGCTGCTAATAGTAAAGCTAGGTTCCTCCATCAGTAACTCTTTTCCAAGGACCACTCAGTTAATGCAGGGGATTGATTTCTGCGTAAAACGCTCTCTGGCTTTGAACAGGCCTATGGCTATTAATATCAGCTTTGGTACNNAACAGGAAATGAAGGCACCGCAGCAAAACATACCAGCGGAGTCTTAAGTATGACTCCTGGTGCTTCAAGAGAGCTGGTGGAGCTGGCTGTAGGAGAATATGAATTCACCTTTAATCTGCAGCTCTGGAAGAATTTCTATGACAAGTTTGATATTGCAATAACTTCTCCCGGAGGAACCAGGGTAGGCCCAATCCCTGAACGGCTTGGAACTCAGCAGTTTCGTATTGGTCCCACAGAGATTTATTTGTTTTACGGAAAACCGGTACCCTTTAACAGCCAGCAGGAAATTTATCTGGAGTTTATACCGGTGAATGATTACGTGGAATCAGGTATATGGACGATTGAACTGGTTCCGCGCAGTATCGTAGTCGGCAATTACGACATGTGGCTTCCGTCTGGTGGCGTATTAAATCCTCAGACAGCTTTTTTAAGACCCACCGAAGTAACTACTCTTACTATTCCCTCAACAGCTACAAGAGTAATCTCTGTAGGTGCCTATGACGGCTCTAATGACAGCCTTGCTTACTTTTCAGGAAGAGGTTTTCCACGGGGTGGTTTTCCCATTAAACCGGATCTGGTAGCTCCCGGAGTAAATATAAATTCCTGTTCCCCAGGAGGAGGTTATACCGTTCGCTCGGGTACCAGTATGGCAACTCCTTTTGTTACCGGCAGCTGTGCCCTAATGATGCAGTGGGGAATTGTAGATGGCCATGACCTCTTTATGTATGGTGAAAAGATGCGTGCCTATCTGATTGCGGGAGCAAGAGAGCTTCCTTTCGAACCAGTGTATCCCAACCCAACCTTCGGCTATGGTGCCTTGTGTTTAAGAAATACCTTTATGCTGACGCAATAACCGGAGTAGTGATAGATGTTTCGTCCTGACTAAGTGCAAATATAAGTATTTTAAGCTTAGTCAGGACAATACGAAAGAATTCCATTTCCCATTTCTTCGTATTTCAATAAATATATGTAATTTTTTAGATACATACTGTCATATATATCGTATTCATCAATCCCTTTTACTTCATTCAGTTCTCTTATGAAATGAAACAAGTCCTCTGTGAAACCATTTGAATCAGAATAGTAATATGACATTTCATTTTGGGTTTCTAATAATTTCTTTAGTTTGTCTTCTGCATCCAAAGAATCTGCAAACAGATAATTACTTTTATATTCACCGCCTATTAGCAGCTCTTTACCATGATAATTTAACTTATATAGAAAGGAATCCAACTCCGTTGGAAGTAAATCCCTGTCCTCGCTCCGATTTGTTATAATATCATTGAAAGGTAATAAGTAATATCTATCCCAGGCATTCCTTTGACACTGTATTTCCAGGCATCTGCTTTGAAAGGGTTCAAGAACATATCTTTCCTTTAAATATTTTACTATTTCCTTCACTGATCTCTTACGAGGTTCTATACTATCCCTAAGCTTGGCATAATTTTCATTAAACCAAATGCTGAATTTCATAATTCTATTTAGATTATCCTCATGGTAATCAATAATCTCCTTTCCCAAAAGTGTTGTTATTACAGGCTCAGAAGAAATAATTCGTAATGTTTCATCCATATAAGGAAAGGAAGGCGTATCCCTGGTGCTATCCGTGTAATAAGGGATTCCAAATGCCTTGAACACATTCATCTGCTCCTCCTCCAAATGCAAGAAAATATAATTCATATCTGGCTGCTACATACTCCTCTTTTGTCATATCACTGGTGGCGGTACTTACCAGCTCAACTCTGTCACTGATAGTGAATAAAAAATCAACCATTCTGTCAAGACGTTTCCCTTTGACAATGATTCCGCATAAGTCTATTACCATCCATTTTCTCCTTCATATAACTACATTCCTTCAGCAAGCTCCTCAAGAATTTCTTCATAAGAAGTATCAGGTGACCAGTACTTTATAGCAATATTATCTTCTGTATGGTATATGTAAGCACAGATGCTTTTATTATCCTGCATCCAGATGTCTGCTTTGAGCTTCTTACAGAGACCTTCNNAGGTCAAAGGAATACCTTCGAAAAGCTTCTCCTTCATAATGCCTTGGATCAAGACCAATCTGCACAGATGCTGCAATCTGTAGTTTTGTAAGTTCCTGATTCAAAAAGTCTTTCGATAATATAGGCGGAGTTTTGCTGAACTTATCACTGCCTGCAATATCCCAGCCATATTCTCTCAGAACTTTTTCACTATACAGAACCGGATAGTAGATTTTGTAAGTAAGTACAATAAATAGGCAAATCAATAGAACCGTTGCACTAACTGCAAAGTATAATTTACCTCTGGATATTTTAGTCATACTTTCCTCTCTTTCGCCGTCTTAAGCGGCACCAATATGAAGTTTTCTGGTTTTCTGAATTTAATAATGTTCCTTTTACCCTCAGGGGGAAATAGTCCATATAGTAAAATATTTCAGATATGTCCTTCCTGTTAATACTTTGTTCTCTGATGCACCTTCGAATATGTACCCTCCGCCTATCTGTTCTTTGTATTTGACCTGAAACTTATCTTCTATATAAGAAAACAAAGCTTCACTATCTGCTTTTTTCGTTAGAAATACCATTTCTTGCTCTCCCTTAGCACCAGCTCTTTCCGTCTGTGCATATTCACCGCCTATTGTCAGCATAAAAATAGGCTTGACATATTGGAGTGGATTTCCCTCCTGAAAAATCGTATCCTTCTCCATAACGAAAAGCGCACTAAAAGTCACAAGCAACAGAATAATCATATCATGTTTCTTAAATCTTCTTGTTCCGTTTCCTTTTGTATTTCCGTTTATTCTCGTATATCCGTACATCTATTTTCTCTCAATCTGTTGCTGACCAGCACATCTATTTATTAATATAAACTGAATATCGTTTTTATTTCGAGGTAAAATCATCTTAACAATAAGGCATATTTTTAACCGAAGGATATTAACCTAATTCAATTAATCATATTCTCCGACCAGATAAATACACCTCTTCACTCTTCGTACCTTTAAAATTAACATTCTTGTAATACTCGACATATATCTTGCAAATAAATTCACAGGAATCTGCATCCTCTCCTCTTCCGCCTTTATCGTGCCTGAAGGTTATCAGCGGTTTTCGAATGCGTATAAAAACGCTACTATTATTGCGTTCATAGGCAAGAACTGTCTTCCCTAACCTAGTAACAGATGATTTACCCTCATTATCCCCATTAAAATCACCAAGATAATCCCTGTTATTAATCTCATTATCCTTCTTAGGAATAACTTACTTGTTATTCCTTGAAGATTCTGTAATGCGGCTATACATAAACTTCACTCGTAATATAGATGCATCCTTAACCCGGTACTATTTCTGTAATTATTATACTATTTCTAATTAACTCTAACAACACTAAAATTAAAATCTACACAAACCAGCAAAAATAAAATCTGCTAAACCAACAAAAAATAAAATCCGCACAAACCAGCATATTCTCCATACATTATATAAAGTAACCAGACCCAAAATATAGTAAAGCCTGACCAGTCCATTAGCCTGTCATTCCTTCTTCCCGTTTTATATCCCACCTTGTCTAATTTCCACACATCATATATAATAGAAAAAACTACCAAGAAAGGAGATTCCCATGCTAAGATTTTCAGTCAATATCCGTGATCTCGACTTTAACGAGGCTGCTGAGAAGTTTCTTCCCGAGGATCTGGCTGGTATTTTGCTTAAAGCCGGTATACGTATACTTCCTGCCAAAGAACAGCTTACTGCTTTCCTTATTAATGCAAACAGGGACAAGATAATCCGGGAAATCAACAAAAACACAGCAAAGAAGTCCCTTCCCCTTAAAGTTAATAATATTCAATTAAAATATCAAAGAGAGTTATAGCTCAGGAGAATCACACTTTATCTATAAAAAATTGCATTATAATTTAGCTGCACAATAACCTGCGCAGGAGAGGAGAATAAGAGTGAAAAATGACTCTTTAACTCCTCCTGCTTTTGTACGCGTGCTAAAACACGCAGATGGGAGTCAACTATGTTAAAATTAGAAGTAACCTTTGATGAAATCAATTACGGTGAGTTATTAGCAGGACTTATTCCTATGATACTTGAAAATCTGTCCTCCAAGGACGAGAAATCAAAAGAAGTCGTAAACCTCATTAACGGCCTGGGTGATGCCCCTGCCAGAATGCTTACGGCTGCCTTTTCCGAACTTCCCGGACAGGATATTAATAAACTGCTCTCCGGTATTTTCTCTATCTACCGTGAGGATGTGCTGAAAATTATCAACGATAAACTGAAGGAACAGAAATTAACCGGAGCCGTAACTGATATTCGTCTCCAAAATGTTTAAACTACGAGTCTTATCAAAAATTTTTTTAATCAGCTGTTAGCTATCTCTTTATACAATGAAGGCATATCAATTAGCCAAGCTGCAGATTTACAGAAAGCAGTTCTGTCTGATTGACCTTAATTCCAGTATAAATGGGTAGTTTAACAGCTTTTTATAATTCTTCAGGGGTTCCCTCCTATGACTACTCTCTCCCCTTTTCCTTCCAAACTCTCCTGTTATCTGTAGTTCTGTTTAGATCTGGCTCTATTTCCAGTAATGCCATATGGTTTAATTGTGACAAATATATTACAATATTGTTAACCCGTTGACGCCAAGCTTTGGCCCACCAATAGGAGGCTTTTATGATAAAATTGAAATCTGTACGAGTTGTGCTAGCTGCATCTTTACTATCCCTTGTACTTTGCCAGGCAAATGTATCTGCCGCCACATACAAGGTTGCAGCAAACGATTCTTTATATAAAATCAGTAAACTGTTTAGAACTACTGTATCTACCATAAAGAAAACCAACAACTTAAAAAGCGATACAATACAAAAGGGACAGAAATTAACGATTTCCGCTAAGATATATACAGTAAAGAAAGGGGATACCCTTAACAAGATTGCTAAAGCAAACAAGATTTCCCTTGCTAACTTAAGAAAAGCCAATAGCAAATACAATGATACTTTAAAAATAGGTCAGAAGCTGATACTTCCAGGCATTAAAGCCGCAGCAAAAACTGCCGCTGCTGCAAGAACTACCGCTACTTCAGCTAAAGTAGAAGCTGCATCCTCAAAAGCAGTAATTAAATATACTCAGAAAGAAAAAGATTTACTGGCAAGACTTATAACAGCAGAAGCTACCGGACAGCCTTACAAAGCAATGGTTGCAATTGGAGGAGTCGTAGTTAATCGTGTACAAAGTAAAGAATGGCCTGATTCTATAACTGCTGTTATAAATGATGTTCCAGGTGGCTATTATCAGTTTACACCCGTTAAGAATGGTTATATTAAGAAACCGGCGTCCGATATAGCAATCAAAGCCGCAGGAGAGGCCTTGTTAGGAGCTGATCCTTCAAAAGGTGCAATGTTCTATTTCGACGACAGTTCCACCAACGAGTGGTTATGGGCTAAACCACAGACAGCTAAATTTGGTAACATGGTTTTTGCAAAATAATTTAAGCTTACAACGAAATAATCATAGATTTCCTTTCAATAAAAGCTGCGACAGTAATCTGCCGCAGCTTTTATTATTAAATATAGCATTTTACACTTATCTTTTTTACACCTATATCTATTTACGTTAGATTTATAAACAGATTGAATAATTTATCGATATAATAATTTATCATTTTGGTATTAATTTATCATTATAAATAATTTAATACTAATTTATCAATATAATAATTTATCATTTTAATATTAATATATCGTTTGGATAATTCATCATAATTTATCGTTCAAATAATTAACAGGTGTAAGTATTTTTTATCTATTATTACCTTTTGATGTTAAAAGCATCGAATCCAGGATACTGTGCACTTGTACCAAGTTCTTCTTCAATACGGAGCAGCTGATTGTATTTTGCAACACGCTCACTTCTGCTGGGTGCTCCGGTCTTAATCTGGCAGGTATTAAGAGCTACAGCCAGGTCGGCAATGGTAGTATCCTCTGTTTCACCGGAACGGTGGGAGGAAATTGCTGTATAGCCTGCTTTGTGTGCCATCTTGATAGCTTCCAGTGTTTCAGATACGGAACCAATCTGGTTCAGCTTGATCAGAATGGAATTGCCGCAGCCAAGTTCAATGCCTTTTCTCAGTCTGCTGGTATTGGTAACGAACAGATCATCACCAACTAACTGTACTTTACTTCCAAGCTCTTTGGTAAGTAGCTCCCAGCCTTCCCAGTCTTCTTCATCCAGGGCATCTTCTATGGAGTAGATAGGATACTTCTCGGTAAGCTCTTTCCAGTGAGCAATTAATTCTTTGTTTGTGAAATGTGTCCCTGCTTTGGGAAGAACATATTCTCCTTTTTCTTTGCCTTTCCATTCACTGGAGGCAGCATCCATAGCAAGTACGAAGTCTTTACCGGGTACATATCCGGCTTTTTCAATCGCAAGCAGGATTAACTGAATTGCCTCTTCATCACTTGCAAGGTCAGGTGCAAAACCACCTTCATCACCAACGGAAGTTGCAAGACCCTTTTCCTTTAATATTTTCGCAAGTGCATGGAATACTTCTGTACACTGACGAAGACCTTCCTTGAAGCTTTCTGCGCCGGTAGGCATAACCATGAATTCCTGAACGTCAACGGTATTGGCAGCGTGAGCACCGCCGTTTAAGATGTTCATCATAGGAACCGGGAGTTTGTTGCCAGCACTTCCGCCTAAGAATTTATATAAAGGAAGTTCAAGTGCGGTTGCTGCAGCTCTTGCTGCTGCGATGGATACTGCAAGAATAGCATTCGCGCCAAGTCCTGATTTGTCTTTGGTTCCGTCAAGAGCGATCATTGCTGCATCTACTGCATAGATATCAGCAGCATTTTTACCCTTTAAGGCCTCGCTGATGGGCCCGTTGATATTGGCAACTGCCTTTAACACACCTTTTCCGCCGAATCTGTTTTTATCCTCATCTCTTAATTCCAATGCTTCAAAGATACCGGTGGATGCACCGCTGGGAGCAGCTCCTCTTCCTATTGTACCATCCTTTAACACCACTTCTGCTTCCACAGTGGGATTACCTCTGGAGTCAATAATTTCTCTACCTGTTACCTTCTCAATTTCTAAGTATTTCATTTGGTGTTCCTCCTTTTATAATTAGTCGTCGTGGCCGTTAAGCCCTTCAGATGTTTCATACATTTCTTATATAAATCGGCTGAGCCTGAACAGTCACATTTACCTTAGACCTACCCAAATACTACCACAAAAGAAAACGGAATACAAGATATAATTTGATAATGGTTATCAATAAGAACCTATTTAATAGTACAGTTAACTGTTACGTTCCTTCAGGTAAATGAAATTATTTCCATTTTTTTTAGAATGTAACTGTACGAAAACCGAAAAAATCCAGAAAATATTCTTGCTTTTTCTAATAAAATATTATACACTAATCCTATCCTTAATCGTTTACGTTGGTCAAAATACACATATAAATTGTTATTATATTGAGAGAATTACTGGGAGGATTAGAGCATGGTCTCCATGAAAGATATATCCATTGCCTGTAAAGTATCCGTAGCCACCGTCAGTAAAGCACTGAATGGCCATAAAGATATCGGCGAGGATACCAGGGAACTGATACGAAAAACCGCCAAGGAAATGGGCTATTTCCCCAATTCATCAGCCCGGGCACTCAAAACCAACAAGAGCTTTAATATTGGCGTATTATTCATAGATGAAGCAAGAAGCGGCTTGACCCATGATTACTTTGGTAATGTCTTAGAAAGCTTTAAGGTGACGGTAGAACAACAGGGATATGATATTACCTTCATCAGCGGCAGCAAGCAGCGTAAGGATAAGATGTCTTATCTGGAGCATTGCAGATACAGAGGTTTTGACGGTGTGATCATTGCCTGCATCGATTATGATAATCCGGAGGTTACGGAGCTGATACAAAGCGATCTGCCGGTTGTAACCATTGATCATATATTCAATGGAAGAACCGGTATCATGTCTGATAATATTAAAGGTATGCAGGATTTGTTTACATATGTCTATGAATGCGGCCATCGTAAAATAGCATACATTCACGGCGAAAGAAACAACTATGTAACCACCATAAGACTCACTGCCCTTTACCGGACAGCGGAAGATTACGGTGTAGAGATTCCGGACGAATATATCAAGGCTTCCGCCTTTCGAGATATCTTTACTACTGCCGAGATGACCAGTCAGCTGTTAGAACTGCCTGACCCGCCAACCTGTATTCTCTTTCCGGATGATTTTGCATGTCTTGGAGGTATTAATGCTATAAAATCCAAGGGTTTAAAAATTCCAAGGGATATTTCCATAGCCGGTTATGATGGAATAAAGACTACCAAATACCTGGAACCCCAGCTTACCACCATCAGCCAGGACACTGATAAAATTGGCAGGTATGCCGGCCTGAAGCTTATAGAATTAATCGAGAAGCCCAAAACAGCACTTGCAGAGTATATTAATGTGCCGGGGGAACTTGATAAAGGAGCTACGGTTTCCGTTATACACCCAATTGATGCTTTAAGATGAATTTATGTTACCTTATGAATTAACCTATCTCTTACCCTGCAGCTCTTTTACCCTTTCCCTGCTGCAGGGCTTTTTGTTCTTTTCTGAGTAAGATTACCTGCTATATAATCTCCTCTTACAATCCAAAAGGAAAAACTTCCTGCTATAACAGCAAAAGCGGTAAAGATGAATAAGCACTGGCAGAAAGTGCCCATAAGGTCATAATTTCTCTGATTCCATAACCGCCAATCTCTTTCTTTAAATGCAAGATAACCATCCACTGTATAATAAAAGTTGAATTGCTTAACACTAGGACGCAAACGCAATTTCCTATTAAATAAAAAATGCCGCATATAAAATTCCCGAATAAGGAAAAATTATAATGCGGCATTACTTTAAATATTCATTCACCGCATAGTTACAAAAGAAAGCAGTCCTCTGTATCAATGGGATATCCCAGCTACAGAAAACGGCTTTTCATAATAATATATGGATAACATAGTGAATGAATAAACATGGGTTTTTTTCAGTAGAAGTTTTCAAGTAGTGTGCATACGAATTTATCAAATGTAACACCCATATGATAATTTTTCTCACTTACACTTTGCTGTGACTGCTGAAAAGTCCTTTAAATTAACTGTATCCTGTTTTTTAAGTAGTCCTGCTTCCTTTTTTCAGCATTAAGCTTTATGCAATATTGACAAATAATCAATTTTTATCTTTTCATAAAAAACCACTTTATCCATTGTTTATGAAACCGAATTCATTCTTTAATATAATGTATTCTCAGGAATATTTGTGCAATACCACGAAATTGCTGAAAACATACCTAAAAGTCGCTATATTGCAAATTACACATTTATTAGCCATTGTATTAAGCGCTGAAAAAACTATAATAAAAGTATCATTTGTGTATGTAAGTAAAACACAAATTTATAAAGCATAGCTTGCAGATAAATTATAATTATGAACCTGCAATATACAAAGGATGTAGTGCGAAATAAGAAGACATTATTCACACCTAAGTCTATGCCTGAGTTTAAACGCGTGCTAAAGCATGCAGATGGGAGCAAAATATGAATACACAACTATTAAGCAATTGGAAATTTCAATATAATGACTGCCCGGAGGCCTGGTATAAGGGCTATGATGACAGCAGCTGGGAAGGGGTTACCGTACCCCATGACTGGTCCGTGCATATGCCTTTTTCCAAGGAATATTCCAGTGGTACCGGTTATCTGGCAGGAGGAATCGGCTGGTATCGTGGTTCCTTTTATCTCCCGGAGGAATTAAAGGGAAAGAAAATTTTTATAACCTTTGACGGTGTTTATAAGAACAGTCAGGTGTGGTGTAACAGTTATTATCTTGGAAAACGCCCCTTCGGTTATGCTACCTTCCGTTATGACATCACCGAGCAGGCAGTCTTTGGCGATACCCCTAATGTAATGGCTGTCAGAGTAGACCACAAGGATATCTCTGATTCCCGCTGGTTTACCGGTTCCGGTATCACTCGAAAAGTCACTGTCACTGCAGAAGAAGCCATTTACGCAGAGTATGACAGTATTTTCTTTACCACCCCTGAAGTTTCAAAAGAGAAGGCTTCTGTAGAGGTTACCTCCACCATTATAAACGAATCTGCTGAAGCTACAGAAATTACAGTGAAGCACACGCTTCGTTTTCAAGCCAAAGAAGCTCTAACCCTCACCAGCTCCTTACAACTAAATCCTAATGAGAAGAAGGAGATAACGGTGCAAGGTTTGCTCTCCTCTCCCATGCTGTGGTCTGTAAATGAACCAAATCTTTATAAACTTACTACTGAAATTAAAGCTCAATCGATTACGGGTACAATCAGTACCCAGCAAAACTACGAAGTCATGGTAGGAATCAGAAGTTTCCGTTTCACACCGGATAATGGATTCTACTTAAACGATGAACCGCTGAAATTAAAAGGTGTCTGCGTTCACCATGATGCCGGTTGTCTTGGTGCTGCCGTTCTGCCCTCCGTATGGCTTAGAAGACTGGAAGCTTTAAAGGAAATGGGCTGCAATTCCATCCGTATGAGCCATAATCCTCACATGCCTGAGCTTTATGACCTTTGTGATGCTTTGGGTTTCCTTGTAATGGATGAAGCTTTTGACGAGTGGGAAAGTCCTAAGAATAAATGGTGGACGGGACATAATGTGTATCCTCCCAGACATCAGGGCTATGCAGAGGATTTCCCTCAATGGCATGAGCAGGATCTGACCGATCTGATTAAAAGAGACAGAAATCATCCAAGCATCATTATGTGGAGTATCGGCAATGAAATAGACTATCCGAATGACCCCTACTGCCATCCCCTCTTTACAACCATGACCGGAAATAATGATAAAGACAAACCCTCTGCCGAAAGAGAGTACAACCCGAATAAGCCTAACGCAGAAAGACTTTCCGTAATAGCAGCTAATTTAACCAGAATTGTAAAAGCCTCGGATACTACCAGAGCTGTTACTGCCGCCGTAGCTTTTCCTGAGCTTTCAACCTTCTTAGGCTACATCGATTCCTTTGATGTGGTAGGCTACAATTATAAGGAAGAATGGTATGAAAGAGATCATGGACGTTTTCCTGAGAAACCTTTCCTTGGCAGTGAGAACAGCCACTCTTTAAGTGCCTGGAAAGCAGTAAGAGACTGCGACTATATCTCCGGTCAATATCTATGGACAGGAATCGATTATCTTGGAGAAGCTCACGGCTGGCCTGTAAGAGGCTCCTATGCCGGATTGCTTACAACCGCAGGGTTTAAGAAGACTTCCTTTTACCGCAGAAAAAGCTTCTGGCAGTCAGAGCCTACGGTATATTTAACAACGGCCAGAGCAGCAGAAACAGAGAAAGAAGCCTCCACCCAATGGGAATGGAAAGAGATGTTTCGCAGTTATAATTACATTCCGGAAGAAAAGGTTGAAATAAGATGTTATACAAATCTGGATGGTATCGAATTATTCGTTAATGGTAAGAGCCAGGGAAGAAAAGCTTATGATGATAGTCTGGGGTATATCCCTTTTACCCTGTCCTTCGAACCAGGTGAATTAAAAGCGGTTGGTTATTTAAAGGATAACGAAACGGAAGAAATCGCTGCTGACATTCTTCTTACAAATGGTGCACCCTGCGATATTTCCCTTACAAGCTGGGTACCTTCTGCTGAAATCTTAGCCTTTAATAAAGCTTATATAGAAGATATTTTAACCTTTGACGGCCTTAGCTTAAAACAGATAGAAGTAACCCTCCTTGATGGTAATGGTCTTCCTTGCTTAACAGACAGCAGCTTATTAAGAGTATCCATAGAGGGTGGTAAGATCCTTGGTCTTGAAAATGGTAATCTGGCTGATGTAAGAGAATATACTTCCTTAGAACGTCATGCTTATAACGGAAAGCTGCTTATCTATGCCGCTCTTAGCAAAGGTAACAAAGGGGTCCTTACCGTAAAAGGCAGCAGTCTTAAGACAAGAAGCATAGCTCTGTAACAGCTTTGAAGACTTACTTCAGCCTTCCCTGTTATAATTAGAAGGCGATACCCCCACCGCTTTTTTGAATACCTTACTGAAATAATATAAATCCGTAAATCCAACGGACTGACCCACCTCAGACATTTTCATGTTTGTGGTGGTGATCAGCTCCATTGCATGATTAATACGTACAGAATTCAGATAAGTAAAGATTGTTTTATGAGTCATTTTCTTAAATATACGGTTTATGTAATCAAAATTACTGCCCGATATTTCTTCTATATCATAACTGGTAATCTTTCTGGCATATTCCGTGTTAAGATATTCCAACAGCTTTTGAACCTTATGATAGGATTTGGGCATAACAGAGGTGCTTTTCTGTAGTGTATACAGCAAATAACTTCGATATGTTTCTATAAAAGCCTCCATTACCTTTATGGAACACATAATTTTGTAATTGTCCATATGGTCTTTGTTATGTTTTATGGCCTCATCCAAAAGGCAGCTCACCTTAATAAAATCCGCCGTACTGTTAAAATGATAATATTTGGGCAGCAACAAGACATCATTGTCTATGGTCTTATAAGAAAAAGGATCACTTTTAAGAGAATCGTTGTGTCTTGACAAAATAAACTTGATAAATTCCTCTTCCGGAGGCATGGGAAATNNGAAATCTTATGATATCTTCCTGTTTAAAATGCAGATAATAATATTCACAATGGGAAGCCTTGTAGCCTTCATGGAAGTATTCTTTGTCAAGAAGAAGAAAATCGCCTGTTCGAAGCACGTAATTAACATTACCTTCTTTCAGATACATCTCCCCTTTTTTTATTACATAGATGATGTACTCCTCTGCCCTTCTTTTGTTATGTACAAAAGGCGGTTGTATGGCTGCAGTATTCATTAATCGTACTCTGGGAATCTGTCTGGAATTCAATTCATAGAACATATTACACACTGCCTTTCTTATTACTATTATTTTTCCACAATCACAACGTAGTATACTCCAAAGTGGGTCGGTCAGAACGATGCAATGAAAGGATCCTGATATGGCTTTGTTTTCTTATGATAAACAGTTGAATAAAATTGAGACCCCCTCCGGTACCATAACTTTATCCTCACTGTTTCTTCCGTTTTTTATTGAAATGGTTCTTATTAACACCATGGGTACTATTAATACACTTTCCTTAAGCCACTATTCCCAAAACTCTGTTGCAGCTGTTGGTGCGGCAACACAGCTTATTAATATGGTACTCACCTTCTACGGTGTAGTCAGTGCCGGTTCCTCCATCGTCATCAGTCAGAATCTAGGAGCAGGCAAGAAGGAAACTGCAGGTGATGCAAGTATTATATCCATCTTCTTCAGCGCTGCCTTAAGTCTGGGAATCGGCATAATCCTTGCCTTCTCTGCCAAACCTATACTAACCATGATGAACCTGAAGGGTGCGCTTTTGTCAGATGCAATCCTATACTTTCGTATCTGCATCACTTTTTCCTTCTTTCAGGCAGTGTATTCCGCTCTATCAAGCATTTTCAGGAGCTATGGCAAGCCAAAAACTGCTGTTAAAATCTCTTTGCTTGTTAATTTAATCAATGCCCTGTTAAATATTCTGGTAGTATTCAGACCTTTTGAAATTCCTCTAAGAGGGGTCTGGGGAATCGCAGTATCCTCTGTAATCAGCCAATGCTTTGGTATGATACTTATGTTCTTCCTGCTAAAACGCTCCGGTTTCTTTCCTCATTTTCACAAAGAAATTTTTAAAAGGTTAAATCTTATAACTAAGATACTCTACATCGGTGTTCCAGGAGGCATAGCCAATCTGTCCTATTCGCTTTCCCAGGTGGTCTCCACTTCTATTGTGGCCTTCATCGGAACTGAGGCAGTGTCTACCAAAATATATCTGGATAACATATTCTTCTATGTATATGTTATCGGACTGGCTCTGGGGCAAGCAACCTCCCTTATTATCAGCCGTCTGGCAGGTGCCCGTAAATACACACAGGCTATGCAGCTGAATAAACAGAATCTGAAAATAACCTTGCTGTGTAATATCTTCTTTTCCTTGGTTATTTTTCTGCTGGGAAAACCTCTGCTTGGTATATTCACGGACAATCCTGCTATTATTGCAGTCGGTCAGCAGATAATGCTCTTTGACATACTGGTAGAAATAGGCCGTGGATTTAATCACATTGAAAATAGTTCCTTAAGAGGAGCAGGGGATGTCTTCTATCCTATGATTATTTCCCTCACCTCCTGTTGGGTCATAAGCATCCTCTTTGCTTATCTCCTGGGTATTGTTTTTGGTTTAGGGCTTTTAGGCTGTTGGATTGCCTTTGCTATGGATGAGCTGTTCCGGGGAATACTATACTTCAGACGCTTTCAAAGCGGTAAGTGGAAGGCAAAAACCATTGTTTAGCGGGCCTCTTATTCTCCTCCAGATAGAAAAAGCACCATGTCATTCTACTTCGGTCAGAAAGCCATGGTGCTTCTTTTTCTACATATATTTAAGAACTATCCGATATCCGGCTCACTGCTAAGGTGTATTTCATCTTTCCATTTGCCTTCTGTCTCAAACAGCACAATTTCATTCTTACCTTTTTTAATCAAAGGTGCCGGTATATAGAGTCTTTTCTGAGGACCGATTTCCCAGTACCTTCCCAGATTAAAACCATTGATAAATGCACAGCCCTTACCCCATCCTGTAAAATCAAGGTAGGTGTCCCCTGCTTCTTCCGCTTCAAAGAAGAATCTATAGAATCCAGGTCTGCCTTCCTCATACTCCTTCTCATAATCTACTTTATCAATATCCTTTAGAGGTAATGTATACATCTCCCAATCAAAGATAAGATGACCATTTACCTGAACACCACTGTCAATTCCTTTTCTCTGTTTCTCTAATCTGGGACCGAAATTCACACGCCCCATATTTTCTACCAGAATATCAAGCTGACTATTAGCCGTTAACTCTACAGAAAGCTCACTCTCTGTTAAAAGTTCTCTGTCATAAAGCGTTAATACCGGCTTCTGGTTCACAAATATCTGAGCTCTGTCGTTTGCATCGTAGAGTCTGATTTTTTCAATGTTTTTTTCTTTCTTCAGCGTTGAACGATACAGGATATATCCGTAGTTCTGACCAGCTCTTTCCATTGATACAGGATATTTTCCAATTTGTTTTTCTGTCAGATTATTAAGGTTCGCAAACAGACCGGTCTTACTGTGAAGTTTAACTGTACCATATTCCTTTTCCTTTATATCTGTAGTGAAGGTCACCTCCGGAAGTTCTTTGTATCTTCCGATGATTTCTTTAAAGGCTTCGTATTTTGGTGTAAGCTTACCACTCTCAGTGAGAACAGCATCATAATCATAAGAAGTAACATCCGGGGTCAGCACATCATAATAATTGGAGCCGTTCATAAATCCGAAATTCGTACCGCCTTCAAACATATATATATTGACATTTCCGGTCTTCATAATTTCTTCCAGGTCCTTCTTATTCTCTTCCAGATCTGAAGTCTGATGCTTGTCCACTCCCCAATTATCAAACCAGCCTACCCAGAATTCC
>DJJW01000060.1 GCA_002434335.1 Lachnoclostridium sp. UBA6558 | reverse complement strand
TCTTTTTTGCTCTTTTATCGTCTCTTTGTCAAGTGTTGGGATGGTATTCTTTGAATCCCTCTCTATTCCAGTCCTCATCTGCCTGCAGAAATGGGATTTCCACAAATCAGGATCAAAATATAAATAAACATGAAAATAAATTATACTTTAGCAATTTAAATAACTAATTTATACAAGTTGTAAAGTTGTATTTACAACTTGTTTTTTTTATAGTACAATAATAGGTAAAGTAAAAACTATAAGTTAAAAAGAAACTAGTCCCAGTATCAAATCGATTATGTAAATAATCCATTTCAATTTTAATAATTTAAATAAGTACAGAAAACCTTGCAGAAATGAGGCATATATGAAAACGAAGGAACAGTCTAAGCATACCATCCTAAGCAGCTGGCTAAGAGAAAATATTGCGAATAATACCTTCAGTGTAGGTGATAAGATACCCTCAGAAAATGAATTGGCTAACACTTTTCATTTCAGCAGACAGACCGTAAGGCAAGCCATTGGCGATCTGGTAGCGGAAGGCATCCTTGCCAGAGAACAGGGAAGCGGAACCTATGTCTCCATTCCACCGGTAAAACCGGTTCAGAATAAAACCATGCGTATAGGTGTAATAACCACTTATCTGGATGACTATATATTTCCAATCATTATTCACGGAATCGAAGAGGTATTAACTGCTGAGGGCTATACTATGGCTCTTGGGATTACACATAATAAGCAATCCGATGAGGAAAATTGTCTCCAGAAGCTTATCGCCAGCGGTGTGGATGGCCTTATTGTAGAAGGAACAAAATCTGCTCTTTATAATGGCAATGAAGCATTCTATACAAGATTAAAGGAAAAGAATATACCTACTGTCTTTATCAATGGTTATTATCATAATTATAATGGCTCTTATGTTATACTGGATGACCGAAAAGCCGGTGAAATGATAACGGATATTCTTATTGACAACGGTCATAAAGGCATCGGCGGAATCTTCAAATCTGATGATATTCAGGGATTAAGGCGATTTGAAGGCATGCAGCTTTCTATTAAGAAACACAAACAGCCAGTAATAGATGAAGCATATTTATGGTATACTACAGAGGATTTCAAATATTTGATCAATGGCGGTATGGATAAAATGATATTGGAGCGCCTGGAGAGAACCTCTGGAATTGTCTGCTACAACGACCAGGTTGCTGTTGCTCTCATAAATCTCTTCAAACGAAATGATATCAGAATACCGGAGGATAAATCCCTCGTAAGTTTTGATAATTCCTTCCTTGCAAAAGAAATGGTATACAACCTTACATCTGTAGTATATCCCTCAAAAAAAGTAGGCAAGAAAGCTGCTCAGCTCCTGCTGCAATGCCTGAATAATCCTTTATACACAGAGCAGGTCAAATTAGATCCTTCCGTTAAGGTAAGAGGTTCAGTTATCAACCTAAATAGCTGATGTAAACCTCACTTAGTTCTTGCTTTTTCATAAAAATTCAGATAAAATAAAGATATCATTACTTGTACGTACATTTAATCACTTTAACTTGTACTTACAGATACAATAAACAACTGATTTTAAGGAGGTAACACGTAATGCCAAAATATTCAATTGGGGTAGATTTTGGTACTCTCTCCGGCAGAGCTTTGCTTGTAAATGTTGAAACAGGTGAGGAACTGGCCGATGCTGTTAAGGATTATACTCATGCAGTTATGGATGAATGTCTGCCAAGCGGAAAGAAGCTCGCTCCCGACTGGGCTTTGGAGCATCCCGCTGATTATCTGGAGGTACTAAGCACAACTATTCCCGCAGTTATCAAAAAAGCTGGAATAGCTGCAGAGGATATTATCGGTGTAGGTATTGACTTTACCGCCTGCACAATGCTGCCGGTAAAAGCAGATGGAACACCTTTATGCTTTCTCGAGAAATATAAAGATGACCCACATGCCTACATTAAGCTCTGGAAGCACCATGCAGCTCAGGATAAGGCGAATAAGTTAAACCAGATTGCTGAAGAAACCAACCAGAGCTGGCTGGCCCGCTACGGCGGAAAGATATCTTCTGAATGGATGTTCCCTAAGATTTGGCAGACCCTTGAAGAAGCACCCGAAATCTATGAGGAAGCTGATTTCTTTATAGAAGCTGCTGACTGGGTAATTTGGCAGTTAACAGGTATACAGACAAGAAACTCCTGTACTGCAGGTTACAAGGCAATGTGGCATAAGAAAGAAGGCTACCCTGATAAATCCTTCTTTAAACAGTTAGACCCCCGTCTTGAAAATGTTGTAGCGGACAAATTAAACTGTGAAATAGTTCCTTTAGGAGCCAAAGCAGGTGAGATTACAGAACACTCTGCTGCCTTTACAGGTTTAGTACCCGGTACGGCAGTTGCGGTAGCAAATGTGGATGCACACGTTACAGTACCTGCAGTTAAGATAGATGGCCCAGGAAAGATGCTTGCAATTATGGGAACCTCAACCTGCCATATTCTCTTAGGAGAGAAAGAGTCCACTGTTCCCGGAATGTGTGGTGTTGTTGAAGACGGTGTATGCCCCGGCTATTTCGGTTATGAAGCCGGACAGTCCTGTGTAGGTGACCATTTCGCCTGGTTTGTAGAAAACTGTGTAAGCGAAGAATACTACAAAGCTGCTGAAGCAGATGGTTTAAACATACATCAGTATCTAACCAAAAAAGCCAGCGCCTTAAAACCTGGAGAAAGCGGTTTATTAGCTCTTGACTGGTGGAATGGTAACCGTTCTGTATTAGTTGATGTGGATTTAACAGGGCTTATTCTAGGTATGACCCTACAGACAAAGCCTGAGGAAATGTACCGTGCTTTAATTGAAGCTACCGCTTATGGTACCCGTAAGATTATTGAGACCTTCCAGAATAACGGCGTACCCGTTGAAGAATTCTATGCCTCCGGCGGTATCTCCTTAAAGAACCCTATGGCCATGCAGATATATTCAGACGTAATCAAGCTGCCGGTTAAGATCGGCGGTACCACCCAGGGTCCTGCTCTTGGAAGTGCTATTTTTGGTACTGTAGCAGCGGGTTCTGCAAAAGGTGGATATGATGATGTATTTAAGGCAGGTAGTATCATGGGTAAATTAAAAGATACCATTTATACTCCTATCTCCGAAAATGCAGCCATCTATGATAAGCTTTATGCAGAATATACCCTTCTTCATGATTATTTTGGCCGCGGAGCCAACGATGTTATGAAAAGGCTTAAACAATTGAAAAAGGAACAGGCTTAACTATACAGCATTATATATAACAAAATTTATTAACTTAAAACCGTATGATTCACAATCAATCACAATCAATTACATGATAATACTTAGTTAAACATTAAATTTTTTGTTAAACAATTGATTAATTTTCTGGCTGCAGCTGTAATAAACCAATCCAAGCTGCAGCTATCCATAGATATTTCAATATTAGTCAGAAGAATGCTGTATAAACTAACTATGTAACTCTGCTGATAAGAAGTTCATCCATGAATACTGCTTACATCCAATTACATAGCTTAGATCAGTTAAGCTGTTTCATACTATTACTTATACCAATGCATAACTTTTAAAGAATCAGCTCATAGTTATTGCATTCACCAGAAATAGATTACATGCAATAGTTCATCCAATCACACAAAATACATTGCACGTAATAATTTCGTCCAGATACACAAACTATTTTATATGCAATAGAACTATCCAATCACGCAAAATAATGAAGGAGGACTTATTATGTCATTAAAACAATATGAATTCTGGTTTATAACAGGTTCCCAGCATTTATACGGACCTGAGACACTGAAACAGGTAGCTGAGCACTCAAAGGTTATTGCAGATACCTTAAACCAATCATCCGTAATTCCCTGCTCCGTTGTATTTAAGCCCATTGTAAAAACACCTGATGAAATTACAACACTGGTTAAAGAAGCTAACTATGCAGACAACTGCCTTGGTATCATCACCTGGATGCATACCTTCTCTCCATCCAAGATGTGGATCAATGGATTAACCCGTTTGGAGAAGCCTTATCTGCACCTTCATACACAGTTCAACCGTACAATACCTAACGAAGGAATTGATATGGATTTCATGAATTTAAATCAGTCAGCTCACGGTGACAGAGAGCATGGCTTCATTGGCACCAGATTACGTATGGCAAGAAAAGTTATCGCCGGTTACTGGGAAGATGAAGATGTACAGGAGCGTATCGGAAGCTGGATGAGATCAGCTGTAGGTGTAGCTGTAAGTAAAGGCTTAAAAGTTATCCGTTTCGGCGATAACATGCGTCAGGTAGCCGTTACAGAAGGCGATAAAGTTGAAGCTCAGATTAAACTTGGCTGGCAGGTTAATACAACTGCTGTAGGTGATTTAGTAGCTGAAATCAATAACGTTACAGAAGCTCAGATTGATGCAGTAATGAAAGAGTATGAAGAGAAATATGAATTCAATACCGACAATATCGCCTCCGTTCGTTACCAGGCAAAGGTAGAAGTTGCTCTCATGAAGATGATTACAGAAGGCGGTTACGGTGCTTTTACCAACACCTTTGAAGATCTTCACGGAATGGAGCAGCTTCCCGGACTTGCAAGCCAGAGAGTAATGGAAGCCGGTTACGGCTACGGTGGTGAAGGCGATTGGAAAGTATCTGCTCTTACTCATATTTTAAAACGTATGGCAGAAGGTCTTCCCGGCGGAACTGCTTTCATGGAGGATTATACTTATGACCTCACAAAAGGCAATGAATTATCTTTAGGAGCTCATATGCTTGAAGTGTGCCCTACACTTGCAGCCGGAAAACCTAAGATTGAAGTACATCCCCTTGGCATCGGCGGTAAAGCTGATCCTGCGAGACTGGTATTTGAAGGCCATGAAGGAAAAGCAATCGTTGTATCTTTAGTTGATATGGGCGGTCGTCTTCGCCTCATCGTCCAGGATGTCGTTGCTGTTAAACCTATTTATGATATGCCGAATCTTCCTGTAGCACGTGTAATGTGGAAAGCCATGCCGAATCTTAAAACAGGTGCTGAGTGCTGGATACTTGCCGGCGGCGCACACCACACTGTATTCTCCTATAGCATAACTGCTGAGCAGATGCAGGACTGGGCAGAAATGATGGATATCGAATATGTTCATATTTCTGAAAGTACTACCGTAGAAAACTTAAAACAACAGTTATTCTTACAGGATATTGCCTGGAAATTAAAATAATAAGGAAGAGGAATAAGCCTATGTTAGAAGTATTAAAGAAAGAGGTATATGAAGCTAATATGCTTCTGCCTAAACATAATCTTGTAACCTTTACCTGGGGTAATGTATCTGCCTTTGATAAAGAAAGCGGTCTTATGGTTATCAAACCCTCCGGTGTTGAATACGACGTAATGACCCCTGAGGATATGGTAGTAGTCGATCTGGACGGTAAAACTGTCGAAGGTAAATTAAATCCTTCCTCTGACACCGCGACTCATATCGAACTTTACAAGGCATTTCCCGGTCTTGGTGGAATCGTGCATACTCATTCCCGATGGGCAACTATCTTTGCACAATCAGGAAGAGGTGTCCCTGCTTTTGGTACCACACACGCCGATTATTTTTATGGAGAGATTCCCTGCACCAGAAAAATGACTCCGGAAGAAATAGCTGCCGCTTACGAAAAGGAAACCGGAACTGTTATTATCGAGTGCTTCAGGGAAAGAGGAATTGATCCATTAGCCGTACCGGGCGTTGTGGTATACAGCCATGGTCCCTTTACCTGGGGAACTTCTGCAAAAAACGCCGTTCACAATGCTGTAGTACTGGAAGAGGTTGCTTTTATGGCTTGGCACAATCTCTCTTTGTCAGAAGGAAATCTTCCCTCCATTCAACAGGAACTCTTAGATAAACACTATCTCAGAAAACATGGTGCAAATGCTTATTATGGTCAAAAATAATCATTTATTATGATTTTTGCTGAATTTTGGTTTTACAATTCTAAATATAAAAGCCTTAATTAAATGACATTTTATATACGTTTATTAAATGTTTAATATTATCGTTTAAACATTTAACAAAGAACCCTCTTACTTTCCTCACTATCAATATCAGGATAAGTAAGGGGGTTTTTTCATTAAAAGTACTCCTATTGGTAATCTTTTATCCATATCTGCTGGAAAGTTAATCTTAATTTCATTAATTTTTTCTTAACATCCCTTTAATGCTTGCTACAACCTGTGAAATCATCTATAATATATAAATATAATAAAAAATTTTATATAAATACATAATTTCGATACAATTCGATCATAAAATATATAACCAAATATAAAACGAACGATAAAATAGATAAAATCCATATAATGAGCCTAAGCTATATAAAAGTATTAATCACTTATTTTATAGCTTAATGAAGTAATGCCTAAATAAATACTGAAAAAAATCCCATACTATAATTATTGCCCTATAAGGAGTTGTCATGAGAAAATCACTCTTTCTTATATGTGCTTTGTGCGCATTAATATTAAATACAACCGTAAATAATGTACATGCTCTGGCGGCATCAGATATAACCCCCAGCACAGCAGCAACTGACGAAACACTGGATAATACAAGCGAAAACAATACGAATGATGATAAATCCGCCAATATAAAAAAAGCAACTGAAAATGAAGCTTTAAACGTAGGTGATATGCCAAATGTTGCTTCTGAAGCAGCAATTGTAATGGAAGCTTCCACCGGAACAATTCTATATGCCAAGAACATACATGAAAAACATTATCCTGCCAGTATTACCAAAGTCCTTACCACCTTGGTAGCTTTGGAAAACTCAGCTCCCGGTGAAATTGTAACCTTTTCTAAGAATGCTATATACGATGTAGATCTGGACAGCAGCCGAATCGGTATCGATGTAGGTGAGAAATTAACCATGGAGCAGAGCCTCTATGCAGTGATGCTGGAATCAGCAAACGAAGTATCCTATGCTGTAGCAGAACATGTAGCTGGCAGCGTATCTGCTTTCTCAGAAATGATGAATAAAAAGGCTGCCAGTTTAGGTTGCGTTGATTCTAACTTTATCAACCCTCATGGACTGCCTGATGAAAATCATTATACAAGTGCCTACGATATGGCTCTTATATCAAGAGCTGCTATTAATAATGAAGCTTTTCGTAAAATTACCGGTACAAAGACCTATACCCTTCCACCAACTAATATCCAAAAAGAATCCAGGTATCTGGCCAACCATCACGGTATGATAAAGGGGACCTATTCATTTGAAGGAACTCTCGGCGGTAAAACCGGTTATACCTCAAAGGCTAAATATACCCTTGTTACCTTTGCAGAACGTGATGGAATGACTTTAATCAGCGTTATTATGTATTGCGATTCCATCCCCAATGAATACGGTGATACGGAAGCATTGCTTAATTATGGTTTTGAGAATTATACGAAACACAATGTTGTAAATGAAGTATCTCCTGATAAGACCGGCAATACAGAATTATTTACCCAATATGCTCCCTTATTCAGCAGAACAACTTCTCCTTTAAAGTTAAGCAGTACCGGCAGTGTTGTTTTGCCAAAGGGAGTTAAATTTGATGAAGCTGTAAGTACTATCTCATACTCACCCTTGGACAAACTGAAAGAAGGTGACAATAATATCGGAACAATGCGTTTTACCTATGATAATACTTATGTGGGTTCTGCCGATATCGTATATTCCACCACTTCATCCAATTATATATTAAATAACAACTTCATTCCGGAAACTCCAAAAACAATAGTAACCAAAGGGGTCACAATGCCCCAGGAAACACAGGATGATAATGGAAGGCTGCGTATTATCATTATAGCTATAATAATTATTGTAGTCCTTGTTTCCGTAACCTTGTATCTTTTCTTTGTGGAATTACCATATAGAAAACGAAAGAATGCTTATAACGCAAAAAGAAAAAAGAATAAACGTTATTACTCAAAAAATGATTATCTGGACCTGTAAAGATACCAATTAGAGTTTATGGCAGCTTGCAATATGATTAATCGAAAGAAGATTTATTAGAAAATATGCTGTTAAAAAAATAGGTTAGTGATTGTTTATACTGATTGAAGAACAGACCAATAAAGCATACGAGCTAAATTAATTAAAAATAATAGGTTCTATAATAAATCTTGGTGTTATTTACACACCAAGATTTATTATAGAA
>DJJW01000095.1:231027-231316 GCA_002434335.1 Lachnoclostridium sp. UBA6558 | reverse complement strand
AATCTGGTTGAGTATGCAACCATAACACTTAGCATCAATGAAGTAATACGTATTACACCGCCGGAACCTAAAAGTGATTGGGACAGGATGACAACAGGCTTTAAGAATACACTGGTAGATATCCGTGATGGATTTGTTGAATTTTTTATATGGTTTGTAATTAATCTTCCTTATCTGCTTTTCTGGGGAGTTATCGTCGGTGGAGCGATTTTTATCTTTCTTAAAAAAAGCAAAGGACTGGGGAATAAGAGAAGAAGTCAGTCAGAAGAATTGAAAGAAGATGTAAAAG
>DJJW01000095.1:218761-230991 GCA_002434335.1 Lachnoclostridium sp. UBA6558 | reverse complement strand
GAAAGAAGATAGAAACCGAACAAAATGAATAGCTGGAAGTAGAATAGAAAAAGAACCGAACAAAGAAGTGAAAGAAGATAGAAACCGAACCCAATGAATAGCCGGAAGAAGAATAAAAAAACGAAATAAGAAGTGAAAAAAGATATTTAAGAAGAAATATTAATAAAAATGGCAATAATAATGAGAGAAAAATGAAAATTAGCAAATTATGCTTGCCATTCTTAATGGAGTATGTTATAATTCATATGCTAAATTGCACGTATGTTGATTTCTGGCCCGGTGCCTGTTAGGTCTGTCAGAAAAATGATACATACGGAAGTAGACAACCAATTGGAGGTAAATTATGAGCGTTATATCAATGAAACAGTTATTAGAAGCAGGTGTGCATTTCGGACACCAGACAAGAAGATGGAACCCTAAGATGGCTGAGTACATCTACACAGAAAGAAACGGAATCTACATCATCGACCTGCAGAAATCTGTAGGTAAAGTAGATGAAGCTTATTATGCAATCAAAGATATCGTTGCAGATGGCGGAAAAGTTCTTTTTGTAGGAACTAAGAAACAGGCTCAGGATTCCGTTAAGTCCGAAGCAGAGCGTTGCGGAATGCATTATGTTAATGAGAGATGGTTAGGTGGTATGTTAACAAACTACAAAACTATCCAGAGCAGAATTGCAAGATTAAAACAGATTGAGACCATGTCCCAGGACGGTACTTTCGAAGTTCTTCCCAAGAAAGAAGTTATCGAGTTAAAGAAAGAGTGGGAGAAATTAGAGAAGAACCTTGGCGGCATTAAGAATATGAAGAATATCCCCGATGCTATCTTTGTTGTAGATCCTAAGAAAGAAAGAATCTGCGTACAGGAAGCTCACGCTTTAGGTATTCCTTTAATCGGTATTGCTGATACCAACTGTGATCCTGAAGAACTTGATTATGTAATTCCCGGTAATGATGATGCAATCAGAGCGGTTAAATTAATCGTTGCCAAAATGGCAGATGCAGTTATCGAAGCTAACCAGGGTGTTCAGATGACAGATAATTCCGAAGCAGCTGAAGTTGAAGCAGCAGAAGAAAGTTCTGAAGAGTTCGTAGAAGCATAAAGATAAATAATAACGGAGGAATACAATAATGGCTATTACAGCAGCAATGGTTAAAGATTTAAGAGATATGACCGGAGCAGGCATGATGGATTGTAAGAAAGCTCTTGCCGCAACCGATGGAGATATGGATAAAGCAGTTGAGTTCTTAAGAGAAAAAGGACTTGCAGCAGCAGAGAAAAAAGCCGGAAGAATTGCAGCTGAAGGTGTTTGCGAGACAGCAGTAGCAGAAGGCGGAAAAGTTGCAGCAATCGTTGAAGTTAACAGTGAGACAGACTTCGTAGCTAAGAATGAAACATTCAGAAACTTTGTAACAGCTGTTGTTAATCAGGTTATTACATCTGACAGCACAGATACAGAGAGCTTTTTAGCTGAGAAGTGGGCACTTGATTCTTCTAAGACTGTAAAAGAAGAGTTATCCAGCCAGATCGCTATAATCGGCGAGAACATGAATATCAGAAGATTCCAGAAGGTTGTTGCTGAGAACGGTTTTGTTGAGTCTTATATCCATGGCGGCGGAAGAATCGGTGTATTAGTTGAATTAGAGACTTCTGTATACAATGAAGTAACAAGAGAGGCAGCTAAGAATGTAGCAATGCAGATCGCAGCTATCGCTCCTAAATATGTTCAGAGAACTGAGATTCCCGCTGATTACATCGAGCATGAGAGAGAAATCTTAAAGGCTCAGGCTATGAACGAGAACACCGGTAAACCTGAAAACATCATTGAGAAGATGATTGAAGGCCGTTTAAACAAAGAATTAAAAGAAATCTGTCTTGTAGATCAGGTGTATGTTAAAGATGGTGATTTAACAGTTCAGAAATATATTGATTCAGTAGCTAAAGAAGTAGGCGCTCCTGTTGCAATCAAGAGCTTCGTACGTTTTGAAACTGGCGAAGGAATCGAGAAGAAAACCGAGAACTTTGCAGAAGAAGTTGCAAAGCAGATGGGAAACTAGTCAATATTATTATATAATATTACAAAAGCCTGTATATCCAGTATTTTCAATGGATTGCAGGCTTTTTTTGTATGCTTTTTTACCTAACGTAATTTATCATAAAATATCGTCAAATATCATACTGTTTTGGGTACAGTTTGGGTAGAGATTGGTTAGAATATTTATTACCCAAAATATTAGGACAGAAAAAGAAAAGTTTGCTATTTAAATAATAGATAATTATATAATGGTTTAACAGTGATAAAGAGGGTATATCTGATTGGAGATATACCCTCTTTATTATGATATATTTTACTGAGAAATAATGTAGGGAAAAATTAGTGAAAATGTACAAGAAAGTATTCAGAAATTCTGAGCCATTTCTGTTAGTATGACTTGAAATAGCTGCTAAAATATTTTGATTCCTAACTGCTCTGAAATGGAGTTTAGAACATCACGTACAAATGTCTGAGTCTTTTCTTCTATGAGCAAAACAGGCATAAATGAGCAACTTCGAAATAGTAGCAATAATTTTTCAAAGTTCCTCTTCCCCGCACAGGCAGATAACCATACTTGTATTATAGGGGAAAGAGGGATGTGTGTAGGAGTAACTTCCATTACATCCATAAACGGAAGTAAGTCATGCATACTGGCATTTAATAAATCATTCTAATTAGCAGTAAATGACTACTAAATGACTATTAAATGGTAATATATGAATGGAATAATATAGTTTATAATGCTAATATGTGTATAAATAATGCTGACATATTGATATGTTATAGGGTAATATTTATGAAACAGAAGGAAAATTATTTAAATTATAAAGAATATTGCACTAAAATGACATTATTAGAGTTGCTTTTTTGGTCCTATGTCAAGATTTAGTACAATTTAAAATGAGAAATTCTGCCGCAAATCAGATAAATTAAACGACATCAAAATCAGCATTGGTTGGCTTTACGAAAACACAAGCAAGGAATTCGGAGGAGGTAGTAAATGAAAAATACCAATAATACAAAGAGTAGGAAAGGATTAGAGAACATGGATGATTTAACTGTAGTAGCAAACAACATAGAACAACAAATCACCGGTACTTTTCATGTGTTCCTGTTATTAGGACAATCTAATATGGCCGGATTTCCTAAGGCACAGGACTTAGACAAGGAGAAAAACCCACGTATCCTGGTACTCGGCTTTGATGATAACCCGGAGCTTGGAAGAGTAACAAATAAATGGGATATTGCATGTCCTCCTTTACATGAAGCCTGGGCTGGAGCTGTCGGAGTTGGCGATTGGTTTAGCAAAACTATCGTTGAGAGATATCCTGTCGGTGATGTCATCGGTCTTGTTCCCTGTGCTCTCAGCGGTCAGAAAATTGAGACATTTATGAAATCCGATGATAGTAAATATGACTGGATTGTGGAACGTGGTAAGATGGCGCAACAGAAAGGCGGAATTATCGAGGGTATTCTTTTCCATCAGGGTGAATCTAATAATGGTGACCCAACATGGCCCGGTAAAGTAGATACCCTGATGAATGATCTTAAGAAGGACTTAAATCTGGGAGACATTCCCGTTCTTGTTGGTGAACTTCTTTATACTGGGGGATGTGCAGGACATAATGTGCTTGTAAACCAGTTACCAGGTATTATAAAGAACTGCCATTTGATCACCGCCAAGGACCTTGTGGTAGAACTGAGTGATACGGAGTGGAACCTGCATTTTAGTCATGATTCCGAAGTTACTCTTGGTAAAAGATATGCAGAAAAAATGATTGAGGTACTGAGCTTGTAATAAGTTTTACTCTATATGTACAAAAGTCCAATGGTTGGATGATGTAATTAAATTATAATTTATTAAGGAGGTTTTATGGGATTGATGGAAAGACCATCTGTCAGTACATTGGCTGACGGTGGAAAATATTGGGAGCATGAGTACGAGAAATTCTTTCTTAAGACGTATGTACCTGCAAATGATATTGATGGACAGACGAATAATTATAGCTTTCGGGCTCCATTGCTGCTGGTCTTTGAAGAAAACAGGCAGAGCAGGGATGAGGCAATTGATTTTGCCAATAAGAGCGGACTTAGCAGTATTGCGGCCGCAGTAGATTCAAGTGTCCTTTTTATTTATCCGACGGATGAAGGTGGGTGGAAGAATGCAACAGAGGAGTTATATGCGTCCGTTATAGCTGAAGTTAAAATGGATCCCCGCTATTCGGATGGAATTGTTGAAATACATAATTTCTTTACACAGGAGTTCAAGGGCTATTTTGTAAGAGGTGCGATATTCAGAGTGGATATATATAGTTTTGGTGAGTCGGCAGATTATGTTGCCAGGAATCTGCTGAAAACAATAAATGGTGAGTATCTCTGGGGCCCAGGAGAGATTACTCCTGCGATGTGTTCTATGGAGAATCTGAGTGTTATTCCTGCACCCAAGCGTAAGGATATAGCTATATTGAGCGTTGGCAATTCGAAGGAAATAAATGAAGCCTTTAAGGATTGTACGAATCTGCTAATTAAGTCGGAGCCTGACTACAGGGCTGATTTTAATTCTTTTGTCCGCAAGTTTAAAATGTGGTGTGGCAATATGGAGATTGAGCCTGATTTTGAATCAATGAACATGACAGAGGAAGCTGGTAGCGTACTTGTAAAGACCTCACCGGACAACAGAGGTACATGGGGGGATACAGCAGAGCATAAAGTTGGATATTTTGCCTATTACAATAATGATATATTTGATAAAGGACCGGTCCCACTGCTTATGGGATTTCATGGTGGTGGCGATTCTTCAATGTTCCTGACATTTGTTTCAGGATGGTATGAAATCGCGCACAGATATGGCTTCTTGTATGTTTCACTTGAGAATCATCAGAATGTTACAGCGACTGAAGTTGTAGAAGTAATTGAAAATCTTAAGAAACACTACAATATAGACGAGCATCGCATTTATGCAACTGGATTTTCGATGGGCAGTGGCAAAACATGGGATATGTATCAAGAGTATCCCAGCGTTTTCGCAGGTCTTGCTCCTGCAAGTGCACTGTTCCCAGTGAAGAATAATCCATTTGGTCAGCCACTCGGTGACAGACTAAATACGACTGTTTCTGTTCCGATATTCTATTCCGGTGGCGAAAATTCACATCTGCCGGAATTACCTTTCCAAGCTGATTCTGGCCTGGAAAGAATACAGTATGCTGCAGAGGTCAATAAATGCAAGATTAAATTTGACCTTAGCTACGACGATATGGACAATTGGGCGAATCCTATATGGGGTGTTTCTGGTGATCGTGTCGAGAAGCTTTACGATGAGGCCAGAGGAAGCTATCTGACCATACAATACTTTGACAGTGAAGATGGCGTTTGTCGAACCGCATTTGCTAGTGTCAGTGGACAGGGACATGAGTGCAGACATCATACTTGCGAGAATGCATGGAAGTTTATATCGCAATTTACCAGGTAACACGTCTACGCAAACTTGAAGCGAAAGCTATTTGGAAACGCACCTGCATAGCAGTCGGCTGGTTTGTTTTTATTTTGTATACAATAAAAGAACCGCCGAAAACACTGGCTTTTCGGCGGTTTAACACTACTTTAAGTATGAAATTAATTTCCCATCTGTTTTGCGAAGTTTTGAAATATAAACTTCCTCATTTCTATGTAACAGAAATAGTATGATGATGAATGAAGTTATGAGTTTAATTGTATCTGCTCATTTGAATATTTAAGATAAAGGAAGCAATGATATAAAGTGAATTATACTCCCCGATAATAATGAAACAATAGTACCTATCATAATTCCAAGTCCAGCACCTTTAATGTGATGCCACGGATTTCTATACTCCTTGTCCATATCCTCTGTTCCAGGTATTCTCGTTTTTTTACTATGACAAAAAAGCCAAATATCTAATATTAGCAAATCATAAATATTTACAACAAAGAATAAGATAAACACATAAATGAATGCAGATGAGAATGTTTTTGCACCAGAATAATATGCAACTGCTGCAAGTACGATAGCAAAAACTAAGATAGAGATTATTTTTATTGATAAATGTGTTTTTTCAATATTTGCTATAGTATCTTTGTATTGTGGCAAATTTTCTACCCGTATTCTAATTTCTTTTGGATACGACATTATATGCTTCAGTGGATTTTTATAAAGAGAAGGAAGTACAATGAGTGAAAATATTCCACAAGCAATAATACATTCTAATATTAATATCATAGCGGAAAGGTCTCCTTTTATCTAATTTCACGCATAAAGCACTAAATTTGAAAATCTTGTGCATCTGTCTAAAATTTACGATAATACTGTAATAAGCTAAATACAATATTATAAGTAAAAGTGATACAATTTTTTAGTTTTGTGCCACAGGAGAACAAGCATATGAATATTGAAGAGAGAAACCCGACTAGAAAAAGGATTATAGAATCTTTCTTTACATTGTTAGTAAAGAAAGATTACAATGATATTACAGTATCTCGGATTATTGACAAGGCAGAATTGGGGAGAAGAACATTTTACAGACATTTTAAATCAAAAGATGATGTTATAAGGTACTTAACAAAATTGCTTATGAATGATTTTGCTAGTACTATTGTGCATAATCATGCCGAAACGCAAGAAGGAATCATAATTTCCTATTTTGAGTTTTGGGAAAATCATATAGATATGCTAAAATTATAAAATAAAGCTCAACTGCTTTATTTTATAGAGGATAATTTTCCTCAACTTATTTTTGAGGTTGCCTTAAAAACAGGTCATATTAATAATGATATAAATGAAGCCAGGGCATTAAAAGAATACGAAAAACATAAATATGCATTTTCCTTAAATGTAAAAAGTAGATAATCAGATTATCTGAGGTATCCTTAAATAAAATAGAATATAAATAAATGATTTAAGTGGCTGTTGCAAAATGAATGTATAGGTGTCTTACCACAATACAGTTCAAATTGTAACAGCCACTTCTGTAATGCGATTATTTTCGACTTTACAAACTGCATTGAAAATTACTAAATATGTAAAATACCTTGCATAATAACAAAATAAGGTATAATATGGTATAAAATACCATATAAAACTTGTAGCTTACGGTATTATATTGATGGGTGTCTAAAGCTCATGAAGATTAAACTAGTGAATTATACTGTGAAAAAAGCAGAGGGCACAGAAATCAAACTATAAAGTTGAGGAGTTTAGATAGGATTATGAATAGCCTGGATAAGCGAAAATGTTATTGGACAAACCTGTTATATTGGACAAACCTGTTAAAAGAAGATATACCGGCATTGGAGATACCAACTGATTTTAAAAGTTTTTCTGAGAAGTCAGGGAATATCTCTTATACAAATGTATATAGGAAAGTGCGCAAGTATTAGAAACTCCACATAAGGCAGCTTTGATCTATGGTGAGCATACCCTGACTTATCAGGAATTGAACAGGGAAGCCAACAAGGTTGCACATTGCCTTAGAAAGGAAGGGGTGAAGCAGGAGGATTTTGTTGCGATTATTGCTGAGAGAAGTCTTGAGATGGTTGTTGGAATCTATAGAATCATAAAGAGTGGTGCGGGTTATGTTCCAATGGACCCTGTTTGCCAAAAGAGCGATGCCAAATTGCAGGAATTAGTGGAAGTAATGAATAAAGTCAGAGTCCGCTGGTTTCCAATAGATTATAAAGATGGATTTGATGATTCAGTTCGTAGGAGGTTTTGCAAAAACTTATTGAGGAGCTGCAAAACCTGAAAGAACAAGAATTATCTGATGTAACCAACCTATATAAACTTATGGCTCAAGAGCTCAAGGATTGATTTGTTCAGTTATTTTAAAATAATGCCGGCATTTTTTGCCCGCACAGATAGGGGAGATATTATGATTATAAAAGATAAGATAAGAAAATTACATTGCAATAGTACCATAAATGACCTATTGGAGCTATTTAAGAAGGATGATACATGTGAAGTGGTATATCTGGAAGATGATAATAAGATTATTGGTGAGATATCCTATGATAAAGTGAAGCAGCTGCTGGAGGAAGGCGATGGTTTAAAAGGAAATTTGAAATCTTTGGTAGAGCAACCTTGTACAGCTGACTTTAACGGATTTACGGAAGAGGAAACAGAGTATGAAATTGTTAGAAAATTTATAGCCGAAAAAGAACTGCGCTCTTTATTGGTATTAAAAGAGGATGGAACACCCCTTTATTTTGTCGTGGACGAATCAAGATTTCAAAGAAAAAAGAATCAGACCCGTATCACTTTAGAATATCTTAAAGAATTGGAGATTGTTTTTGACAGTATATTTAACTTCTATTTAACCTATCATAATTACAAAAAAATTGCCTTCTTACCAGATGAAATGAGTGAACAGGTATATAAAATGCTTTCTGATACGAATCGGATTGTGTTATTGGAGAAAATGGAAGTTCGGGAAAGTGATTTTGATATCATACTGGGAGCGGATAAAGGTTCTGGTGGTAACTTTGTATCCTGGTATCAGCTGTTGGTGCTATTGTATGATAGCATCTACAATGTATACAAAAAAGAAGATAATATGTTGACGGAAGCTTTAAAAAAGATATTGCCTTCTAATTTATGTATACTGCGTTGTCCCCTGGTTATGGATATAGAGCAGAAAACAGAGCGGGAAGCCCTTCTGGCAATGCATACAGTGCAGGACAAAGAATGGTTTCGATCCCAGGAAGGAATCCAGGTGTTTTGCGATGGACTAAAAGAGTATGACGGAAAAAAGATTAATGAGATGATGGATTTTCAATTTATTGGAAACCATACGGGAGTTCATAATATTGATGTCAGAAACTCTATGCTGAATATTATAGATGGAATCCGGTTTACGTCGGACACGCCTTTTCTGTATAACCGGACAATTCATATGTTTGGTCCGAGTACCTTGTTTGGAGTAGGTGTTGAGGATAAACATACGATATCCAGTTATGTACAAAGATATGTAAATCAGAAGTTTCCGGAGAAAAAAATCCGAGTGGTGAATCACGGAGTACCTAGGGCAGATGATATAGACATAGCCAGACTCATCCGCAGCACGCCTGTGAAATCTGCTGATATGATAGTTATAGTATACAGCAGATTGGAAGAAAATCATAATATCCGATTTGCTTTTGAAAAGATAAAATATCTTGATGCCCATCAAATATTTCAAAGACCTCATGATATGGGTGAAATCTTTTTAGATACGACACACTGGAACCATAAACCAAACGCCGGAATCAGTGAATTCCTGGTTGAGGAATTTTTGGGAGATTGCATTCTGAATGATAACGGTATATATGATAATGCCCAAAAGAAACAGGTGCTTCATAATGCATTTTATACCAAGCTGTCCCAAGATAAAGAATTTCTAAAAAGTATAGAGGAATTAAAACAATACCGTTTTCAGAATTCAAAAAAGACGGGTTGTATTATCATGAATGCGAATCCTTTTACCCTGGGACATCGGGGACTGGTAGAAATGTCACTAAAGCACGTTGAGAATCTATATGTTTTTGTAGTGCAGGAAGATAGATCATATTTTTCTTTTAAAGACCGGTTTGCTATGGTAAGGGAAGGCTGTAAAGACTTAGAGAATGTAAAGGTACTGCCAACAGGAAATGTTATGGCTTCAGCTGCATTGTTTCCTGAATATTTTCAACGGGATCAAATTAAAAAAGAGGTGAAATTTGATATACGCAAGGATATCACAGTAATGGCTGGGTTTATAGCACCGACACTGAATATTACCATGCGGTTTATGGGAACAGAGCCAATATGTCCGATCACAAGACAGCTCGTACAGCACACACAAGAGTTACTTCCGTACTATGGAGTGCAATTGGTAATATTTGATCGGATTGAAAAAGAAAACGAACCAATTAGTGCGTCTTCCGTCCGAAAATATCTGAAGGAAAAGAATGAGGAAGCAATGAGAAAAATTGTGCCTGCAACCACCTATGACTATTTAATAAATAACTTTATGGTGAAAGAAGAGGTAACTGAATAAACCAATACTGACTCCATGGGCATAGGAAGTCATAGCTGCAGAGATGGTTCTAGTGATGATAAGGGTACTTACATAAAAAACTTTCCCTTATATATGATATGAAATTGTTATCTCCAGAGAAGGATATTAACTTATCAAGAACCAGAGTCAGAAGTATATACTGCAAAACAGGAAAAAGGTCAAGGGGGTACTCGTACAAGAAATAGTGGAAATTAACTATCGTTTGTCTTATAATGCTTGTAGGGTTATATATCTTTAAATGTGAGAAAGATTTAAATGGAATCAGAAAGTAATCAAAGGAAGAGTTATTGGTGGCACAATATGAATTGGAATGAATTATTATCATTAGAAACCCAAGTTGAAAGAGAGAAAGAACCTGAAACTTTTGAAAAGTATCCGATAAGTGATTTGGAAAAGGATTATAAATCGATTATATCCAGCGCAGCATTTAGAAGATTACAAGATAAGACACAGGTATTTCCGTTGGATAAAAGTGATTTTGTCAGAACTAGACTAACACATTCCATTGAGGTTTCTACAATTGCAAGGCAGCTGGGAATAATGATAACCAGAAATACGACTCCCTATTTGCAGGAATTTTTTAAGAATAACAGTGAAGTTACGGATGAAATACCTGTAATATTATCCTGTGCGGGATTGTTACATGATATTGGAAATCCGCCTTTTGGTCACTTTGGTGAAGTGGTTATTGGTGAATGGTTCAAGAAAGAATTTAAAAATGACGATTTCAGATACAAAGGCAAGCCTGTTGCAGAAGTTCTGCATAAACAGATGCGATTAGATCTGGAGAACTTTGAAGGTAATGCCCAGGCATTAAGAATTCTGTCTAAAGTAATGAACAGACAAGAAGGTTATGAAGTAAATTTAACTTATGGTGTAGTAAATACGCTTATAAAATATCCAACCTCCTCTTTGGAGTATAATTCTGAGGATGAGGATATAAAGAGACATAAACTTGGATATTTTTACTCAGAAAAAAGTACAATTGACCTGATTTCTTCTGTAACGGGAACCAAGCAAGAGAAAGAATATGTACGCCACCCTCTTGTTTACTTAATGGAGGCGGCAGATGATATAGCATATTCAACTGCTGATTTAGAAGANNTAGAAGATGCAGTGAAGAAAGGCTTACTTACTACAGAACAGTTCATTGAATACTTTGAGAGGGAAATCATGGAAATCACCAATCCCTTTCATAAGAAATACTCACAAGAGTTAATTGATGACCTGAAAAATCGTATGGATGATACCAGCAGAAGTGTAGAAAAAGACTTAATTGCTTTTCAGAAGTGGATGGAACGGGTCAGGATGTGGTTGATGTATGCAGCATCCTACAGATTCTCGAAAAGCTATGATGACATTATGGAGGGCGTATTTAAGAAGGACTTATTTGATGATACGAACCATCAGGAATCAATACGAATTCTAAAAGGTGCAATGAGTGAATTTGTATATGATAATAAAGGAATCTTAAAGTTGGAATTATCAGCAAAAAAAATTATTAGTTCTCTATTGGATGATTTTGTTTATGCTGCGTTGCATTGGAAAGCAGAAAGTAAAACAGAGGAAGCGGAATATAAACTATCCAAAGCAGATAAAAAGCTTATAAATATTGTTTCTTCAAATTATAAAGAAGACTATTTGTGCGCAAAAACTGATGATGAGGCTGAGAATTTATATTTAAGATTTCTTATGGTTACAGATTACATTAGTGGGATGACGGATTCTTATGCGAAAAATCTTTACCAGGAGTTAAATGGAATTTAGTAGTAATATTAACAGAGTTAAATCACAAGTAGTAAGTAATAATTACTGTAAGGTAGTTAGTAAACGTTGAAAAGTGATATACAGGCAATAACATTGATTGATCCTAATAAAAGAGTATTATCACATATTTATCAAAATGACATATGATATTGTAAGATAGAAATGTGAGGAGACTGTACGTTGGACGATAGTAATGCTTTCAACAAACAGGGTCATTATAATGACGAGTCTTTAACGGATGATGAGGTTTTATCCAGTGAAGAATTTGTAATTCCGCCTTCAGGTCCTAATAATCAGGGACCTGGCTCCAGACCTGGACCAGATCAGAGACCACCGGGAAGAGGACCAGGGCCGAGACCACCGATGCCGGGACCGGGGCCAGG